>NZ_RSAJ01000116.1 GCF_003933965.1 Streptomyces sp. RP5T
GTACGTCCCTGAGCGTCGCCGTTCGGCTGCGGGCCGGTGGGGGCCGATCGCGCAGTTCCCCGCGCCCCTGAGTGGGTGCCGTCCGGGCATGCCCAGCGGTGACGCACCCAGGGGCGCGGGGAACTGCGCGACAAGCCACAACGCACCCGCAGCCGACGACGAACCCCTTGGCTTACTCCGTCTCGGCCCGCTGGTTCAAGCGGCTGTGCGGGCGCCCGTACAGGAAGTACACCGCGAAGCCGATCACCATCCAGATCGCGAACCGCAGCCAGGTCTCCGCCGGCAGGTTGAGCATCAGCCAGAGGGACGCCGCCACCGACAGGATCGGGATGACCGGCACCCAGGGGGTGCGGAAGGCCCGGGGCAGGTCGGGGCGGGACTTGCGCAGGATGATCACGCCGATGGCGACCACCACGAACGCGAACAGGGTGCCGATGTTGACCAGTTCGGCGAGTTCGCTCAGCGGTGTGAAGCCGGCGACGATCGCGATGATCACGCCGAGCAGGATCGTCGGGCGGTGCGGGGTGCGGAACTTCGGGTGGACGTGGGAGAAGAACGTGGGCAGCAGTCCGTCGCGGCTCATGGCGAAGAAGACCCGCGTCTGGCCCAGGAGCAGGATCATGCACACGGTCGTGAGACCGACCGCGGCGCCGAAGCTGATGAAGCCCGCGAACCAGGGGTGCCCGGTGGCCTTGAAGGCGTCGGCGAGGGGGGCCGTGACGGACAGGTCCGTGTACTTCTGCATGCCGGTCACCACGATCGACACGGCCACGTAGAGGGTCGTGCAGATGAGGAGGGAGCCGAGGATGCCGCGGGGCATGTCGCGCTGCGGGTTCCTGGTCTCCTCGGCGGCCGTGGCGACCACGTCGAAGCCGATGAAGGCGAAGAAGACGACGGAGGCGGCGGTGAAGATGCCCATCACGCCGAAGTTGGAGGGCGCCCAGCCGAACATCAGCTGGATCAGCGGCGACTGGAGACTGTCACCGGCCGGCACGTCCTGCGCCTTCGGGACGAACGGGTCGTAGTTGTCGCCCTTGACGAAGAACGCACCGGCGATGATCACGGTCAGGACGACGGTCACCTTGATGGCCACGACGATCGAGGTCACGCGCGCGGAGAGCTTGGTGCCGAGCACGAGGATGGCGGTGAGCACCAGGACGAGCGCGGCAGCCAGGATGTCGAAGCCGAACCCGTCGGCCCCGTCGCGGCTGCCGAGCGCGGCCGGCAGATGCCAGCCCGCGTTGTCCAGCAGCGAGGCGATGTAGCCGGACCAGCCGACGGACACCACCGCCGTGCCCAGCGCGAATTCCAGGACCAGGTCCCAGCCGATGATCCAGGCGGGCAGTTCGCCGAGGGAGGCGTAACTGAAGGTGTACGCCGATCCGGCCACCGGGACGGTGGATGCGAACTCGGCGTAGCAGAGCGCGGCGAGCGCGCAGACGACGCCGGCGACCACGAAGGCCAGGGCGACCGCCGGGCCGGCGTTGTTCTTGGCGACGGTGCCGGTCAGGACGAAGATGCCGGTGCCGATGATGACGCCGACGCCGAAGACGGTCAGATCCAGCGCGGACAAGGACTTCTTGAGCGCGTGCTCTGGCTCCTCGGTATCGAGGATGGACTGCTCGACCTTCTTCGTCCGGAAGAGGGTGCTGCTCACGGGGACCTCCCACGCTGTGTCGTCCTCGACATGATCGAGAGGGGACGTGGGTCGTATGCCCCGACGCGGCCGGATTCACGCGAACGGGCCGGTCGCACCACTGCCAAGAGTGGTACGACCGGCCCGTTCGGGTGCGTCTAGTCGCGGGCCGACTCCACCTGGGCCCGGGCGTCGTCGTAGCGGCCGTCGAGCTTGGAGACCAGACCGGTGACCTGGCGGGCGATGTCGGGCGCGGTCAGCCCGATCTCCGCCATGATCTCGGCGCGGGAGGCGTGGTCCAGGAAGCGCGGCGGGATGCCGAAGTCGCGCAGCGGGACGTCGACGCCCGCGTCGCGCAGGGCCTGGGCGATCGCCGAGCCGACGCCGCCGACGCGGGAGTTGTCCTCGACAGTGACGACCACGCGGTGCCGCTCGGCGAGCGGGGCCATGGCCTCGTCGACGGGCTTGACCCAGCGCGGGTCGACCACGGTGGTGGAGATCCCCTGCTGGTCCAGCAGGGCGGCGATCTCCAGGCACATGGGGGCGAGCGCGCCCACGGAGACCAGGAGGACGTCCGGGGTGTCGGTGCCGGGCTCGCGCAGCACGTCCATGGCGCCCACCGTGCCCACGGCGGGTACGGCGGGGCCGACGACGCCCTTGGAGTAGCGGACCACGGTCGGCGCGTCGTCCACCTGGACGGCCTCGCGGAGCTGGGCGCGCAGCTGCTCGGCGTCGCGCGGGGCGGCGAGCCGGAGCGTGGGCACGACCTGGAGCATCGACATGTCCCACATGCCGTTGTGCGAGGCGCCGTCGTCGCCGGTGACGCCGGCCCGGTCGAGCACGAAGGTCACGCCGCACTTGTGCAGGGCGACGTCCATGAGGACCTGGTCGAAGGCGCGGTTGAGGAAGGTGGCGTAGACGGCGAACACGGGGTGCAGTCCGCCGGTCGCGAGGCCGGCCGCGGACACGGCCGCGTGCTGCTCGGCGATGCCGACGTCGTAGATGCGGTCCGGGAAGGTGTCCGCGAACTTCTTCAGGCCCACCGGCTGGAGCATGGCCGCGGTGATGGCGACGACGTCCTCGCGCTCGTGGCCCAGCTTGACCATCTCGTCGCCGAAGACGGAGGTCCAGCTGGCGGCGGCGGCCTTGATGGGCAGGCCGGTGTCCGGGTGGATCGGGCCGATGCCGTGGAAGCGGTCGGCCTCGTCCTGCTCGGCGGGCTCGTAGCCGCGGCCCTTCTCGGTGAGGCAGTGCACGATCACCGGGCCGCCGAAGCGCTTGGCGCGGGCCAGCGCCGACTCCAGCGCCTCGATGTCGTGGCCGTCGATGGGGCCGACGTACTTCAGGCCGAGGTCCTCGAACATGCCCTGGGGCGCGATGAAGTCCTTGAGGCCCTTCTTGGCGCCGTGCAGGGTCTCGTAGAGGGGCCTGCCGAGGACCGGGGTGCGCTCCAGGAGGTCCTTGCCGCGGGCCAGGAAGCGCTCGTAGCCGTCGGTGGTGCGCAGGGTCGCCAGATGGTTGGCGAGGCCGCCGATGGTCGGCGCGTAGGAGCGCTCGTTGTCGTTGACGACGATGACGAGCGGGCGGTCCTTGGCGTCGGCGATGTTGTTCAGCGCCTCCCAGGCCATACCGCCGGTCAGGGCACCGTCACCGATGACCGCGACGACGTGGTCGTCCCGTTTGAGCACCTGGTTGGCCTTGGCGAGGCCGTCGGCCCAGCCGAGGACCGTGGAGGCGTGGCTGTTCTCGATGACGTCGTGCTCGGACTCGGCGCGCGAGGGGTAGCCGGACAGGCCGCCCTTGGAGCGCAGCTTCGAGAAGTCGTGGCGCCCGGTGAGCAGCTTGTGCACGTAGGACTGGTGGCCGGTGTCGAAGAGCACCCGGTCCTTGGGCGAGTCGAAGACCCGGTGCAGTGCGATGGTCAGCTCGACCACACCGAGGTTGGGGCCGAGGTGGCCGCCGGTCTTGGAGACGGCGCCGACGAGGAAGCTCCTGATCTCCTCCGCCAGCTGGTCCAGCTCCTCAAGGCTGAGCCGGTCCAGATCACGCGGTCCCCTGATACGGGTCAGCAGCGGCACCCGTGCCTCCTTGCTTAGAGCTGATCGAGCTTGCCGGGTGAGTCGAGTCTAATGTTCTACGACAACAGTCCTGCCCGGCACCTTGTGGGTACCGGGCAGGACCATCGACCCGCGGGGCTGTGCCCTGGGGCGTCAGCCGCGACCCGCGGCCTTCTGAGACTTGCGCGACACCGAGTCGATGACGACGGCGCCCAGCAGAACACCACCGGTGATCATGTACTGGATGGACTGGTTCATGTTGAGCAGGTCCAGACCCGTCTGGATCGACTGGATCACCAGCATGCCGAGGAGCGCGGACCACACCGAGCCGCGTCCGCCGAACAGCGACGTACCACCGATGACGGCCGCCGCGATGGCGAGCATCAGCGTGTTGCCGCCACCGGCGCTCAGCGTGGCGCTGGCGGTCTGGCCGGCGAAGAACATGCCGCCGATCGCCGCGAAGCCACCGGAGATGGCGAAGACGGTGATGCGGATGATCGGCACGTTGATACCGGCACGACGGGCCGCCTCGATGCCGCCGCCGACCGCGAAGACCTTGCGGCCGTAGGTCGTACGACGCAGCACGAAGTCCACGATCACCAGCGCGGCCAGGAAGATCACCAGGGCGTTGGAGACACCCGCGGCGTCGTTCAGCACGGCGGCCGTGACGAAGGACGCCACCGCGAGCGCGCCGACGCGCACCAGGATCTCGCTGGTCGGCCGGAACGGGACGCCCGCGGCCTTGCGGCGCCGCTGCTCGCTGAAGTTGCCGACGAGGGTCAGGACGACACCGAGACCGGCCAGCAGGTAGGCGCCGATGATGGCCTGGTCCATGAAGAACGAGTTCTGGCCCAGCAGGTGGACCGGACCCGAGTCGGACGGGATGTTGATGGTGCCGCTGGAGCCCAGCAGCCACAGCATCAGACCGTTCCAGCCGAGGAAGCCGGCCAGGGTGACGACGAACGCCGGTACCCCGATCTTGGCGAAGAACCAGCCCTGCAGGGCACCGACGGCGATGCCGGTGATCACCGCCAGGACCAGCGCCAGCCACGGGTTCATGCCGTGTTGGACGACGTAGACCGCGAACAGGGTCGACGCCAGACCGCTGACCGAACCGACCGACAGGTCGATCTCGCCGAGCAGCAGCACGAACACCAGGCCGATGGCGAGCATGCCGGTGGCCGACAGGTAGTAGCTGATGTTGGAGAGGTTGTCGGCGCTCAGGAAGCGGTCGTTCTGGAGCTGGAAGATCGTCCAGATGACGATCAGGCCGACCACGACCGGCAGCGAGCCCAGCTCACCGCCCTTGACCTTGCGCGTGAACTCGGTCCAGTAGCCCTTGAAGCCCTCTTCGCGGACCAGGAGCCGGGGGTCGACGACCGAGACCGGCGCTGCGGTGGGGTCGTCGGCCGGGGCGACGGTGGTCTGGTCCTCCGCCGCGGCGTCCGCCTTGGAAACCTTGGATGTGTCGCTCACTTCGCGGCCTCCGTGCTGCGACGCCCCGCGCGACGGGTCACGGCGTTGTCCGTGGCACCGGTGATCGCGGAGATGATCTCTTCCTGACTGGTGTCCTTCACCGAGAAGGAGCCGTTGTTCCTGCCCAGACGCAGCACGGCGACCGTGTCGGCGACCGCCTTCACGTCCGCCATGTTGTGGCTGATGAGGATGACGCCGAGGTTGCGCTCGCGCAGCCGCTCGACCAGGTCGAGGACCTGCGCGGTCTGCTCGACACCGAGGGCGGCGGTGGGCTCGTCCAGGATCACGACCTTGGGGTCGCCGATCAGGGCGCGCGCGATGGCGACGACCTGGCGCTGACCGCCGGACAGGCTCGCGATCGGGATGCGCACGCTCGGGATGCGGATGGACAGCGTGCTCAGCAGCTCGCGGGCCTTCTGCTCCATCGTGACCTCGTCGATGACGCCGCGGCGCAGCAGCTCACGTCCGAGGTAGAGGTTGCCGACCACGTCGAGGTTGTCGCACAGGGCGAGGTCCTGGTAGACCGTCGCGACGCCGAGTCCCTGGGCGTCGTGCGGCTTGTTGATGCTGACCGGACTGCCGTCCCACTCGATGACGCCCTCATCGATGGGGTGGACACCGGCGATCGTCTTGACCAGCGTGGACTTTCCGGCGCCGTTGTCGCCCACCAGGGCGACCACTTCTCCGGCGTGGACCTCCAGTTCGACATCGGTGAGGGCCTGCACCGCACCGAATCGCTTGGAGACTCCGCGCAACGCCAGCACGGGCGTAGCGGACACGTGAACCATCTCCTTCGCCGCCTGACCGGCGGGGATGCCGCGCTTGGGGTAAGGCGCGGAGGGGTTGTGCTCGGGACACTCAGGCTCGTAGCTCTCGACTGACGAGTTGTGCCGTGAGCACGGATTTACTAGTCGAACATGCGCGCGGCCGGTGCCTCTTGGCAACGGCTGCGTCCGCCATGCTTCCGTCCGGCGCCCGCCCCGCAGCGGGGTATGAAGGCGGTGCGGGCGCCGGACAGGCTCTGGGTGCCTGCCTTACGGGGCGGGTCCGTCGAAGGACTCGCCCCGGGGCTGGGCGGGTACTACTGGAGGCCGGCCTTCTTGCACGCGGCGGCGTAGTCGGCGGTGCAGATCTGGGCGACGGTGTAGAGACCGTCCTTGACGACCGTGTCCTTGATGTTCTTCACGGTGACCGAGACCGGGGTCAGGAGCTTCGCCTGGACCTTGTCGCCGGAGCCGCTGGTGACCTCGGTGTCGGCGAGGGACTTGATGTCCTTGCCCTGGAGCAGGTTGACCGCGAGCTCGGCGGCGGTGTCGGCCTCCGGCTTGTAGGCCTTGTAGACCGTGGCGGACTGGGTGCCGGCGACGATCCGCTGGATGGCGGCGAGCTCGGCGTCCTGGCCGGTCAGCGGGATGCTGCTGATGCCGGCGCCCTTGAGGGTGTTGGCGATACCACCGGCCATGCCGTCGTTGGCGGCGTAGACGCCCGCGATCTTCTTGGCGCCCAGCTGGGTGATGGCGGCGGACATCTTCTGCGCGGCGACGGTGTCCTTCCACAGGCCGGACTGCTCGTAAGCGATCTTGACCTTGCCGTCGAGGACCTTGTGCGCGCCCTCCTTGAACTGACCGGCGTTCGGGTCGGCGTCGTCACCGTTGATCATGACGACGTTCGCGCTGGGGGTCGCCTTGGAGCCGAGGGCGTCGAGCAGGGCCTGACCCTGGAGCTCGCCGACCTTGACGTTGTCGAAGGAGACGTACGCGGAGACCGGGCCCTGGGCCAGACGGTCGTACGCGACGACCTTGACGCCCTTGCTCACCGCGGAGGCGATGGAGGACTTGATGGCGGCGGAGTCCTGCGCCGAGACCACGATCACCTTGACGCCCTTGGTGACCATGCTGCTCATCTGCTGGGCCTGCTTGGCCGGGTCGGCCGCGGCGTTGGCGTAGGAGACGGTGCAGTCGCTGCACAGCTCCTTGACCTTGGCCTCGAAGTACGGCTTGTCGAACTTCTCGTACCGCGCGGTGACGTTGTCGGGCAGGAGCAGACCGATCGACTTGCCGCCGGTGCCGGAGCTGCTGCTGTCACTGCCGTTGTCGTCGCCGGCCTTGCCACAGGCGGCGGCGGAGACGGCGAGCGCCGAGATCGCGACGGATACGGCCACACGACGCATGAGCGTGTTCACTTGAGAAACCTCCCTGACGAGGCCGCGTCGTTGCGGCCGAGGTGGCTGGAAGTCAACTCGGCCACACGTGCGACGTCAAGAAGTAAATACTTAACGAGATGGCAACGACGTCCTGCGTTATCTAAGTGAACGCAGGCGCCGCAGCATGCAGCGTGCCGTCCAAAAGGGTCGAATCACCCATCTCGCTGAGGGCGAGGGCGAGTGCTCCGAGCACCTCCGCCCGACCACCAAGTGCCCCTGGAAGTACGGACAGTTGACGTGCCGCACTCGGGATCGCGTAGCGGCTGACAGACTCCCTGATCGGACCGAGCACCAGCTCACCGGCCTCGGCGAGATCACCGCCCAGGACCACTCGGCTCGGGTTCAGCAAATTGCAGAGATTGGCGACTCCACTGCCGATGTGTCGGCCGACGTCGGCGATCACCCGACGACAGCCAGGGTCTCCTTCCCGTGCGAGCCGAACGACGCCCTCCATGGTGAGATCGGTGCCATGGCTGGACTGGAGCAGGGGCAGCACATAGCGCGCGGCCGCAAAGGTCTCCAGGCAGCCGCGGTTGCCGCAGCGACAGACCGGCCCGGACTCATCAAGGGTAATATGCCCGATTTCTCCCGCTGTGCCACCCGGGCCACGATAGATCTTGCCGCTGATCACCAGGCCGGCCCCGACACCACTGGCGACCTTGATGTACGCCAGGTCGCGCACCCCCCGGCCGCTGCCCCACACCAGCTCGCCGAGGGCGCCCAGGTTGGCGTCGTTGTCCACGTGCACGGGCACGCCGAGCCGCCCCTGGAGCTCCTCGGCGGGCTTGGTGCCGATCCAGCCCGGCAGGATGGCGGAGGAGCCCAGGGAGCCGGACTCCACGTCGATCGGACCGGGGACACCCAGACCCACTCCGGCGATCTTCGAGCGGTCCACGCCGGTCGCCTCGATGAGCCGGCTGACCAGTTGTTCCGCCCGGTCGAAACCCTGGGTGGAGGAAGCGTCCACGTCCAGCGGCTCGGACTCCTCGGCGAGCACCTGATGGGCGAGGTTCCCGATCGCGACGCGCAAATGGGTGTGCCCGAAGTCCACCCCTATGACGATGCCGGCGTCCCCGCTCAGGGAGACGGCACGGGCCCGGCGGCCACCCGCCGAAGTGGGTGTGACCTCGACGGTTCCGCCGTCCTTGAGTTCACGGACGATGTTGGAGACGGTCGCGGCGGACAGTCCCGTGGTCCGTGCGATCTCCGCCTGCGTGAGCGACCCGGCCAGGCGGACGGCCCGGACGACCCGCTCCAGGTTGGCTCGGTGCAGCGACGACTGCGACCCCGGAGTCTCCACGACGACCTCCTGCGCGCGGGACCGCAGCGATGAGGCCCCGTCTATGTCCAACTAGTGAACTCTAAGCTGAGCCGTTCGGGTCGCCTCCCGTCAAGAGGTTGAACAGTATCCGGGGTGTAGCGCACACGTCGGCGCACCGTCACCGGAAGCGGCAACGGTGCGCCTGCGCGCGCTCGCGGAGCGCTACTTCAAGGTCGCCGACGTCAGCCCCGCCTGCACCTGACGCTGGAAGGACAGGTAGACCACCAGCATCGGGATCATGGCGATGGTCACCCCGGCGAAGAGCACGGGCAGGTCCGAGGCGTACCCCATCTGCTGCTGGAGCTGGATGAGCCCCTGGGTCAGGACGTAGCGCTCCGGATCGTCACCGCTCTGCGGCTGCATCAGCACCGTGGGCAGGATGAACTGGTTCCACTGGCCGAGGGTGTTGAAGATGCCGACGCTGATCAGGCCCGGCTTCGCCATCGGCAGCATCACCTGGAAGAAGGTCCGGGTGTGCGAGGCGCCGTCGAGGACCGCGGCCTCGAAGACGGCCGTGGGCAGCGTCCGGAAGAACGCGTGCATGAAGAACACCGTGAACGGCATCGAGTAGGCGACGTACACCAGGATCAGCCCCTGGTAGGTGTTCAGCATGTCCAGCCGCTTCACCATGAAGAACAGCGGGACCAGGGCCAGGAACACCGGGAACATCGCGCCCGCGACGAAGAAGAAGTACAGGAACCTGTTGCCCCAGAACTGGTAGCGGGCCAGGACGTAGGCGGCCATGGAGCCGAGCAGCATCGTCAGGGGCACCGAGAAGACCAGCACGATCACGGTGTTCAGGAAGTAGTCGCCGATGCCCTTGTCCCAGGCCCGTCCGAAGACGTCCAGGGACCAGTTCTGCGGCCAGCCGAAGGCGGAGCCGCCGATCTGGACGTCGGTCTTGAAGGAGCTGAGCACCAGCCACAGCAGTGGCAGCACGATCAGCAGGGCCCACAGGGCGAGGAAGCCGTGCGAGAAGGCGTTCAGGACGACGCCCTCGCTGCGCTCGCTGCCGGGGCGGGCCGGGGCGGTGCCCGGGGTCCGCTGGGCCGGGACGGCGGCGGTCTCCTTGATGGGTGCGCTCATCGTCGTATCTCTCCCGCTCAGAACTCGACGCGGTCGCGGCGGGTGGCACGCAGCATGACCACGGACAGGACCAGGGTGAGCAGCAGCATGACGACGCCCATCGCGCAGGCGTATCCGCTCTTGCCGAAGTACTGGAAGTTGCGCATCATCACCGTCGACATGACGTCGCTGTGGTGGTCGGGGCCGCCTCCGTAGGCGCCCATGTTCTGCGTCATCGAGGAGACCAGCACGAACATGTCCATCGCGACGATGCCCAGATAGACCCAGGCGGTCTGCACCGTGTCCCACAGCAGGGGCAGGGTGATGCGGAAGAAGGACTGGTTGCGGCCGGCGCCGTCGATGAGCGCGGCCTCGTAGATGTCCTTCGGGATGGACTGCATGGCGGCCGAGAACAGCACCAGGTAGAAGCCGACCCCGTGCCACACCACGGCGATGACCAGCATCCACAGCACCAGGTTGGGCTCGTTGAGCCATTCCATCGGATTCTCGGCGTCAACCAGTCCGAGTTTGATCAGGAATCCGTTGAGGAGACCGCCGCCGTCACTGCGGTACACCGCGTTGAACAGCACGGCGACAATCGCCAGGGACAGCACCTGGGGAAAGAAGTAGACGACCTTGTAGAACTGCGATCCCGCCACTCCCCGCACCCCGCCGGCCCTGCTGCGGCCGCCCGCGTTCAGCATGAACGCGAAGAACAGGGCGAGCAGAATGGTGATCACCGGGATGAAGATCAGGAACAGGATGTTGTGCCAGATGGCCTGCATGAAGACGTCGTCCTGGAACAGCGCCTTGTAGTTGTCCAGGCCGATGAACTTGAACGTCTGCGACTGCCCCTTCCAGTCGGTCAGCGAATAGCCGATCGTCTGGAGGTAGGGCCAGATCACGAAGATCAGATAGAGCGCCACGGGAGCGAAGAGAAAACCCGCGACGAACCTGTACTGCCCTTTGTGCATTGGCGATTCCTGCCCCTGGTGTCCCTTCCCGGGCCGGAGTGCTCCGGCCCGGGAAACGGCGTTGCGGTCAGTCCCGGTGGTTCTTCTTGGAGGCCGGGTCCTTGGCCTGCTTGTCGACCGCGGCCTGGGCCCGCTTGAGCCACTCCTTCGGCTGGATGCGCTTGGCCATCAGCTCGTTGGACGCGGCCTCGATCGCCGCTCCCATCTCGCTGTACCACTCGGTGTACAGGTAACGGAAGGTGTCGTCACCGGCCGCCTTCGAGGCCTCGACGGTGGACTGGGTGCCGGGGCGCAGCTTCACGCTCGGGTCCACGCCGTCCTTGAGGATGGTGAGGGAGTTGGCCTCCTTGGCGAAGGTCGTCGACCACTCCTTGGAGAGCATGCGGCGCATGAACTCCTTGGCGCCCGGCAGGTTCTTGGCCTTGGCCGGGATGATGAAGGGCTCGCCGGAGCCGGCCCGGATCGCCTCGAAGGGCAGCGCGCTGTCGGGCAGCAGCGGCATCGGCATGAACTTCATGTCGAAGTCCGCGGGCGTCTGCTTGAGCTGCTCGTTCTCCAGCCAGGAACCGCAGGTGATGAAGGCGGCCTTGTACTGGTTCCAGCGGGTCTGGGACTCGGTGTGGGTCAGGCCGTTGGTGCCCGGCATCAACAGGCCCTTCTCCACCACCTCGTAGATCGCCTCGACACCGGCCTGGGCCGCGTCCGAGCCGACGAAGGCCTTCGGGTCGAGGTTGTCGATCGCCTTCATGGCGTCCAGACCGCCCTTCTTGGCGATCAGGTCCATGATGGCGACGTTGATGTAGTACGGGTACTTGCCCTGGTGGGCGAGGCCGCCGATGCCCTGCTTCTTGGCGTCCTGGCAGACGGCGAGGAAGTCGTCCCAGGTCTTGGGCTCCTCCCAGCCCTTCTCCTTGAAGAGCTTGCCGGAGTACCACAGGCCCCAGACGGTGTAGATGTAGTTGAGGGCGACGACCTTGCCGCCCTGGAGACCCGCGTCGAGGGTCCCCGGGATGATGAGGTCGCGGACCTTCTTGCTCGGGTCGTCGATCGCCGGCGCGTCCAGGACCTCGGCGAGGTCGAGCAGTTGGCCGTTCTTGTAGAGGACGTCGACCTTGATCTGCTGGGCGCCGGAGTCGTCGACGATGTCCGGCGGGTTGCCGGCGTTGAAGCGCGGCTGGAGCTTTCCGGTGATCTCCTGGGTGCCGGTGTGGGTGGAGGTGATGCCGAGCTTCTTCTGGAAGTCGGCCTCCCACGCCTTGGCGTAGTCGTCGCCGTAGCCGCCCTTGAAGATCACGACGTCGAGCTTGCTGCCCTTGGCCGCGCCGAAGGGGTTGTCCTTCGAGGTGGTGCCCTTGGCGCTGTCGTCGTTCGAATCGTCGCCGCCGCCACTGGCGCAGGCGGACAGAAAGCCGGCCGCGGGGACAGCGGCCAGTCCGAGCGCGGCGGACCGCTTGATCAGATCGCGGCGGCCGACACCCTCGTCACCATGGCTGTCTGCGGAAGTGGATCCCATGCTCAAGTCCTCGCCTTCTCCAGGACTCAGGCGGTGAACCGGATCCTCCCGGCACCGCGGTCAGGTCAAGCAGGTTCGTGCAAGAGGTTTCGTGCGAGTGGGGTGAATCGCCGACAGGTATAGTCCACTTCCGGCCGGGTGAGCAAGATCGAATGCAATGTTGGCCATGGGTGTTCTCTAGTTGAGACCTCGCGGAAATATGAGCGCCCTGTGCGAAGCTTGCCGGAAAAATCCGCGACATAGGCCTCGAATGCCACAGCCAACGCCCTTGACATCCCTGTCCACTTGGGCCCCTACTGATCCTTGCACGGATTGTGTGACAACGTTGTCCATCCTTGTGCAGGGAGGGTGCTCGCCGATGGATCGGTACAGAACTCGGCTCAGACGGAGTACGGCGGTCGTGATCACGGCCGCCTTTTGCATGACCCTGGGCGCGCAGGGCGCGGCGGTCGCCCGGCCCGAGGCGCCCGGCCCGGCCGACGAGGGGTTCGCCTCCTCCTTCGAGGCGGGCGAGCCGGCCCCCGACTGGCTCAGCACGGTCGACGGCGGCCGGGCCCGGGGCGTGGACGGCGGCTACCGCACCGGCATCCCGGGCAATGTCACCGACCGGGTCACCGACGTGCGGGCGAGCGCCGAGAACGCCTCGGGCGGCGAGGTGAAGGAGAACCTCGCCGACAGCGAACCGGGCACCAAGTGGCTGGCCTTCGCCTCCACCGGCTGGGCGGAGTTCGACCTGGACAAGCCGGTCAGGGCGGTCACCTACGCGCTCACCTCGGCCAACGACGCAGCCGAGCGCGATCCGAGGGACTGGACCCTCAAGGGCTCCACCGACGGCAAGGACTGGAAAACCCTCGACACCCGGACGGGCGAGAGCTTCGCCGAGCGGTTCCAGACGAAGCCGTACGACATCCCGGCGGACGCCGTCGCCGAGTACCGGCACTTCCGGCTGGAGATCACGAAGAACAACGGCGCCTCCGGGATCCTCCAGCTCGCCGACCTCCAGCTCTCCACGGGCGAGAACGAGGGACCGGTGCCCCCGGACATGCTCTCCCTCGTCGACCGCGGCCCGACCGGATCGCCCACCGCGAAGGCGGCCGCCGGATTCACCGGAAAGAAGTCCCTGCGTTACGCCGGACGGCACACGGCCGAGGGCCGGGCGTACTCGTACAACAAGGTCTTCGACGTGAACGTGCGGGTCGACCGGCTGACCCGGCTCTCCTACCGGATCTACCCGTCGATGGTGGACGGCGACCGGGACTACGACTCGACCAACGTGTCGGTGGACCTCGCCTTCACCGACGGCACCTTCCTGAGCGGCCTCGGGGCACGTGACCAGCACGGCTTCACGCTCTCGCCGCAGGGACAGGGCGCCTCGAAGGCGCTCTACGTCAACCAGTGGAACCACGTGGCCTCGCGGATCGGGTCGGTCGCGGCGGGCAAGACCGTCGACCGGATCCTCGTCGCCTACGACTCCCCCGGCGGCCCGGCGAAGTTCCGGGGCTGGCTGGACGACGTGACGCTGGAGCGGGCCGCCCCGGAGCGGCCGAAGGCGCATCTGTCCGACTACGCGCTCACCACCCGCGGCACCAACTCCAGCGGCGCCTTCTCGCGCGGCAACAACTTCCCGGCCACGGCGGTGCCGCACGGCTTCAACTTCTGGACGCCGGTGACCAACGCGTCCTCACTGAGCTGGCTGTACGACTACGCGCGTGCGAACAACGACGACAACCTGCCGACGATCCAGGCGTTCAGCGCGAGTCACGAGCCGAGTCCGTGGATGGGTGACCGGCAGACCTTCCAGGTGATGCCGTCGGCCGCCTCCGGGACCCCGGACACCGGCCGGGAGGCACGCGAGCTGGCGTTCCGGCACGAGAACGAGACCGCGCGGCCGTACTACTACGGGGTGCGGTTCGAGAACGGGCTGAGGACGGAGATGGCGCCGACCGACCACGCGGCGGCCCTGCGCTTCACCTACCCGGGCGACGACGCGAGCGTGCTCTTCGACAACGTCACGGACCAGGCGGGGCTGACGCTCGACAAGGACGCGGGCGTGGTCACCGGGTACTCGGACGTGAAGTCCGGGCTGTCGACCGGGGCGACCCGGCTCTTCGTCTACGGCGTCTTCGACCGGCCGGTCACGGACGGCTCCTCCGGCGGGGTCAAGGGCTATCTCCGCTTCGACGCCGGTGCCGACCGGACCGTCACGCTGCGGCTCGCGACCTCGCTGATCAGCCTCGACCAGGCGAAGGACAACCTGCGCCAGGAGATCCCGGACGGCACCTCCTTCGAGAACGTGCGCGACCGGGCCCGCGGGCAGTGGGACCGGCTGCTCGGCAAGGTCGAGGTCGAGGGCGCCACGCAGGACCAGCTGACCACGCTGTACTCCAGCCTGTACCGGCTGTACCTGTACCCCAACTCCGGTTTCGAGAAGGTCGGTTCGAAGTACCAGTACGCCTCGCCCTTCTCGCCGATGCCCTCCCCCGACACCCCGACGCACACCGGGGCGAAGATCGTGGACGGCAAGGTGTACGTCAACAACGGCTTCTGGGACACCTACCGGACCACGTGGCCGGCGTACTCCCTGCTGACGCCCACTCAGGCGGGCGAAATGGTCGACGGGTTCGTCCAGCAGTACAAGGACGGCGGCTGGACCTCGCGCTGGTCCTCCCCCGGCTACGCGGACCTGATGACCGGCACCTCCTCGGACGTCGCGTTCGCGGACGCGTACGTCAAGGGGGTCGACTTCGACGCCAAGTCGGCGTACGAGGCGGCCCTGAAGAACGCCACGGTCGCGCCCCCGTCCTCCGGTGTGGGCCGCAAGGGCATGGAGACCTCGCCCTTCCTGGGCTACACCAGCACGGACACCCACGAGGGCCTGTCCTGGGCGCTGGAGGGGTACCTCAACGACTACGGCATCGCGCGGATGGGCCGGGCGCTGTACGCGAGGACGGGAGACAAGCGCTACAAGGAGGAGTCGGAGTACTTCCTCGACCGGGCCCGGGACTACGTGAACCTGTTCGACAAGAAGGCGGGCTTCTTCCAGGGCCGCGACAGGACGGGCGAGTGGCGCGTCGAGTCCTCGTCGTACGACCCGCGCGTGTGGGGCTACGACTACACCGAGACCAACGGCTGGGGGTACGCCTTCACCGCCCCGCAGGACAGCCGGGGCCTGGCCAACCTGTACGGCGGCCGTTCCGGGCTCGCCGAGAAGCTGGACGAGTACTTCGCGACGCCTGAGACGGCCTCGCCGGAGTTCGTCGGCTCCTACGGCGGGGTCATCCACGAGATGACGGAGGCACGGGACGTCCGGATGGGCATGTACGGCCACTCCAACCAGGTCGCCCACCACGTCACCTACATGTACGACGCGGCAGGCCGGCCGTGGAAGACGCAGAAGAACGTCCGGGAGGTGCTGTCGCGGCTGTACGTCGGCAGCGAGATCGGGCAGGGCTACCACGGCGACGAGGACAACGGCGAGCAGTCGGCCTGGTTCCTGTTCTCGGCGCTGGGCTTCTACCCGCTGGTGATGGGCAGCGGCGAATACGCCGTCGGCTCACCGCTGTTCACCAAGGCCACGGTCCATCTGGAGAACGGCCGGGACCTGGTGGTCAGGGCGCCGGAGAACAGCGCGCGGAACGTGTACGTGCAGGGGCTGAGGGTCAACGGCAAGCCGTGGACGTCGACTTCGCTCCCCCACGCGGTGCTGGCCAAGGGCGCGGTCCTCGACTTCGCCATGGGTCCGCGGCCCTCGAAGTGGGGCACGGGGAAGAACGCGGCCCCGGTGTCGATCACCCAGGACGACGAGGTGCCGAACCCGCGTGCGGACGTCCTCTCCGGTGACGGGGCGCTGTTCGACAACACCTCGGCCACGGACGCGACCGTGACCTCGGTGGACCTTCCGGTGTCCGGTCGGGTCAAGGGCATCCAGTACACCCTGACCTCGTCGTCGGACCGTACGAAGGCCCCGACCGGCTGGACGCTCCAGGGCTCGGACGACGGAGCCGAGTGGAAGACCCTCGACCGGCGGTCCGGTCAGTCCTTCGCATGGGACAGGCAGACACGGGCGTTCTCCGTGAGCTCCGCGGGTACGTACGGGAAGTACCGTCTCCTGCTCGACGGCGAGGCGGTGGTCTCGGAAGTCGAACTGCTCGCCTGAGCAATGGCGTTGGGGGTCCCATGCGGGGTGTCGATCCGGCCTGGCTGCCGGACGGGGCGTTCCGGCCGATCGGCACCCGGCGGACCCTGATCCGCGGCTCGGGCCCCTTGGTGGACACGGTCCGCGGGGAGGTGGCGCGGGCCTGCGAGCGGTTCGGGGGCACGGTCGTGCGCGAGGACCCCGACCTCGTCCTGGAGCTGACCGGGGACGACGACGGCGAGGCGTTCACCTGCGGACGCCGTGACGGACGGACGACCGTCACGGCGTCCGGCGCGCGCGGGCTGCTGTACGGGTTCTTCCACGTCGTACGGCTCGAGGAGGCGGCATTCGGCGCCGACGCCCAACCCGTCCTTCATGCACCGCGGTTGGCGCTGCGCATGCTCGACCACTGGGACAACGTGACCGTGCACCCGGTCATGGGGCAGGTGGAGCGCGGGTACGCCGGCGGCTCGCTGTTCTGGTCGCGGGGCCGGGCGCGCGGGGACCTGGAGCGGGTGCGGGCGTACGGCAGGCTGCTCGCGGCCTGCGGGATCAACGCCGTGGCCGTCAACAACGTCAACGTGCACGCGGCCGAGGCGCGGTTGCTGACCGACCGGATCGGTGAAGTCGCCGACATCGCGGGCGCGTTGCGGCCGTACGGGGTCCGCGTCCATCTGTCGGTGACCTTCGCCGCGCCGACGCTGCTGGGCGGGCTGCCCACGGCCGATCCGCTGCACGAGTCCGTGCGGGCGTGGTGGGCCGGGGCGGCCGCCCGGGTGTACGCGGCGATCCCCGACTTCGGCGGGTTCGTGGTCAAGGCCGACTCCGAGGGGCAGCCGGGCCCGTTCGCGTACGGACGCACCCACGCCGACGGCGCCAACGCACTGGCCGCCGCCCTGGAGCCGTACGGCGGTACGGTCCACTGGCGGGCCTTCGTCTACGACCACCGCCAGGACTGGCGGGACCGCTCGACGGACCGGGCGCGGGCCGCGTACGACCATTTCGTGCCGCTGGACGGGGAGTTCGCCGACAACGCCGTCCTCCAGGTCAAGCACGGGCCGATGGACTTCCAGGTGCGGGAGCCGGTCTCCCCGCTGATCGGGGCGATGCCCGGGACGCGGCTCGCGGTGGAGCTCCAGGCGACGCAGGAGTACACCGGGCAGCAGCGGCACGTGTGCTGGCTGGGCCCGATGTGGAGCGAGGTGCTGCGCTTCGGGATCGACGGAGGGCGCACGGTCGGTGAGGCGGCGCGCGGTGGGCTCGTCGCCGTGTCCAACGTCGGGGACGACCCGTTCTGGACCGGTCATCCGCTGGCCCAGGCGAACCTCTACACGTTCGGGCGGCTGGCCTGGGAGCCGGACGCCGATCCGGGGTGGCTGCTCGACGAGTGGATCGGGCTCACCTTCGGGAGCGATCCCCGGCTCGGGGCGGGGCTGCGCGCGGTCCTGGAGGGTTCCTGGCGGACGTACGAGAAGTACACCGCTCCCCTCGGGGTCGGGTTCATGGTGCAGCCGGGGCACCACTACGGGCCGAGCGTCGACGGCTACGAGTACAGCCCGTGGGGCACCTACCACTTCGCCGACCGCGAGGGCGTCGGTGTCGACCGGAGCGTGGCGGGCGGGACCGGGTACGCGGGGCAGTACGCCAAGCCGTGGGCCGAGCTGTACGAGTCGCCGGAGACCTGCCCGGACGAGCTGCTGCTGTTCTTCCACCACGTGTCGTACGGACACATGCTGCACAGCGGCAAGACAGTGATCCAGCACATCTACGACACGCACTTCGAGGGCGTGGCGGAGGTGGAGGCGGCCCGGGAGGTGTGGGCCTCGCTGGCGGACCTCGTGGAACCGGCGCGGCACGCGCGGGTGACGGAACGGTTCGAGGAACAGCTCCGGAGCGCCCGCGAGTGGCGCGATCAGGTCAACAGCTACTTCTTCCGCAAGTCGGGGGTGCCCGACGAGCGGGGGCGGACGATCCACTGAGGCCGCGGGGCCTCCGGCCGCCGCCCACCTGCCGGTGAGCGGGTGGGCGGCGGGGGGGGTGTCACACGGTGAAGTGCTCCCGGGTCTCGGCGATCACCGGGCGGCTGCTGTGCAGCAGGGACAGCAGCAGCGGGGCCGCCAGCAGCGCGGGCAGGGCCTCGGTCAGTACGGCGGTTCCGGCGGCCGTCAGCACGAGCAGCGAGGCGGCGCCGAGGGTGGCGCTGCGGTGCCGGAACAGGAAGTGACCGGCGAGGCGTGCGGTGTCCCTGGCCCGGAAGGCGAACAGGGCGGTGAGGACGAGCGCGTGCGCGCCCCACAGCAGGGACCCGGCGCCGATGGCCGCGAGCAGCGCGGCCCACCAGCCGGGCAGGCCGGTGGCGGCGAAGTGCGTGAGCGTGAAGGCGATGATCGTGAGCCAGGCCAGCAGGGGTGCCCACAGCTTCAGGGCGGGGACGGCGTTGAGCCGCCAGCCGCGCCAGTAGGACCGGGCCGGGTGGAGGTCGGCGAG
>NZ_RSAJ01001170.1 GCF_003933965.1 Streptomyces sp. RP5T
GGCGTGGGCCGACGCCCGCGTCAGCTTGCGGGTGCCGTGGATCAGCAGGGCCAGGGCGCCGAGCCCGCAGGAGAGGACCTGGATGCCACCCGGGCCCCAGAGGTTCACGAGGGCGTCCACCGGTGCGGCGACGAAGCCGCACCCCGGAAGGCGGGAGGCGAAGACCGCGGCCAGGGCGGTCAACTGGGCCGTGGCCGCGCCGGTGAGGACCACCGCGGGGGCATGGGTGAAGCCGTGGACGGTGAGGAGGCGGGCGAGGAAGAGAAGGGCACCCGGGGCGACGACCCGCAGGGGGGAGACGGGTTCGTCGAGGGCCGCGCCGGACAGGACCGACAGCGCTGTCAGGGCGCACAGGTACAGGGCGAAGGTGCCGAGCAGCAAGGGACGTACCGAGGCCGCGAAGTCCTCCAGGCCCCGGCTGACGGTCAGTTTGCGGCGGGCGCGGGTCGCGAAGAGGCGGGCGGACCAGGCCGCCGGGGCGCAGGACAGAGTGAGGGCGAGGACGGGAGCCGTGACCATGGGCCAGGGAGCGTCGGCGGCGCCGGTGGGCAGGGCGTCGGGGCCGCCGGTCACGGCCGCCGCGAGGAGACCGTCGCCGAGGGTGGCGTAGGCGAGGAGCCAGTACGTCCAGGTGGAGGTGCCGTTGGTGGGTGTGCGGTCAGGGGTGCCGAGGGGGCCGCGGGCCAGGGCCGCACGCATGGCCAGGGAGACGGTCAGGAAGCCGACCAGGGCGGCGACCAGGCGGGGCTGACCGTCGGTGAGGCGGATGCCGGCCACCGTGGCCGCGCAGAGAGCGCCGGGGAGGAGGGTGAGCAGGACCCAGTCGGCGCGGGCCCGGGGTGTCCGCTGTGCCGTGGGGGGCGGGGGCGTTTCGCCGTCCTTCGGGACACGGGCGTACATCTCCTCCGCGAGGGAGAAAACGTCCCGGTGCCGGAAGCGGACGGCGGTGCGGTCGGTGAC
>NZ_RSAJ01001171.1 GCF_003933965.1 Streptomyces sp. RP5T
CTCCCGCACTGTGGCCAAAGCGGCCTGCATGTCCGTGATGCGGCGGGTGAGAGCGTCGGTATTGTCCTGCTCGCGCAGCAGGCCGATCTCCCGCTCCAGGCGCATCTGGTCCTGTTGGGACTGCTCGTACTGCTCCTGGAGCTCGCGGAGACGGCAGGTGAGTTCCTCCGCCTCGCCCTGGGCGCGGCGGGCTTCGTCGTCGCGGATGATCGCGGTCTGCCGGGCGTGCTCCAGTTCGGCGGCAGAGTGCCGTAACAGGACCTCCAGGCGTTGTTCCTGCCTGCGGGACAACGTCAGATCATCCAGAAGCCGGGCCTTCTCGTGCTGCAGGTTTGTTGCGCGGCCGCGCGCCGCATCCCGCTGGTCCAGCGCGTCGTAGAGGTCGGCGAGGAGAGGGAAGGTGGTGTGCAGTGCCGCCCGGTGAGCAGCCCACAAGCCTGCGACCTGCTCGCGCGTGGGCGGCGGCAGGAGGGTCTCATCCGCGATGTCGAGCAGGTGCTGCACCACATCCCGGGCCGGCACCCGCTCACCGGAGAAGAACCGCTGCAGCGTCGCCTTCGCCGTGCCCGACACATCGGCGCGCGCACCGCCCTGTGCCTGTTCCTCTCCGGTGCGGCGGGTCAGTTCGGACGATATGCGTTCCAGCGTCCACGGCGGGTCCGCGGCCCGCAGCGGCACCAGCACCACCGTCCGCCACAGCCGCAGCCATGTGATGACCGTGCCCGGCAGACTCTCATCGATCGGCTTCATCGGCCGGCCCGCTCGCCGGCTGTCCTTCTGCGCCATGCCGCGCCCATGCCCCCTGCGTTGTTCCCCCCACAGAACCGCCAGCACCTTCGGCGGCCCTGCTACCGAGTCAATCAACGGCCCCCAACGGTGGTGGACACCAACCGGCGACATCCGACGTTCGGCAGGAGTCCACCATGCTCGATCCACACGCCGCCCCGCAC
>NZ_RSAJ01001172.1 GCF_003933965.1 Streptomyces sp. RP5T
GCCTCAGCTGATCGCGGCCGTCACAGCGAAGACGCCCCCTCGTCCACCGCCGCTCATCAAGCCCGTCTCAGCGGCAGCCTCCCGCAGGCCCACGACCGAACGCCCCGCCCGGCGTCGCGGGTCACACAACGGCCCCCTTATCCCGCCGGGACTGATCGAGCCCGTCCCAACGCCAGCCCTCCACACACGAGCGCCTCACCCCACACCGAACGCCCCGTCCGGCGGCACGGGTGACGGCACGGCCTCCTCGTCCCGGACCGGGCGTGCCGTGCCCATGAACCTGCGGAGTTGCTCGCCGTGTTCGACCCGGGCGGGGAAGGCGTCGGCCGCCGTGCGGCGGGCGAGGGCGTCCGTGTCCAGGGGCTGTTGCGCGGCGACGAGCACGGCGTTCCCGAACCGCCTCCCGCGCAGCACCCCGGGCTCGGCGATCAGGGCGAGCTCCTCGAACACCTCGGCGTAGTTCGCGAGTTGGGAGCGCAGGAAGGCGAAGGGCGCCCCGTCGGCGAGGTTCACGAGACAGGCACCGTCGACGCGGAGCACCCGGGCGACCTCACGGGCGTAGTCCAGGGACGTCAGGTGCGCCGGGACCCGGGACCCTCCGAAGACGTCGGCGACCAGCACATCCGCACTGTCCGCGGGGGCGCTTTCCAGCCACGTCCGCGCATCGGCCGCGTGCAGGGCGATCCCCGCCCCGTCCGGAAGCGGCAGATGCTCGGCCACCAACTCCAGCAGCCCCCGGTCGAACTCGACGACGTCCTGCCGCGACCCCGGCCGCGTGGCCGCCAGATACCGCGGCAGCGTCAGGGCGCCCCCGCCGAGATGGACGACGTCCAGCGCCCGCCCCGCCTCCCCGACGAGGTCCAGGACGTGCCCGAGCCGCCGCGCGTACTCGAACTCCAGATGCGTCGGCTCGTCCAGGTCGACGTAGGACTGCG
>NZ_RSAJ01001173.1 GCF_003933965.1 Streptomyces sp. RP5T
GCAGGGAGAAAGCGGTGAGCAGGAGCCCGACGAGGAAGAGGCGTCGGGGACGTATCGATTCGGGTCTGTGCACGGGCATGGGCGTGCCTCCGAGGGCTCGGTGATGCTCGGTGGGGGAGTGGGGAAAGCTGTGTCAGGCTGACGTGGGCATGCCAGCCGCCGCTCGGTCACGACGCTACGTACGGGGACGACGGGGTGGGAAGAGGGACCGGAGGCTGCCGTTGGTCTAGCCCTGCGAAATACTTACGGAGCTGCGGTGATGTCGCAATTTGGCGGAAACTTTCACGACCGGGAAATCCAGGGCAGGGGCTGACGTGCACGAAGAGGGAAACGGCGAGGCCGGCCGGGACCGGACCGAGGGGGTGCCGAGCGGTGTGGACCAGCCCGGATTCCTGGCGCTGGAGCGCGAGTTGACCGTCCTGCTGCGCCGCGCGCGGGCCAACCAGGGGGAGATGGCCCGGGAGGTCCACCCCGACCTGGAGTCGGCGGCTTACGGACTGCTCGTCCGACTGGATGAATGCGGGCGCCAGCGGGCCACGGAACTGGCCGGTTA
The DNA here is from genome assembly GCF_003933965.1 of Streptomyces sp. RP5T. GTDB lineage: Bacteria > Actinomycetota > Actinomycetes > Streptomycetales > Streptomycetaceae > Streptomyces. Next base: position 554 of record NZ_RSAJ01001173.1, read on the forward strand.
CATCGGCGTCGGCAAGGCCACGATGTCCCGCCAGCTGCGTGCCCTGGAGGACCTGGGCCTCGTCACCCGCGAACCCGACCCCGCGGACGGCCGGGCCTGGCTGGTCGACCTCACCCCGGAGGGCCGCTCCCGGGTGCACCGGGTCCGCGACGCCCGCCGGGCCCGCTACGCCGGCCGCCTGGCCCACTGGAACCCGGACGAGGTCACCGAACTGGCCCGCCTGCTCCACCAGCTGAACCGGGGCATGGAGAAGTAGGCGACGTGGGCTGCCGTCCGCCGGGCGGCGACTGCTCCGGACGGGTGGGCTGATCGCGCAGTTCCCCGCGCCCCTGAAGGGTGTGCGTGGGCCGTTGGGTGGGACTTTCCGCGGGTGTGTGGACG
>NZ_RSAJ01001174.1 GCF_003933965.1 Streptomyces sp. RP5T
CCCCGCGCCCGCCCGGATCGACCAGGTGCGCGCCGAACTCGACGAGCTCAGCGACTACCTGCGCAAGCACGACGGCAACACCGAGGACGGCAGGTGACCGTGGCGGCAGGACGCGTCGTCGCCGACCGCTACGAACTGTCCACGCTCATCGGCCAGGGCGGCATGGGCCAGGTGTGGACGGCCTACGACCGGCGCCTCGACCGGCGCGTGGCGGTGAAGCTGCTGCGCCCCGACAAGGTGGCAGGCCAGGAGGCCGACGAGCTGCGCCGCCGCTTCGTGCGCGAGTGCCGGGTGACCGCACAGGTCGACCACCCCGGGCTCGTCACCGTGCACGACGCGGGCAGCGAGGGCGAGGAGCTGTTCCTCGTCATGCAGTACGTCGACGGCGCGGACCTCTCCGACCACCTCGCCGAGCACGACCCGTACCCCTGGCAGTGGGCCGTCGCGGTCGCCGCGCAACTGTGCGCCGTACTGAGCGCCGTGCACGCGGTGCCGATCGTCCACCGCGACCTCAAGCCACGCAACGTGATGGTGAAGCAGGACGGCACGGTCACCGTCCTCGACCTCGGTGTCGCCTCCGTCATGGACACCGACACCACCCGCCTCACCCACACCGGTTCACCGATCGGCTCGCCCGCCTACATGGCTCCCGAGCAGGCCATGGGCGGTGCGGTCGGCCCGTACACCGACCTGTACGCACTCGGCGTCCTGCTGCACGAACTCCTCAGCGGAGACGTCCCGTTCGCAGGCTCCACGGCACTCGGCGTGCTGCACCGGCACCTGTACGAACCGCCCCTGCCCGTGCGCCGCAGCCGCCCCGAAGTCCCCGAGGCCCTCGAAGCGCTCGTCCTGCGGCTCCTCGCCAAGGACCCCCAGCACCGCCCGGCCTCCGCACAGGACGTCTACGAGGACCTGGCGCTGCTCCTGCC
>NZ_RSAJ01001175.1 GCF_003933965.1 Streptomyces sp. RP5T
GCTGTGAGACGGTGAGCCAGGAGGGCGGCCGGGCGGCGGAGGGGCTCGTCCGGCAGATCACTGGTCAGTGCGTGGCGTACGGCGCTCGGGGTGACGTCTCGCTCCAGCCACGCGGCGACGCCGGGAGCCAGGTGGGCCGTGTCGCAGCCCGACAAAAGCAGCCGGGAGTCGTGGCGGCGGAGGTCGGCGAGGAGGTCGGTTGCCTGCTGGAGGAGAGCGGGGGCCTTGCACCCGGGCTGCGGGACGACGGGGAGCGGCTTATTACGAGGCGCCGGCTTCTTCTTCGCCGTCTGTGGTGTCGGGTGGGCCGTCCGCGTGGCTCTCGGTCGGCGTGAGGGTCGTGTCCCGGCTGGTTACGTCCCGGCTGGTTGCAGGAGATCGTCCGAGTGATGATCCGCCCGTCGGGGACTCGTTCGCGTTTCCGCCGCAGGTAGCCGTGGTCTTCCAGTTCGCGCAGGGCGGTGGCGATACGGGTGGCACCCTCGGGGAAGCGGCCGGTGAGGGTCTTGATGTCGACCTGGGCACCCTTGGGGAGGGACTGGAGGTGGACGCCGAGACCGATGGCGAGCAGGGAGAGTTCCGGGTGCTGGGCGAGGTGATTGCCGATCACCGTGAAGCGCTCGGTGTGGCGGGTGTTGTCGTGGATGAGCCCGCCGCTGGAGTGGGGCCGTCGCCGGTTCGGGGGTTTGTTGGCGGCAAGACGGGACTGGGCGTGCGGGGGCGCGCTAGGGTTCTGCGTATCCATCAGGAAGTTGCCTCTTCCTCGGTGGTCAGGCCCTCGCACTGGGATTGCAGTCCCGGCGAGGGCCGTCGCATGTCTGCGGTTGTGTTGCGCTGAGCGTAGGGCAGGCAAGGGGCCAGGAATCCAGCCGAGTTGGCGATGTTCACTCGCGAGGGTGAGCGGAGGCGACGGGCGGGAG
>NZ_RSAJ01001176.1 GCF_003933965.1 Streptomyces sp. RP5T
GTCTGGCCTACGGCCACGGCGGAGGCTCCCGGAGCCCGGGCCGGTCGCGCCGGACGTTTGCCGCGGGGTGTGCTGGTCGTCCTTGCCTGTGTGCCCGTGTTCGCCGTGGTGGTCGGGCTGGTGTTGTGTGTGCGGGGGATCGAGCGGGCGGTCGACGACAAGGTGGACGGGGCCGCCGCGAGGGTCCGGCAGGGGAGCGTGCCGGTGGGGGCCCGGAAGCCGCACATCGTGCCGAGGTCGGTGTGGGCCGGCGTCGGTGAGGCGAGCGGCACCGTACGAACCCCGCCGCCCCCGCACTACGACGACAAGGTGATCGCGGTCTTCGTGCACCACACCGACTCGCCCAACGACTACGACTGTGCCGACGCCCCCCGCATCATCCGCTACCTCGCCGCGGGCCAGACCGGCGCCCGGGACTGGGACGACATCGGCTACAACTTCCTCGTCGACCGCTGCGGCACCATCTACGAGGGACGGGCGGGCGGCGTCGCCCGTCCCGTCACCGGCGCCCACACCTTCGGCTTCAACCACCGCACGGCGGGCATCGCCGCCCTCGGCACCTTCACCGCCGGCGTCCCCGTCCCGCGGGCGATGGCCGACGCGATCGCCGCCCTGGCCGCCTGGAAACTCGGCCTCGCCGGCGTCGACCCGCGCGGTACCGCACGTCTCACCTCCAGCAACAGCCGCAGCCGCTACGCCGAGGGCACCACCGCGACGCTGCCCGCCCTCGCGGCCCACGGCGACGCCTACATGACGAGCTGCCCCGGCGCCGCACTGCGTGCCCTGCTCCCGCAGATCAGACAGAAGGCGGCCAGTCTCCAGGGCAGGACATGAATCGGGTGAGGGGACCCGGGCCCCCTCACCTGCGCCCCAGGTACGCTGGGGGTGTACCTGGGCCCCCTCACCTGCGCCCCAGGTAC
>NZ_RSAJ01001177.1 GCF_003933965.1 Streptomyces sp. RP5T
CGCCGGCGGGGTGTGCAGCTGCTGCAGCCCGATGACGCGCAGCAGGTCGAGCTTGTGTTCGTCCTCGGATCCCGGGGCCGCTGTCATGATCACGATCGTCTGGTCGCCGGGGCCGCCGGTGAGGGTGTCGCAGTCCACGACGATGTCGCCGGCCAGCGCGGTGTGCAGGGTCTTGCGGCTGGTGCGGAGCTCGCCGACCGTGCCCTCCCGCCAGCGCCGGCTGAACTCCGGGCTGACCCTGGTCAGTCGTGTGATCAGCTGGGACAGGTCGGGGTCGTCCGGGTAGCGGCTCACCGCCTTGCGGAGGTGGCCGACGAGGTCCCGCGCGTAGGTCTCCTCGTCCTCGGGGGTGTGCGTCACCGGGTGCGCCCTGTCGGTGAAGTAGCGCCACGCGACGTTGCGCTCCAGGCGGGTCTGGCTCGACGGGTCACCGAAGAGCGCGGCCCAGAGCGGGTTCCACAACACCACCTCGTAGATGGCTGTGTGCATGGCGACGGCGACCGGGAGATTACGGAAGCGGTCCACCATCCGCTGGGCGGTCGGGGTGATGTGCCGGGGCACGTGCCCGGCCGACGGCAGGGCCACCCCCGCCACCCGGAACAGGTGCTCGCGCTCCTCGTCGTTGAGCCGCAGCGCCCTGGCGAGCGAGGTCAGCAGCTGAGCGGAGGGGTTGCGGGCACGGCCCTGCTCCAGGCGGACGATGTAGTCGACACTGACCCCGGCGGTCAGCGCGAGCTCCTCACGGCGCAGACCGGGCGTACGCCGGTTCAAGCCCGGGGCCAGACCGACGTCCGCCGGCCGCACCCTGCTGCGCCACGCACGGATCAGCTGCGCAAACTCGTCCATGCCGCCATGATCCCCCGCGGTCGGCGGCCGTGGGTGGTACCAGCTTGCCTACCCGAAGCGGTACCTGTCGGCCC
>NZ_RSAJ01001178.1 GCF_003933965.1 Streptomyces sp. RP5T
CCGAAACCGGGGCCCTGAGGGCCCGCGGGAGCCGGGGCGGCTGAGGCCGCGGCCTGCTGGGTGCCCGGCACCCCGGGCCCGCCCTCCGCCGTGGGACCGGAATGCGCGGGTCCGGGCGTGCTTCCGCCCTGCGCCCCGGGACCCGCGCCCTGCTGCGCCGTGCGCGGGGAGAGCGCGCGGAACTGCATGGTGCCGTCGTCTGACGGCCGGCCCGCCGCTGCCCCCCGGGACTCGGCCGTGGTCCTGCGGAAGACCCGCGTGCCACCGTCCTCGTCGGGCTCGGCGGGCGGGATCGTCGCCGTGCCGTCGGTACGTGCCGCGTGCCCGTCCGGCTGGACCGGGGCGGAACCCCCGGCGGGCCGCCCCGGGCCGGGCACCCGGGGATCAGCGCCCTGCGGCGGGGGCGGTACGCCGTGCTGAGCCCCCTGCGGCCCCTGCGCCCCCTGCTGCGGAATCCCCTGCGGCGCCTCCTGCTGGGCCTGCGCGGCGGCCTGCGGGGACCCCCACGACACCCGGCGGTCCTGGTCGCCGCCGAAGCCCGCCTGGTGGGCCCGGTCGGCGGCCCACGCGGACGCGGGCTCGGGCCGGCCGCCGTGCTGGCTGTCGGGGTGCGGGGGTTCCTCGACCGGGTCCTCGTCGAAGAAGTGCGGACCCGTCTCCTCCACCGGGGACGGAGCCGGGCCGGAGCCCGGGCCGGCCGGCGGCGCGAGCGGCTCGCCGTCCGCCGGGGCGGGACGGCTGGTGCCCGGCACCCAGGAGGCACCGTTCCAGTAACGGACATATCCAGGAATGGACGGGTCGGGGTAGTAGCCCTCGCGGGGCCTGTCGTCACCGGGTGCCGGGGTTGGGGCGCTCATGTCCGTCGTCCCGTATCTGCTCGGGGGTCAATAGAGGGGGCACCACATCTATC
>NZ_RSAJ01001179.1 GCF_003933965.1 Streptomyces sp. RP5T
GAGGGACCCCACACCCACCCGACCGAACCCCTTAGGCTGACCGACGTGGCAGAACCAGTCGTACGGATCCCGGATGCGAAGGTCGCCCTCTCGACGGCCTCCGTCTACCCGGAGTCGACGGCGACGGCCTTCGAGATCGCCGCACGTCTCGGATACGACGGCGTCGAGGTCATGGTGTGGACCGACCCGGTCAGCCAGGACATCGAAGCCCTGCGCCGCCTCTCCGACTACCACGGGATCCCCATACTCGCCGTGCACGCCCCCTGCCTGCTCATCACGCAGCGGGTGTGGTCCACGGACCCCTGGGTCAAGCTCCAGCGCGCCCGGGCGGCCGCCGAGAAGCTGGGCGCCGGCACGGTCGTCGTCCACCCGCCGTTCCGCTGGCAGCGGCAGTACGCCCGCGACTTCGTCAGCGGGATCTGGCGCATGGCGAACGAGACGGACGTACGGTTCGCCGTCGAGAACATGTACCCCTGGCGTTACCGCGACCGCGAGATGCTCGCCTACGCCCCGGACTGGGACGTCACCAAGGACGACTACCGGCACTTCACGATCGACCTCAGCCACGCGGCGACCTCCCGGACGGACGCGCTGCAGATGGCCGACCGGATGGGAGACCGTCTCGGCCACGTCCACCTCGCCGACGGCAGGGGTTCCGCGAAGGACGAGCACCTCGTGCCGGGACGCGGCAACCAGCCCTGCGCCGAGCTCCTCGAACGCCTCGCGCTGACCAGCTTCGACGGCCACGTCGTCATCGAGGTCAACACCCGCCGCGCGATGTCCGGCGCCGAACGCGAGGCCGACCTCGCCGAGGCCCTGGCCTTCACCCGCCTCCACCTGGCCTCTCCGGTGAGGGTGCCCCGCCGATGAACGGGCGTGGGGTGGGGCGAGCGGTGGCTGCG
>NZ_RSAJ01000117.1 GCF_003933965.1 Streptomyces sp. RP5T
CCTCCCGCCCGCCTGGTCCTTCGGCCTGTGGCTCTCGACGTCCTTCACGACCTCGTACGACGAGGAGACCGTGACCTCGTTCATCGAGGGCATGCGGGAACGCGAACTGCCCCTTTCCGTCTTCCACTTCGACTGCTTCTGGATGCGCGAGTTCAACTGGTGCGACTTCCAGTGGGACCCGCGGGTCTTCCCCGACCCCGAGGGCATGCTCGCCCGGCTGCACGCGCGGGGCCTCAGGGTCTCGGTGTGGATCAACCCGTACATCGCGCAGAGATCCCCCCTGTTCGCGGAGGGCAAGGCGCTCGGCCACCTCCTGAAGCGCCCCGACGGCAGTGTCTGGCAGTGGGACCTGTGGCAGCCCGGCATGGCCCTGGTCGACTTCACCAGCCCGGCCGCCCGCGACTGGTACGCGGCCAAGCTGGAGGCACTCCTCGACCAGGGGGTGGACTGCTTCAAGACCGACTTCGGCGAGCGGGTGCCGCTGGACGTGGAGTGGTCCGACGGCTCCGACCCCGAGCGGATGCACAACTACTACACCTACCTCTACAACCGGACCGTCTTCGACGTGCTGCGCAAGCACCGCGGCGAACAGGAGGCGGTGGTCTTCGCCCGCTCGGCGACCGCGGGCAGCCAGCAGTTCCCGGTGCACTGGGGCGGCGACTGCGAGGCGACCTACGAGTCGATGGCAGAGTCGCTGCGAGGTGGGCTGTCGTTGGGGCTCTCCGGCTTCGGCTTCTGGAGCCACGACATCGGCGGCTTCGAGGGCACGCCGACTCCGGCGCTGTTCAAACGCTGGCTGGCCTTCGGCCTGCTGTCCTCCCACAGCCGCCTGCACGGCAGCTCCTCCTACCGCGTCCCGTGGCTGTTCGACGAGAAGTCCGTCGACGTCCTCAGGCACTTCACCCGCCTCAAACTGCGCCTGATGCCCTACCTCTACGAGGCCGCGCGCACCGCCCACACCGAGGGCGTGCCGGTGATGCGGGCGATGGTCCTGGAGTTCCCCGACGACCCCGGCTGCGCCCACCTGGAGCGGCAGTACATGCTCGGCCCGGACCTCCTGGTGGCGCCCGTGTTCGACGACGGCGGGGAGGTCTCGTACTACGTCCCCGAGGGCACCTGGACCCACTTCGTGACCGGCGAGACGGTGACCGGGCCGCGCTGGGTGCGCGAGAAGCACGACTTCACCAGCGTGCCGCTGCTGGTGCGGCCGGGCGCGGTGATCCCGGTCGGCGCGGTGGACGACCGGCCCGACTACGACCACGCCGACGGGGTGACCCTGCGGGCGTACGGCCTCGCGCGGGGCGAGCAGGTCACGGTCCGGGTCGGCGAGGTCGCCTACACCGTCGTACGCGAGGGGGACACGCTGCGGGCGTCCTGCTCCGCCCCCTCGGCGCCCTGGGGGCTGGCGGCCGGGGACAGGACGGCGCGGGCGCGGGCGGGGACCGGCTTCCTCTCCCTGGAGCTGGGCTGATGGTGAAGATCACGGATGTGGCGCGGCGGGCCGGGGTCTCCCCCAGCACCGTCTCCTACGCCCTCAGCGGCAAGCGCCCGATCTCCGAGGAGACCCGGCAGCGGGTGGAGGAGGCCATCCGCGAGCTGGGCTACCGCCCGCACGCGGGTGCCCGCGCCCTGGCCGGCAGACGCTCCAACGTGCTCGCGCTGGTGGTGCCCTTACGGGCCGGCATCCACGTCCCGACGGTGATGCGGTTCGCGGTGTCGGTGGTGACGACCGCCCGGCGCCACGACCACGACGTGCTGCTGCTGACACAGGAGGAGGGCGAGGAGGGACTGCACCGGGTCGCGGACACCGCACTGGTCGACGGGCTGGTCATGATGGACGTCCAACTGGACGATCCCCGGCTGCCGTTGCTGCGCTCGCTGGACCTGCCGTCGGTGCTGATCGGCTTACCCGCCTCCTGCGCGGGCCTGACCTGCGTCGACCTCGACTTCCAGGCGGCCGGTGAGGTGTGCGTGGAACACCTGGCACGGCTGGGGCACCGCTCGGTGGCCCTGATCGGCTCCCCGCCGGAGGTGTACGTGCGCCGGACGGCCTTCGCCCAGCGCGTGGTCCAGGGCTTCACCGCGGCCGCCGACCGCGCCGGGATGTCCTCGACGGTCCACCCCTGCGAACCCGGGGCGGCCCGCGAGGTGGCCGAAAGCCTCCTGCGGGACCAGCCCGCGCTGACCGGAGTGGTCGTCCACAACGAGGCCCTGCTGGAACCCCTGCTCGACGCCTTCGCCGACCTCGGCCTCCGCGTCCCGGCCGACCTCTCCCTCACCGCGATCTGCCCCGACGAACTCGCCGAGTCGACCCACCCACCGATCACCTCGGTGTCCCTGCCGACGGAGGAGGTGGGCACGCGGGCCGTGGAACTCCTGATGAAGAAACTGGACGGGACACCCGTGGCGGAGTCGACGCTGCTGCCTCCTCGGATGACGGAGCGGGGGAGTACGGGGGCGCGGACGCTCACGTAAGGGGCGGATCCCCTCGACAGAAGTGAGGGCCCTCCCCCCGTACGGGGGGAGGGCCCTCGGGCGTACTTCTCAGTCGTCGGCAACCAGGAACTCGACGTTCTGCACCACGAACTCGCCGTAGTGCAGGGCCGATCCGAGACCTTCCAGCCTCTTGTACTGCTCCTCGGACAACGACGAGTCAGGGGCGTACTCGATCACCCTCAGCAGGACCCGCAACGCCAGGTCCGGGGTGCAGTGGTGAGCGCAGTCGACGAGGGCCCGGCGCACCTCCGGGGAGAGGAACCCCATGCTTTCGATCTCGGTGACGACCTCGTCCCGGTGGGCGAGGCCGTCCTCCGTGTCGGCTCCGGTGAGCGGCCGTACCTCCGACCGCGCCGACAGCCAGGTGTCACAGACGTCGACGACGGTCCGCGTCCACTCGGCTCCCGTGGTCCGCTCGAAGTTCGGCCCGTACTGCGATCCCGCCGTCCACAGCACCTCCAGCGTCCGCGACGACAGGCCGTCGAGAAGCGCCCGGGCGTCGCGGCGCACCGCCAGGGCTTCCTCGGCGGCCCCGTCCGGCAGGCGCCGCGCGACGAGTTCGGCGGCGGTGTCCGCCTCATGGCTCCAGTCCTGATGGAAGAGGGCCATCACCCAGGGGACACCGAAGTCGAACTCGGTGAAGCGCTGCACGGCGGTCACCTCCTTACTTCGGGTAGCAGGTCTGCACGTAGTAGCCCAGCGGGTGTTTCGGCTGGCCCTTCACCTTGGGCGCCCTCACGAGCTTGATGAAGTAGCCGTTGCCCGTGGCCTTGGGGGCAGCCCGGCCGTTGTCGTAGTAGACCGTACCGAGGGAGTTGTTCCGGCTGAAGGTGCCCGACCAGGTCAGCTCGTTCGTCCTGTTCTCCGCCATCCACTTGCGGATCCTGTTCGCGTTCTCGGACAGGGCGTGGTCGACGACCTGCTGTGCGGTCTGCTGGTCGGTGAACACGCTGTTGGGCGTGTCCCTGCCGCTGTCGACCGTCTTGCGGTGCGCGATCGCCTCCGCCTCCGCCTGGTTGGGGCGCACGTGCTCCTTGAGGGTGTGCGCCTGATCGGGGAAGCTCGCCTCGTCCAGGACGAGGTCGCTGCAGTTGTGCACCAGGACCGGGGTGCCGCCCGCCACGGCGTAGAAGGTGTGCAGTCCGGAGACGGTCAGGTCGTACACGGTCCGCGGTGCCGAGGCATGGCGGTCGAGCACCGCGGCCACCGTGCGCAGGCTTCCGCCCGGGGTGCGCAGGCTGTCGCCGGGACGCACGTCGGACGCGAGGGTCCAGCCGCGGCCGGTGACGAAGAACTTGTGCCCCGAGGTGCTCGTCAGGCTTCCGCCGGTCGCCAGCGTGATGTCCAGCAGGTCGGCGGAGGGGTGCGAGAAGGTCTGGGTGACCGTCTCGCCGCGGGTGCTTCCGGTGTCGGGGTCGGTGGCCAGGAGCCGGTCGCCGAACCGCACGTCACGGATGTCCTTGCGGCTGCCGTCGGCGAGGACCACCTGGGTGCCACCGGGGAAGCTGTTGCGGATGCAGGCGGTGCGCGCCTCCTCGTACGTCCGTGCGCTGCGCTCGATCGCGGACAGCGCCTTGGCGTCCACGTCCAGGGCCCGCAGCGCCTTCAGGGCGTCGGAGAGCCCGATGCCGGTGCGCATCGCCGCGTCCACCGCGCGGATCGCTTCGGTGATCTTCGCGATCGGGCCGCCGAGCGGCAGCCAGGTGGCGGCCCAGGCGCAGTCGCCGTAGCTGCCGCCGTCCTGGGCGTCGGTGAACTTGTGGTAGCAGCCGGTGAAGTCACCGACGATCGAGTCGTAGAGCCCCTTCCACAGGTCCTTGGTCGCCTCCCACGAGGAGATCTTGACCTTCTTGCTCAGGTCCGTGAACGTCTTGGTCTTCAGGAACTGCGTGTCCCCGGCGGGGCAGCCGGACTCGGTGGCCGGCACCTCCGGGTTCAGGCACAGGTAGTAGCTGACGGTCGCGTCGAAGTGCACCTCGTACACCAGGTCACAGGGAAGGCGCGAGCAGTCGTCCGGCAGCCGCTGCGGGTCGCCCCGCTGCTTGATGTCGTCGATGACGGAGAACATCCCGCCGATGCCGGTGCCGGCGCCCGCCTGCACCTGGCTGTTGGCGTCGTTGCGCGCGGCCTGGTCGGCCGCCTCCTGCGCCGACTCCGCGTACTTCTGGGCGTCCTTCGCCGCCTGTTCCGCCGCCGTCGCCTCCGCGTCGGCGCGGTCGGCCGCCGCGCGGGCGTCCTTCGCGGCCTGTTCGGCCTCCGCGGCTGCCGAGCGGGCGGCCTCCGCGTCCAGGGCCGCCTGGTCGGCGGAGGAACGGGCGTCGGCCGCGTAGATCTCGGCGCGGTCGGCCGCCTGGTCGGCGGCGGCCGCGTCCTCGGTGGCCTGGCGGTCGTACTCCTTGGCCCGGGCGAGGGACGCCTGGGCGTCGGCCGCGTACTGGGCGGCCTCGGCGGCGTAACCGAGCGCTTCCTTCGCCGACCTGCGGGCGTCGGCCGCGAACCCGGCGGCCTCCGCGGCCAACGTGTACGCCGCCTTCGCGTCACCGGTCGCCGCCGCGGCGAGGCTCGCCGCCTGGGCCGCGTTCTTCTGCGCGTTGGCCGCGTGCGCCTCGGCGACCGCCTGCTGCTGCTCGGCGATCGTCTTCGACGACTGGCCCGACAGGACGGCGAGGCCCGCCGCCGAATCGGTGGTGACGTACGGCGCGCCCAGCTGGATCGCGTCGTTGGCCGGAGCGGCGACCTGCTGGGCCGCGTTGCCGGCGTCCTCCGCCGCCTGCGCGGTGGTGTAGGCGTGCCCGGCCGCGTCGGCGGCGCCGGCGACCGCCTTGGCGGCCTCGGCCTTCGCCGCGTCGGCCTGCTTCATGGCGTCGGCGGCGTGCTTCTCGGCCTCGTCGGCCAGCTTGACCGCGGTACGGGCGGCGGAGGCGGAGGCCTCGGACGCCTTGATGGCGTCGGCGGCCGCGCTGGTCGCCGTACGGACCGCGGCGTCCGCCCGCAGCTTGGCGGCCTGGGCCGCGTCCGCGTCGGAGCGGGCCCGCTTGGCGGCGGCCTCCGCACGCGTGGCGGCTGCGTCCGCGTCGGCCGCGGCCTGGGTGGCCGCGTCCGCCTCGGAACGGGCCGAGCGTGCCGCCGACTCCGCGTCGTCGGCGGCCTTGTCCGCCTGGTCGGCGGCGGCACGGGAGTCCTTGGCGTCGGCGTCCGAGTCGTGCGCCTCGGCGTACGCGTCCGTGGAGTCGGCCTTGGCACGGGCCGCGTTGGCCTTGCTCTCGGCGTCCCACGCATCGTCCTGCTTGCCCTTGGCCCGGTCCCGGGCGGCCTCGGCGTCCTGCCGCTTGGCGCGGGCCGTGGACTCGGCGCTCTCCGCGCGGCCCTTGGCCTCCTGGGCGGTCTGCGCGTAGCCCTGCGCGTTCTGCTTGTGCTGCGCGGCCTCAGCCTGCTTGGCGGCGGCGGTCTCCTTCTCCGCCTTCGCCGTCGCGGCCTCGGCCTCCGCCGCGAGCCGCTTGGCGTGCGCGTCGGCGGCCGCCGCCTTCGCGTCGGCCTCGGCCTTCTGCGTCTCGGCGAGCTTGGCCTTCGCGAGGTCGCGGGCCGTCTTCGCGGTCTGCGCCTGTACGGCGGCCGCGTCGGCGGCGGCCTTCGCCTGGGCCCGGGCCTCGTTCGCGGCGGCGGTACGGAAGGCGGCCTTCGACTGCGCGGCCTGGGTCAGGGCGCGGGCGGCGATGGTGGCGCTGTCCCCGGCGGCGGCACGGGTGGCCGCGTAGGCGGTGTCACCGGCCTTGGCGAGCGCGTCCAGCGCGGCCGAGGAGGCCTTGGTGACCTGTGCCTTCTGCTGCCCGACGAGCAGGCCGCGGCCGCGCGGAGCACCCGCCTTGTCGGCGATGCCGTACGCCGCCGTCAGGGCGGTGTCCGACGTGGTGGCGGCCGTCTTCGCCGCCGTGGCCTGGGCCTTGAGCAGGTCGAGCTGCTTCTTCGCCTCGGTCTGGGCGGCCGTGACGCCCTTGGCCGCCTTGTCGAACTGGGCCTTGGTCGGGTAGTCGAGGTCGTCGTCGGCGCCCTGGTGTCCGGACGGGACGATGTCGAACTGCTGCGGGGCCTTGCCCGTGCAGTCCCACATGCGGCCGTCACGGCTGTTGGTGTAGTCGGCGAGGTCGAAGCAGTTGCCGGTGCCCGGGTTGTACAGCCGGGTCGTGCCGTGGGTGCCGTACTCCCACTTCTGCGAGGCGCCGGTACCGCAGGTGGAGATCTGCACGGCCGTGCCGTTGGCGCTCGCACCGCCCTTGACGGTCAGGCACTTGCCCGAGTTGGGGTTGACCAGCCGGTCGGCGTCGATCTGCCACTTCTGTCCGGCGCTGCCGTTGCAGGTGTAGATCTGCACGGGCGTGCCGTTGTCCTTCTTGCCGCCCGCCACATCCAGGCACTTGTCGCTCGCCCCGTGGGCGTGCACGACGAAGGGGCTGGTGCCGATCCAGCCGGGCCCGCCGGCCGACCAGTAGTCCTGCCAGCGGACCAGGTGGTCGGCGCGCCAGGAGAGGCCGAGGAGTTCGCCCAGGGCCTTGGAGCCGGCGGCGAGGGCCGTGGTGGCGCTCTTGTTGGCGGTCAGGATCTGGTTGCGCGGGGCGGCCTGGGCGGCGATCTCCTGCTGCCACTCGTCGGACGCGGCGGCAACCTCCTTGCCGAGCACCTTGTTCGGGTCGACCGGGGTGCGCCAGGCGCAGGAGGCGAACCGGGACTTCAGGTCCTCGACCGCGATGCGGTACTCGACGCTGCCGGGCTCGGGCGCGGTGCTCGGAAAACCGCCGTAGGACAGGAAGAGCCGGGCGTTGTCCGCGGCTGTCGGCTCCATGGACCAGTTCACCAGGCCGTCATAGGCCTTGTGCTCCTCGTACGCCTGATTCCAGTTCGGCGCATTCGGGTCGGGGTCGCCGCCGTACAGCGGGTCGCCGAGGCTCTTGACCGCCTTTACGGTGGCGTCATCGGCCTTGGGCGTCGGGTCGCGGTAGAAATCACCCTCGCTCTTCCAGAACTGCTCCCAGATCCACTTGGAAATGCCGGTCTGCTGGAAGAAGTTGGGGCGGTCGTCACCGCTTGTGCCGGGCGGCCACTCGAAGTCGGCCTTCGACTTGAAGCCGCTGGGCGTGGGCAGCCCAGAGATCTCGAAGTCCCGGATGTGGTCGTAGAGAGCGGACCCCTCCTTGTCGGCCGCGTCCCGGTCCTGCTTGAACGCCGTGGACAGCGGAGTGGTCTCCCAGTACGACCGGTTCGCCGCCGTGTGCAGCTTGTCCGGCGTCTGGTTCAGCCCGTCCTGGGCGACACCGAACATGGCCGGTCCGCCCATCCGCAGCGCCTCACCGAGCAGGCACTGGTCCTGGCGGAGCTGCTCGGCGGCCTTGGCGTCGAAACCGTCGTAGCTGTCACCGCTGTCCGAGGCGCTGGCCACGGACGCCATGTCGTCGGCCGCGTACCGGCTGATGAGGCCCGGCTGCACGGCCACGGAGCCGATCAGGGCCACGGCGACGGCGGACGTCAGCAGCGGTGTCAGGAGCCCGGAACGTGCCCGGGCATGCGTGAAGAGCCGATGTCTCGGCATGGTGGTTGTCCTCCCCGTGGCGACGGTGTTCCCCCGGTCGCCGTTCGACGCGCCCTGTGGCGGAGTGGTCGGCTCCGTCCGGCGCGGCGTTCACCTTAGACATACATGTCGGGTGCAGGACAAGAGATTCCCTGGTCACGTGTGAGCAAAATGTAAAGGCCGGACACGTGGGCCAGGACATGACGAAGGCCCCGCTGCCTGACGGCAACGGGGCCTTCGCCCACATGGGGTTGTCCCCGGAGGGACGAGTGGAGATGGCGGGAATCGAACCCGCGTCCAACGGTGCAGAACCAGGGCTTCTCCGTGTGCAGTTCGCTGCGATTTTCTCGGCCCCGGCGATCACGCGAACAAGTCGCCGACGGGCCCAGTCACTGTTTGGTTTCCCATCGAACCCCGTGACCGGGCTCGATGGTTTAGTCCCCTAGATTATGCCAGGGTCCGGGTCGGGAACACTCCCGGGCTGACACCCGTTAGGGCCTTCGCTCACTGCTTATTAGGCAGCGAGGGCGAAGACGCGGGAATCGCTCTTGGAATTGGCGATTATTGGTTGCGACATATGGTTTACGAGATCATTGCCGCTTCCTCGACACGCTTCCCCTGCCTCAACAGCCGCTGTCGAAACCGATCATCCCCATGTTGTGTTTTCAATGCGCCCACCGACCTCGGCCGGTGTTGACTCCATGGTACGTGACCAACGCACGCCGATGCCACCGTATTCCCGGCGGTCCCGCACTACGGGGCGGCCCCGCCTACTGGGCGGCGCGCTGCTTCCGCTTCGCCGCCGCGATCGCGCGGTCCGACTCCCGCCGGTCCTGCTTCTCCCGCAGGGTCTGGCGCTTGTCGTACTCCTTCTTGCCTCGCGCGAGGGCGATCTCGGCCTTGGCCCGGCCATTGGTGAAGTACAGGGCGAGGGGCACGATGGTGTGACCCGTCTCCTGGGCCTTCGCCTCCAGCTTGTCGATCTCCTCGCGGTGCAGCAGCAGCTTGCGCTTGCGGCGCGCGGAGTGGTTGGTCCAGCTGCCCTGGCTGTACTCGGGGATGTGGGCGTTGTGCAGCCACGCCTCACCGCCGTCGATCTGGACGAACCCGTCGGCCAGCGAGGTCCGCCCCTGACGCAGCGACTTCACCTCGGTACCGGTGAGCACGATCCCGGCCTCGTAGGTGTCGATGATCGCGTAGTCGTGCCGGGCCTTCTTGTTCTGGGCGACCAGCTTGCGCTTGCCGCCCTTCTCCCCGTCCCGGGCCTTGCCGCCCCCGCCACCCTGCTTCGGCTGGGACTCCTTCGGTACGTACATTCCCTTGCTCATAGTGCTGCCATTTTCGCACTAGGAAGGGGGGCCGGGACCAGTCGTTATCCGGGGTCCTAATCGCCCAGTCCGCCGAGCACCGTCTCGGCCTGCCCCAGAGCCCCCTCGTCGGCTTCGAGGTCCGGCGTGATCCCGCGCCCGTCGACCCCCCGCCCCGACGGAGTGCGGTAGTGGCCCACGGTCAGCTCGGCCACGGCACCGTCCGGCAGCCGGCTGGGCATCTGCACGGCCCCCTTGCCGAAGGTGCGGGAACCGACGACCACGGCCCGCCCCCGGTCCTGCAGCGCGCCGGTGAGAAGTTCCGCCGCGCTCATCGTCCCGCCGTCGACCAGCGCGACCAGCGCCCTGCTCGTGTCCCCGCCGGGCTCGGCGTGCAGCGCCTGCTGGGTCCCGTCGACGTCGTAGGTCGCCACCAGTCCCCCGTCGAGGAAGGCGGACGCCGTGGTGACGGCCTCGGTGACCAGGCCCCCGGAGTTCCCGCGCAGGTCGAGGATGATGCCCCCGCCGGCCGGCGCGTCCCGGACGGCGTCGCGGACCTCGTCCCCGACGCCCTTGGTGAACCGGTCGATCCTGATGACGGTGGTCCCGCCGGCGAGTTCCCGGACGGCGACCGAGTCCGTGGACAGCCGGGCCCGCCGGACCGTCTGCGTCCACACGCGCGTGCCGCGCTCCAGGCCGAGCCGCACCGCCGTACCGGCGGCCGCGTCCGTGGCGTCGCCGCGCAGTAAGGAGACCACCTCGGTGACCGGATGCCCGTCCACCCGCTCCCCGTCGACGCTGCGCAGCCGGTCGCCCTCGCGGATCCCGGCGGCGGCCGCGGGCGAGTCGGAGCTGACCCGGGTCACCTCGATACGGCCGTCCCGCTCGCGCCGCGCCCACAGGCCGACGCCGGTGTAGCGGCCGTCGAGGGCCTCCTCGAACTCCTCGTACTCGCCCCGGGAGTAGACGGCTGCCCAGCGGTCCCCGCTGCGGCTGACGGCACGCTCGGCGGCCTCCACGGGGGACGCTCCGGCGGCCTTGGCCTCCTCGGCCGCCTCGGCCACGTCCTCGTGGTGACCCGCGGGGGCGGCCGAACGGGCCGTGTCCGACGGGGACTTCCGGTCACCGCCGACGGCCTCGGGGAAGGAGCCGGTCGCCGCGCCGGCCACCAGGACGCTCGCGAACACCAATGTCAGGGCCGCCCCGCGGCCGATGCGGCGGGGCTGACAGAACAGGTCACGGCCTGACATGCCGGTGAGTCTAGGACAACGCAAGAGGGCCGCACGGCCGGTTGACCGTACGACCCTCTTGGCATGCGTCACACCTTCAGGTACTTGCGCAACGCGAAGAACGCGGCCAGCGCGGGCATCAGCACGCTCGCGGCAAGGATGAGCGGCAGCTTCGTCAGGACGGCGTCCCAGCCCACGAAGTTGATCAGGTTGAGCTTGGTGGCCAGGGCCATGCCGTGGTCGACGGTGAAGTACCGGCCGACGACCAGGAAGACACAGGCGAGCCCGCCGCCGATCGCGCCGGCGACCGCGGCCTCCATGATGAACGGGGCCTGGATGTAGAAGCCGGACGCGCCCACCAGCCGCATGATCCCGGTCTCCCGCCGACGGCTGAACGCCGAGACGCGCACCGTGTTGACGATCAGCAGCAGGGCGACGACCAGCATGAGCGCCATCACGCCGAGCGCGGCCCTGTTCATCAGGTTCAGCATCGTGAAGAGGTTGTCCAGGATGCCCTTCTGGTCCTGCACGGACTGCACGCCGTCACGGCCGTTGAAGGCGGTCGCGATGACCTGGTACTTCTCCGGGTCCTTCAGCTTGATCCGGTACGACTCCTGCATCTGGTCCGGGGTGAGGGACGCGGCCAGCGGGGAGTCGCCGAACTGCTCCTTGTAGTGCTTGTACGCCTGGTCCTGGGACTCGTGGATGACCGTCTCGACGACCGACATCTTCTTCAGGTCGGAGAGGATGTCCTTCTTCTGGTCGTCGGTCACCGCGCCCTTGGCACAGTTGGGGTCCGACTCGGCGTCGCTCTTGTTGCAGAGGAAGATCGAGACGTTGACCTTGTCGTACCAGTAGCCCTTCATGGCACCGACCTGGTCGCTCATCAGGAGCGACCCGCCGAACAGGGCGAGCGACAGGGCGACGGAGACGATGACCGCGAACGTCATCGTCAGGTTGCGGCGGAGACCGACACCGATCTCGGAGAGTACGAACTGGGCGCGCATGGCGTCTTCTTCAGGCCTTTCCGGGGACTCTGTGAACGGCGGTCAGTGCTGGTAGCCGTAGACGCCGCGTGCCTGGTCGCGGACGAGGCGGCCCTTCTCCAGCTCGATGACGCGCTTGCGCATCTGGTCCACGATGTTCTGGTCGTGGGTGGCCATGACGACAGTCGTGCCGGTCCGGTTGATCCGGTCCAGCAGCTTCATGATGCCGACGGAGGTCTGCGGGTCGAGGTTGCCGGTGGGCTCGTCGGCGATCAGCAGCTTGGGCCGGTTCACGAAGGCCCGGGCGATCGCCACGCGCTGCTGCTCACCGCCGGAGAGCTCACCGGGCATCCGCTCCTCCTTGCCGCCGAGCCCGACGAGATCGAGCACCTGCGGCACGGACTTGCGGATCTCGCCGCGGGACTTGCCGATGACCTCCTGCGCGAAGGCGACGTTCTCGGCGACCGTCTTGTTGGGCAGGAGCCGGAAGTCCTGGAAGACCGTGCCCAGCTGGCGCCGCATCTGCGGCACCTTCCAGTTGGACAGGCGGGCGAGGTCCTTGCCCAGCACGTGCACCTGTCCCTGGCTGCACCGCTCCTCGCGGAGGATCAGCCGCAGGAAAGTGGACTTTCCGGAGCCGGAGGACCCGACGAGGAACACGAACTCGCCCTTCTCCACTTCCAGGGAGACATCCCTGAGTGCGGGGCGGGTCTGCTTGGGGTAGACCTTGGATACGTTGTCGAATCGGATCACGGATGCACCACGGTAGGCCGGGGGTAGATGAGCGTGACCATACGCGAACCGGGTGCGCGAGCGCAGGCGCCGGTTCGGGTTGCGTAGCGGTTGGGCGGTTTTGTGCCCACCTGATGTCCCCGTCTCCGGCAGCGCACAGGCGACCCCCGGAGGAACCTGGCACAGTAGAGAGGGGAACGTTCTCCGGCCCGGAGGCGTTCTCCTCGTGGAAGGCATTCGCAAGAAGGGTGACGCGCATGACGTACGACCGCCTGGTGTGCGCAAACTGCGCGGCGCCCGTGAGCGAGGGCCGGTGCCATGTGTGCCGCGCGAACCGCGAGCGGCTGCAGCAGGAGAACCTCTTCGCGGGCCTGAACCCGACGGCCCTGATCGCCCTGCTCGCGGTCCTGATCGCCGCGGTGGCCCTGCTGGCCCACCAGACCGCCTAGGCGGCGACCGAAGACACACGAAGGGCCCGGAGCGGACTCGCTCCGGGCCCTTCGTCGTGCACACGCGCACACGCTAAGCGGGTGCGCGGCTACCGGACGTCACCGTCAGGCGGCCGCACCACCGCGACCGCCCGCGAGGCGGGGCAGCAGGCGGAAGCCGACGCCGCCCGCGATCATCGTGGCGGCACCGACGACCAGGAACGCGGTCTGACCGGCACCGGTCTCGGCGAGCTGCTGGCCGTTGCCCTGGGCCGACGTGTTGGACGTGGTGTCCGTGCCGGTCTCGGTGAGGGCCGAGGAGCCCTCTTCCTGGGTGGAGGCGTTGGAGCCGCCGTCGGGGCTGGTGTTGCTGTTGCCACCGCCCCCGGCATTGCCGTTTCCGTTGCCGTTGCCGTTCCCGTTGCCATTCCCGTTGCCGTTGCCGTTCCCGTTGCCCGGGTCGGTCGGGTCCTCGGTGGGCTCGGTGGGCTCCTCGGTCGGGTCCGTGGGCTCCTCGGTCACGGGCGGGGTGGTCCCCGGGTCCGTCGGCACGTCGGTGCCGGGGTCCGTGGGGAGTTCGGTGACCGGGTCGGTCGGAATCTCCGTGACCGGGTCGGTCGGGTCGTCGTCGCCGAGGCCGGTGTCGACGTTCACACCGACACCGCTGTCGCCCACGCTCACGCCGATCTCCAGCGCGGAAGCGGCGCCGGCGGCGGTCAGCGAGGCGCCGGCCGCGATCACGGCACCGGCGGCTATGCGCGCGATACGGATCCGCGTCTTCTTCGTCATGTGGTTGCTACCCCCAGTAGCTCATCGTCAATGAGGCGGCGCTCGGGGCCGTGATCGACGGAGGAAGGTAGCTGTGCTGAAGTCCCCCGGTTCACATGCGCCCCAGAGATACGCATGCCACGCTTTACCCTTCCGATTTTTCAAAGCATCGTCAAGGCCGTTGCGGGCGCGATGTCCGGGTAAGCGCTCTTTGCCGGGGAAAGCGGTCTGTGAGTGTGATGTAAAACCCAGACATAAGCAAACTGCCGCCCGGGGGGCGGCAGTTGCAGAGCGGTGGTCAAGTCGACAAAGTTACTTCTCCTGCTGCTTGCGCCAGCGAATTCCGGCTTCCAGGAAACCGTCGATCTCGCCGTTGAACACAGCCTCGGGGTTGCCGACCTCGAAGTCGGTGCGCAGGTCCTTGACCATCTGGTACGGGTGCAGGACGTACGAACGCATCTGGTTGCCCCAGGAGTTGCCGCCGTCGCCCTTGAGGGCGTCCATCGCGGCCTGCTCCTCCTGGCGGCGCCGCTCCAGCAGCTTGGCCTGGAGGACGTTCATCGCGCTCGCCTTGTTCTGGATCTGCGAGCGTTCGTTCTGGCAGGAGACGACGATGCCGGTGGGCAGGTGGGTCAACCGGACCGCGGAGTCGGTGGTGTTGACGCCCTGGCCGCCGGGGCCGGACGACCGGTACACGTCCACGCGCAGCTCGGACTCGTCGATCTCGATGTGGTCGGTCTGCTCGACCACGGGAAGGATCTCCACGCCCGCGAAGGAGGTCTGGCGGCGGCCCTGGTTGTCGAAGGGCGAGATGCGCACGAGCCGGTGGGTGCCCTGCTCGACGGACAGGGTGCCGTAGGCGTACGGCACCTGCACGGCGAAGGTGGTCGACTTGATGCCGGCCTCTTCGGCGTACGACGTCTCGTAGACCTCGGTCTTGTAGCCCTTCTGCTCCGCCCAGCGCAGGTACATCCGCTGCAGCTTCTCGGCGAAGTCGGCGGCGTCGACGCCGCCGGCCTCGGCGCGGATGTTGACGAGCGCCTCGCGGGAGTCGTACTCGCCGGAGAGGAGGGTCCGCACCTCCATCTCGTCCAGCGCCTTCCTGACGGCGGTGAGCTCGGACTCGGCCTCGGCACGGGTGTCCGGGTCGTCCTCCTCCTCGGCCATCTCGAACAGCACGGAGAGGTCGTCGATGCGGGCGCGCAGCGCGTCCGCCTTCCTGACCTCCGCCTGGAGGTGGGACAGCTTGCTGGTGATCTTCTGCGCCTCGTCCGGGTTGTCCCACAGGGACGGCGCGGCCGCCTGCTCCTCGAGCACGGCGATGTCTGCCCTCAGCTTGTCGAGGTCCAGAACGGCCTCGATCGACTCCATGGTCGAGGAGAGGGACTTGAGCTCTTCGGATACATCGACGACTGCCACGCCCTCCAGCCTAACGGCTGTGGCAACCGACGTCGGTCCTCCCCCGGGCCGCCGCCCTCTCAGGGGGAGGCGGGCGCCGAGTTCTCCGTGTCCTGCGGTGACGCTCCCGCGCCGTCGCCCGAGGTGGCCGCCCAGCCCCCGACGCCGGCCGACACAGACCACCGACCAGCACCAGCACCAGCACCAGCACCAGCACCAGCACCAGCACCAGCCTGGCGAACGACCGACATCGGTCCTCCCCGGGCCCCTGCCCCTCAGGGGGAGGCGGGCGCCGAGTTCTCCGTGTCCTGCGGTGACGCTCCCGCGTCGTCGCCCGAGGTGGCCGCCCAGATGCCCGCGCCCGCCGCGCCGACCAGCACCAGCCCCGCGATCCCCACGACCAGCCTGCGCCGCCGTGTGGTCGCCCGGTGCCGCGCGGATCCCGGCCGCGGCGCCCCGGCGGGCCTCGGCACCCGGGCCGTCCCGCGCGCGCCTCCGGCCAGCTCGTCGGGGCCCGGCACCCGCATCGAGGTGTGCGTGTCCCGGTTGGAGTCCGCGGGCTTCGCCCCCGGCACCAACGGCACCGCACCCCGCCGCACCGGCCGGCCGGACGGCGCCGGCTCCCCGGAGGCGTCCGCGGCCGCGTCCTGCGCGGCCTGCTCCTCCTCCTGCTCCGCGTCGGGCTCGTCCACGTCCAGCGGGGGCATCCCGGCCAGCAGGGGCAGCAGCTCCCGCAGCCGTACGCCCAGCTCGGAGGCGCGCAGCCGGGAGGCCGGGGCCTTCGCCAGGCACTGCACGACCAGCTGCCACAGCTCGTCGGGGATGCCCGGAAGCGGTACCACCGTCTCCGTCACATGCCGCCGCAGCACCGCCCCGGGGTGCCCGCCCCCGAACGGCGTGAACCCGGCCAGCAGCTCGTACAGGACGGTCGCGAGGGCGTAGATGTCCACGGACGCCCGCGGCGGCAGTCCCTCGACGATCTCCGGGGCCAGGTAGTCCGGCGTCCCGATGATCTTCGTGGCCCGGGTGCGGCGCGGCGAGTCGATGAGCTTCGCCACCCCGAAGTCCGTCAGCAGGGCGGGGTGCGCGCCGCCGGGGCCCAGCGGTCCCTGCATGTCCAGCAGGATGTTCTCCGGCTTCACGTCCCGGTGCACGACCCCCTTGGCGTGCGCGGCGGCCAGCCCGTCGGCGACGTCCGCGACGATCGCGACCGCGGCCTCGGGGGAGAGCCGCTTCTCCCGGTCGAGCCGGGTGCGCAGATCGGTGCCCCGGACCAGGTCCATGACGAGCGCGAGGTCGTTGCCGTCGACCACGAGGTCACGGACGGAGACCACGTGCGGGTGATCCAGGCCGAGCAGGGCCGTGCGCTCCTGGACGAAGCGCCCGACGAGTTCCTGGTCGGACGCGAGGTCCTCGCGCAGCAGCTTGATGGCGACGGGGCCCTCGGGACCCTCGCCCAGCCACACCGTGCCGGCACTGCCCCGCCCCAGGATCTGGTTGGCGGTGTACCGGCTGCCGATCTTCCGTGCCAAGGCTGCTCCTACAGACGCGTGTTGCCGACAAAACTACGCGTCGGAAGAGCCAACCTTCACCGCGGAGACGGAAATCACCCACCGGATGTCGACAAATCCCCAGGGTTACTGCTGACCTGAGGAGTTTCCGCCCAGATCCCCGATCCACGTGCTCACGGTGTCGACGATGTCGCCGATCTGCTGCCAGTAGCTCTTGCCGGTGCCGATCCACTCCTGGAGCGGGCTCAGCTCCCAGATCAGCCAGCTCGCCACGAACAGGATGACGATCGTGAACAGACAGCCCTTGAGGCAGCCCAGACCCGGGATCTTCATCGGGTTGGCGCTGCGCTGCCGCGGCTGGCGGGGCTCGCGCGCGGGGCGCTCGGGCTGCGGCGGGGGCGCGTACCGCTGCGGTTGCTGCTGCGGGGCGTACTGCTGGGGCTGCTGCTGCGGCTGACGGCCGTAACCGCCCTGCGGCGGGCGCTGCTGGGACCGCTGTTGGCGCTGCGGCGGCTGCTGTTGCTGCGGCCTGGCGACCTGCCGCTGGGGGCGGCGGCGCAGCGGGTCCTCGTTCGGGTCGAGGTACTGGACCTGCGTCTGTTCGTTGCGGTCACGGGCCGCGCGGAGCTGGTTCTGCCAGGGGTGCGGGTCCTCGGGGCCGCCGGACTGCTGTCCCTGCTGCCCGTACTGCCCCTGCCCGGGCTGACCGGGCGGTACCGGCGGCATCACGGCCGTCGGATCGGCCGCGCCGCGGTGCGGGAGTACGGCGGTGGGGTCGGCGGCGCCGGCCGCGTTGCCTTGGCCGGTGTGCGGCAGGAAGCTGGTCGCCGCGTTCGGGTCGTAGCCGCCGGGGGCGCCGGCGCCGTGCGGCAGCACCTGGGTCGGGTCGGCGGCGCCCGGGGTGTCCGGCACGGCGGCCGGGTCGGGGTCGGGCAGCAGCAGCGCGCCGACGTTGTCCGCCGCGGCGATCTGGGCGGAGTTCGCGTGCACGCCGATGCCCTCGGCGACGACCCGCAGCCCGCGCGCGAGGTTCTCGGCGCTGGGGCGGCGGTCCGGGCTCTTGCTCAGGCAGCGCTCGATGATCGTCCACAGCGGGTCGGGGACCGTGGAGGGGCGGCGCGGCTCGGCGCTCAGGTGCTGGTGCAGGACCTCGAGGGCGGACCCGCCGGCGAACGGCGGACGCCCGGTGACCAGCTCGTACAGCAGGATGCCGGCGCCGTAGATGTCGACGGCGGAGGTCTGCGGGCGGCCCTCGGCGGACTCGGGAGCGACGTACGCGGGCGTGCCGACGAACTCCTGGGTCCGGGTCAGGCCCGGGGAGTCGGCGAGGCGCGCGATGCCGAAGTCGGTCAGCAGGGGGTGCATCTGGCCGCCGTGCTGGCGCAGCAGCACGTTGGCGGGCTTGAGGTCGCGGTGGACCACGCCGTCGCGGTGGCTGGCGGCGAGCGCGTCGGCGATCTGCGCGGTGATCAGGGCGGCGCCGACGGGGCTGAAGGGGCCGTTCTCGCGCAGATAGCGGTGCAGGTCGGGGCCCTCGACGAGGTCCATGACCAGGGCGAGCAGATCGCCTTCGACGACCAGGTCGCGCACCCGCACGATGTTCGGATGGGTCAGCCTGAGCAGGACGGACCGCTCGCGCAGGAACCGCATCACGATGTCCGGGTCGCTCGCGAGCTCCTCCTTGAGGACCTTGATCGCGACGGTCTCCCCGGGCTGTCCCGGTACGGCGGCCTCGGCGCCCGCGGTCTCCCGCTGGCGGGCTCGCCACACGGTCCCCGTGGCACCGCGTCCGAGCGGCTCCTCGAGGAAGTACTTGCTGCCTACCGGCCGCACGTCATGCACTCCCTGCTGCTTGCTGTCGTTCCGACCCACTGTAGTGCCGCTCCTCACGGCGCCACGTAAGCGTCGCCAAGCACGTTCGAAGGAAAGACGCTCCGTTCGGGGCTTCCGGTTGCCGGACGTTGACGTGACCGATCTCAAGTGATCATCGGCGCTGCACTGGTCAGGCACTTTTGGGGGCAGAGCTGACCAATCAAGATCACTTGCCCTCGGGCGACGGGCATGTTGTCAGTGTCAGGTGCGAGGATGCGTGCAGTACTGGCCGATGGTGCTCGTGCGGGGTGGGGATGTCCGCGTCCGAGCAGAAGGGACCGCTGGCGGCGATGCAGATCCGGCTGACCGTCGTAGACCCACTGGGGCCGCCCGACCGGACCCGGGGCCGCGCCGCGAGCCGCGACGTGCTGGTCACCGCTCCCGTCGGCACCGCGCTGGCCGCGGTGGCCACGGCCCTAGCCTCGGCGGTCCCCGGCGAGGGGGGCGCGTCCCGGGCGGGCGAGGCCGAGCGCGGCGGCGGTCCGGTCGTGCTGTACGCGGACGGAGAGCGGCTGGACGCCCAGCGCGCCACCCTGGGCGAGCCCCCGCTGATCGACGGAGCCGTGCTCTCC
>NZ_RSAJ01001180.1 GCF_003933965.1 Streptomyces sp. RP5T
TCCCCCAGCACGCCACCCCCCACCCACGCACAGCCACCGAACAAAACCGGACGCCGACGCTGAACACCCTCCACAAGCCGGATCACGCCTCCGGGCAAACCCTGCAACCTGAACCGTCCCGGGCTCGGCAGTGACGGCGTCGGGTGTTGTAGCAGTTGAGCCAGCTGAACGAGCGTTTCGGTCTAAAACTGACGATCATCGTTGACACCTGGGTCTCCAATCACTACGAAGATCCACATGCCGAAGTCCATCCCCACCAGTCCGCCGCTTGACCGTGAGGCCAAGCGGCGCCTGACCGTCATACGCCACGTCGAAGAGGTCACCGGTAACATTGCGATGTCCTGCCGGTACTTCGGGATCAGCCGGCAGGAGTACTACACCTGGTACCGCCGCTACAAGGCCGAGGGCCTTGCGCACCCGACCGAGAAACTCTCCGAACGCCACCCACGGCGAGGTAATCGGAAAGATCATCTACCTTCGGCAGAACTACCACTTCGGCCCCGAGAAGATCGCCATGTACCTCAAGCGGTACCACGACGTCACCATCAGCAAGTCGGGCGTCTGGCGCATCCTGAACCGCCTGGACATGGGCCGCCTGCCAGCCTCCCAGCGCTCCAAGCGCCACGACCGCAGATGGAAGCGGTATGAGTGGACGTTAAGTCCGATCTTCCTCGGTTCGTGATCGCTCGATCGAGGTACTGATCGTCGGGCAGGTCGTCCGCTGGACATGTGCATGCTGAGATGCGGGTATGGAACGAGAGCCGTACCCCAGCGACTTAGGGGTCCTAACAGAAGTTGTTGATCATGTGACTTTCAGTCTTGGTGGTCGTTGGTCTGGTCGTGGGGAAACGTCAGTCGCGGCCGTGGATCGTGTCGGATGAACTGTGGTCGCTGATCGAGCC
>NZ_RSAJ01001181.1 GCF_003933965.1 Streptomyces sp. RP5T
CCCCCGCCCAGGCCCCGCAGCCGCGGCGCCCAGCTCGGCACCCTGATCCGCCGCTACACCGCCGCCCTCGGGGCCGACCGCACCTTCCTCGTCATCATGATCGCGCTGCCCTTCGTGATGGGCGCCATGGCCCGTGCCCTCGCGGGCAGCGAGCTGACCCGGGACACCGCGATGAACGCCCTGCTCATCCTGTGCGTCGGCGGCGTGCTCACCGGCGCCGCGAACGCGGTGCGCGAGCTGGTCAAGGAACGGGTCATCTACCAGCGGGAACGGGCCGTGGGCCTGTCCAGATCGGCGTACCTGATGTCGAAGGTCGTCGTGCTGGGCACGATCACCGTGATCCAGGCGGTCGTGCTGACCCTGGTCGCCCTGCTCGGCGTCGACCTCGACGCGCCCGGCGGCGAAGGCGTGCTGATGCCGCCCCTTGCCGAGATCACCATCGCGGTGGCCCTGCTGGCGTTCACGGCGATGATGCTCGGCCTGCTGGTGTCCGCGCTGGTGCGCAAGGAGGAGGTGACGATGCCGCTGCTCGTGCTGCTCGCCATCGTCCAGGTCGTCTTCTGCGGCGCCCTGCTCAAGCTGAACGGCGTACCCGGCCTGGAGCAGCTGTCCTGGCTGGTGCCCTCCCGCTGGGCGCTCGGCGCGATGGCCGGCACCATCGGCCTCGCCCGGATCGTGCCGGGCGACCTCACCGGAGATCCGCTGTTCAGGCACTCGGCGGGGGTATGGCTGCTGAACATCGGCATGCTCGTCGTCCTCTCGGTGTTCTTCGGATACCTCGTCTCCCGGCTGCTGCGCCGCCACGAACCCGCGGTCATGCGGAAGTAGGCCGCCGATGACGACCCCCGGCTTCCGGCCCACCCATGTCGTCCCCGGGTACGGCATGCCCGCCTGGGAGG
>NZ_RSAJ01001182.1 GCF_003933965.1 Streptomyces sp. RP5T
GGAAGCGGACCTCGCCGCAGTCGGCGCAGGCCTGGACGCGGAGTTCGCCCCGGGCGGCGTACTGCCAGAAGGGGGCGCTGGTGGCGTCCTTCACCGGTTCGAGCATGTCAGCTCCTGTTGGTCAGCAGCAGGGCGGAGGTGGGGACGCCCTCGCCGGCGGTCACGAGGCAGGTCGCGGCGTCCGGAACCTGCGCGGTGCTGGTGCCGCGCAGCTGCCGCACGCCCTCGTCGATGAGGTTGAAGCCGTGCACGTACGCCTCGGACAGGCCGCCGCCCCCGGTGTTGATCGGCAGCCGTCCGCCGATCTCCAGGGCGCCGCCCTCGGTGAAGGCGCCGCCCTCTCCGCGGCCGCAGAAGCCGTACCCCTCCAGCGAGAGCGGGACCAGGGAGGTGAACGCGTCGTAGATCTGAGCCACGTCGACGTCCTGCGGGGTGAAGTCGGCGTGTTTCCACAGGTGTCGGGCGGCCGTCCAGGCGGGCCCGGTGAGCGGGTCGTCGTTCCAGTAGTTGACCATGCCGTGGTGCTGGGCGGGCAGGCCCTGGGCGGCGGAGTGGACGTAGACGGGGGTGTTCGGGCAGTCCCGGGCGCGCTCCCGGCCGACCAGCACGCACGCCAGCGCCCCGTCGGTCTCCAGGCAGTTGTCGAAGAGGCACAGCGGCTCGCTGATCCAGCGGGAGGTCATGTACATCTCGCGGGTCAGGGGGCGGTCGTACATGATCGCGGCCGGGTTCTGGTTGGCGCGGTTGCGGCAGGCGAGGGCGACGTTGAAGAGGTGGTCGCGGGTCGCGCCGTACTCGTGCATGTAGCGGCGGGTGAGCATGGCGATCTCGTCGGCGGGCCGGAGCAGGCCGAAGGGTCTCGTCCACTGGGCCGGGGTGGGGAGTTGGACGGTGGTGT
>NZ_RSAJ01001183.1 GCF_003933965.1 Streptomyces sp. RP5T
CCTCCGCGACATGCTCCGGCCCGAAGGCACCCCCCGCCACCAGCCACACCGCGCTGGAGCGCGGGCCCACGGCGAGGGCGTACGCCTTCTCGCCGCCCGGCGCCGGCGGCAGCAGCCGCAGGAGCGTCCCCGCCTCCGGGCACTCGATCGCGCCCAGCGGCAGCTCGCCGGTGCGGGGCCCGGTCGGGTAGAGCAGCGAGAAGCTGTGCCGTCCGTCCGCGAACCGCCTGATCAGCACCCGCCCGTCGCCCATCGGCTGCACCTCGGTGCCGGGCTCCTCGGGCTGGTTGGCCGGCAGCGGCACCGCGTAGGGCTCGGGGCCGTCCAGGGTCCAGCGCTCCGGGAACCAGGAGTCGCCGTCCCGGGCGAGACGGGCCGCGTAGGAGCCGTCGACGGTGATCACACACGCGGCCCGCGGGGTGCCGGCGTCCCCGGTGACGGCGTGCGGGGTCCTGCCGGGCCCGGAGGCCGCGGAGGCCGCGGAGGCCGCGTGGGGGGCCGGCGGAGCCTCCCCGGCCGCCGCCGTCACGCGTGGGATGCGAAGGGTCTCCCCGTCCTCGGTGCCCGCGTACGGGATTGGAGTTGGAGGGGGCGCCCCGTCCTCGGCGCTCGCGAACCGGGTCCGAGGGGTCTCCCCGCCCGTCGTGGACGCGTACTGGATGCGGAGCCCCGTCGCGGACGCGTACTGGATGCGCGGGACCCCGCCGGGCTCCGGGACTCCGCCGTGCTCGGGGAGCCCGCCGGGCTCCGGGACTCCGCCGTGCTCGGGGAGCCCGCCGTGCTCGGGGAGCCCGCCGTGCTCGGGGAGCCCGCCGTGCTCGGGGAGCCCGCCGTGCTCCGGGAGCCCGCCGTGCTCCGGGCTCCCGCCGTCCCTCGCGGTCCCGTCGTCC
>NZ_RSAJ01001184.1 GCF_003933965.1 Streptomyces sp. RP5T
AGAGGTCCTAACAAAGGCGTTGGACGTGCCGGTGGGTGATGAGACAGGTGGCGAGGCCGAGGAAGGCCTCGTGGATGTCGTCGCGTCGCTCCCAGCGGATCCGCAGTCGTCGGAAGCCGTGCAGCCAGGCGATCGTGCGCTCTACCACCCAGCGGAAAATGCCCAGGCCGGAGCCGTGTTCCACGCCTCGTTCGGCGATGACCGGGCGGATGCCGCGCTGCCAGAGCAGGCGGCGGTACTTGTCGTGGTCGTAGGCGCGGTCGGCGAGCAGGGCATCGGGGCGGCGTCTGGGTCGACCGACGACGCCTGCTACGGCCGGGATCTTGTCGATCAGGGGCAGGAGCTGTGTGACGTCGTTGCGGTTTCCGCCGGTCAGCGACACCGCGAGCGGGATGCCCTGGGCGTCGGTGACGACGTGGTGCTTGCTGCCCGGCCGTGCGCGGTCGACCGGGCTGGGTCCGCTTTTGGGCCTCGCCGAGCGGCCCGCACGTGGGAGGAGTCGATCACCGCCCGGGACCAGTCCAGCTGCTTCGCGGCCCGCAGCTTTCTCAGCAGCACCAGGTGTAGTTCGTCCCACACGCCGGCTTCGTTCCATGCGGCCAGGCGCCGCCAGCACGTCATACCCGAGCCGAAGCCCAGCTCCTGGGGCAGGTACTCCCACTGGATGCCGGTATGCAGCACGAACAGGATCCCGCACAATGCCTGCCGGTCTGGCACCCGCGGCCTGCCCTCGACCAGCTTCGGTGCCGGCTCGGGCAGCAACGGCTCGATCAGCGACCACAGTTCATCCGACACGATCCACGGCCGCGACTGACGTTTCCCCACGACCAGACCAACGACCACCAAGACTGAAAGTCACATGATCAACAACTTCTGTTAGGACCCCT
>NZ_RSAJ01001185.1 GCF_003933965.1 Streptomyces sp. RP5T
GTGCGGGCCTTGCCGGTGTAGAAGGGGTGGCTCTCGGAGGAGATCTCGACATCCACCACCGGGTACGTCTCGCCGTCGTCCCACTCGATGGTCTGGTCGCTGGTGGCGGTGGACCGGGTCAGGAAGGCGTAGCCGGCGGAGCGGTCGCGGAAGACGACCTCGTGGTAGTCGGGGTGCTTGTCCTGCTGCATGGCTGCTCCTCGGGGGCGGGGAAAACGGTACGGGTAGAGCGGCCGTGGGGGTCAGCCGGGCAGGGACTCCTCGTCGACGATGTGCATCGCGGCCTCCTCCGCGGACGCGGCGGCTCCGTCGATGCCCACGTCCGTGGCGACCAGCGCGCTCTCCTCGTCCTCGTGCGCCCCTTCGTCGGGGGCCACGAGACGGCCGGAACGCAGTGCGCCGACCTCGTTGTCCAGGATCTCGCCGTCGGTGCCGTCGACGTCACCGATGCCGTCGCCGTCGTCCGGCGCGAGGTCGGGCATCTCCTCGGCGAGGCGTTCGTCCAGCGTCTCGCCCTGCCACCGCTCCGCGGCCGTCACACCGTTGTGCTCCACTGCCCACGGCCTGTCCGGCGGGGACCAGCCGCGGTCGAGGGGGTCACCGATCCCGTCGTCCTCCAGGGTGTCCTCCGCGTCGAGCAGACCCGCGTCGTCCTGGATCTCGGAACCGTCGGGCTGGTAGACGTCGTCTCCCCATCCGTCGGAGCTGTCCACGGGGTACCTCCAGGTGAAGGGGACGGGCCCGGTCCTTCCGCGGCCCGGGACGGGCCACGGACCCACGGGGCACTTGCCGCGCCCACCGTCGAATCCTGCCGTCCGCGAGCGCTCCCTGAGCCGGTGCTGCTGTCCAGCCTTCCACCCCGTGTCGGGACTGCGCAACGC
>NZ_RSAJ01001186.1 GCF_003933965.1 Streptomyces sp. RP5T
CAGCCACCCCCTCCGAAGGCTCCCCCACCCCGAACAGCACGGTGAACCAGGCCACGGGGCAGGCGGCGGGAACCGAGACGCCGAGCGCTCCCACGACCACCGGAACGACGAGCAGCACGGCCGGACAGCACCCGGCCCCCTCCGCATCGGCCACCGGGCCTGTCGCCGGCGTCCGCATCCGTGGCACCGCGTCCGGCCGCTGTGTCGACGTCACCGGCGGCAGCACCGCCGAGCGCACCCCGCTGCAGATCTGGGACTGTTCGGGCGCCGCCCGTCAGAGCTGGCGGTTCGCCTCCGACGGCACCGTCCGGGCGCTGGGCAAGTGCATGGACGTCGACGGCGGTTCACACGACGACGGTGCCACGGTCCAGCTGGTCTCCTGCAACGGCAGCGGCGCACAGCGGTTCCGCCTCAACGCGGCCCGCGACCTGGTCAACGTCCAGGCCGACAAGTGCGTCGACGTCAAGGACGTGGCCACCGGCAACGGTGCCCGACTCCAGCTCTGGTCGTGCAACGGCGGAGGCAACCAGAAGTGGAGCACCGCATGACCACCGATCCGAGGCAGAGGGACCAGATGGCAGCCGCTTCCCCCGAACCGACGGCAACGGCCACCGGGGGCGATCCGGCCCCGGCGGCGGAAGCAGTCGTATCCACGGCTGCCGCCACGACGGAGCCGTCCCCGGCACCGGCGGCGCTGCGGCTCTCGGCCGACGCGGTCGCCGAACCTGCCGGACCCGCCGGATCCGCCGAATCCGAGGCGGAGACGGAGACCGCGTCCGACACCGGCGCGTCCCCCGACACGGACACGGACACCGTGGCCCGCCTCGACGAGGAGGAACATCCCGACACTGCCACCCACCCGGACACCGACACAG
>NZ_RSAJ01001187.1 GCF_003933965.1 Streptomyces sp. RP5T
CCACGGCCCTCGTCGACCACGTCCACGACGACCGCACCGTCCGCCGCGTCGACGACTTCGCCCGCACGGCCGGCCTCTCGGTACGCGCACTGCAACGGCTCTTCTCCGCCTACGTCGGCGTCAGCCCGAAGTGGGTGATCCTCCGCTACCGGATCCACGACGCCCTGGAGCTGGCAGGCACCCGCGGCGAGGCCGACTGGGCCGCCCTCGCCGCCGACCTCGGCTATGCCGACCAGGCCCATCTGGTCCGGGACTTCACGGCCACGGTCGGGGTCCCGCCCACCGCGTACGCGCAAGCGGCCGCGGGCTGACCCGGCCGGCCCGGAAAAAAATTCCGGCGAGCGGTCACACTCCCCCTCCGCCCCGGGTCAACGAGGTGCAACCGACACCCCGCAGCCCGAAGGAGCACCTCATGTCCGTCGCCCACACCCTCGTCACCCTGCTCGCCGCCGCCATGGCGGGCTACTCCGGCATCGTCGTCCTCACCCGCGCCGACTGGATCGTCAAGGCCCTCACCGACTACGACGTCCCCCGCACCTGGTGGAACCTGCTCGCCGCCGCCAAGATCGCCGGCGCGGTCGGCCTCCTGGTCGGCCTCTTCCTGCCGTACGTCGGCCTCGCGGCCGGTATCGGCCTGGTCCTCTACTTCACCGGAGCCGTCGTGACCGTGGCCCGCGCCCGCTGGTACAGCCACATCCCGTTCCCGCTGGTCTACGCGGCCCCGGTGGTCGCGGCCCTTGCCCTGGCCTGAAGCCCGGCCCGCGGATCAGAAGTAGTACTCGTCCCCGCTGTCCAGCACCAGCACCCGCTGCCGGTCGTTCTCCCGGTTCCGGTCCACCGTCCCCCCGTTCCACACCGTGTCGATCTCCAGCAG
>NZ_RSAJ01001188.1 GCF_003933965.1 Streptomyces sp. RP5T
CCCCCGGCCCGCGCCGCGGGAGCGCTGGACCACGCCCTGGCCCTCCTCCTCGCCGGCACCCGCCTCGCGAGGGCCTACCGGGTGATCGCCCGCAAGGAGCCGTCAGCCCCGTAGGACCGTCGCCTGCCCCGCCACCACCAGCACGACCTGTTCGCACTCGCCCGCGAACGCCGCGTTCAGCCGCCCCAGTTCGTCCCGGTACCGGCGCCCGGACGCGGTGGCCGGCACGATCCCCGACCCCACCTCGTTCGACACGGCCACCACGGTCCGCCGGGTCTCCCGCACCGCCTCCGTCAACTCCCGGATCCGCGCCCGCAGTTCGCGCTCCCCGCCGTCGGCCCACTCCGCGTCGTCCCACGCCCCCACGGCGTCCATCGCGTCCGTCAGCCACAGCGACAGACAGTCGACCAGCAGCGGCGCCCCCTCGTCCTTCAGCAGCGGCACCAGGTCGCACGTCTCCGTCGTACGCCACGACCCGGGCCGCCGCTCCCGGTGGGCGGCGACCCGGGAGGCCCACTCGGTGTCGCCGCCCCGCGAGCCGCCGGTGGCCACGTACAGCACGTCGGGGAACGCCTCCAGCCGCCGTTCGGCCTCCACCGACTTCCCGGACCGCGCCCCGCCCAGCACCAGCGTCCGCCGCGGCACGTCCGGTACGTCCTCGTAGGCCCCGACGGCCAGCGTCGTCCCGTCGGGCACGGTCCGCGCCCCGGCAGCGGCCAGTTGCCGCCGCAACTCGGCGCCGGGCGGCACGTCGTGGTCCACGTGCACCGCGACCACGTCGGTCGTGGGCCCCACCGCCCCCACCGCCCGCAGCCGGGCGAGCGCGTCCGGCCGCCGGACGACATCGGCGAGCACCATGTCGTATGAC
>NZ_RSAJ01001189.1 GCF_003933965.1 Streptomyces sp. RP5T
GGCGGAGACGGAGGGGAGGGCGCCCACGCGGGTGGACGCCTCGGTACTGGCAGGCATGCCTCGAAGTTACGTACGCCCGCGCTCATCCGTCCAATGCATGGATTCGCCATAATCGTTCCCATGGAGCATCAGCAGAGGTCACAGTCGCGCCTGTCACCGTCCAGTGACACAGAAGACATGGTGATGTCGCTGGCCCCGCGGCTGGCCTACTTCGCCGGGGTGGCCCGCACCGAGCACGTCACCCGTGCCGCCCAGGAGATGGACGTACCCCAGTCGACGCTCTCCCGGGCCATGGTCCGCCTCGAACAGGACCTCGGCGTCGACCTCTTCGCCCGCATCGGCCGCACGGTCTCCCTCACGCCGGCCGGCCGCACCTTCCTCGGCTCCGTCGAACGCGCCCTCGCCGAGATCCAGCGGGCCGCCGACGAGGTCCGTGCCGACGCCGACCCGGCCACCGGCAAGGTCGCCTTCGGCTTTCTGCACACCATGGGCTCCGAGACGGTCCCCGGCCTCATCCGGGCCTTCCGCGCCGACCACCCCCGCGTCCGCTTCAGCCTGGTCCAGAACTACGGCGAGGCGATGATCGAGCGCCTGCGCGCGGGCGAGCTGGACCTGTGCCTGACCTCCCCGGTCCCGGACGCCCCGGACCTCGTCGCCCGGCGCCTGGACGAGCAGAAGCTGCGGCTCGTGGTCCCCGCCGACCACCCCCTCGCGGCCCGCAGGCGGGTGCGCCTGGCCGAGGCCGCCGAGGAGTCCTTCGTCACCCTGGAACCCGGCTACGGCCTGCGCCGCATCACCGACGACCTGTGCCAGGAAGCCGGCTTCAAGCCGAGGATCGCCTTCGAGGGGGAGGAGGCGGAGAC
>NZ_RSAJ01000118.1 GCF_003933965.1 Streptomyces sp. RP5T
TCACCGCCGGCCGGCTCGATGTCCCGGACCCCGCCCGGCCGGGCCAGCGCGGCGTCCCGCAGCCCGCGCACCACCCCGGCCGGCAGCACCCTCGTGGCGTACCGGCGCTCCGACTCGAGTCCCTTGTCCGCGCCCACACTCCGGGCCACCAGTGCCTTGGACAGGCCCTCCGCGTACGCACGCGCACGGAAGTACGCGAAGTGCTCGCGCGCCTCGGGCACCCGGTGGTGGATCACCGCCCGGTCGTCGATCAGCAGGACCGCGTCCGGTCTGGCCCGGCTCAGCCGGATGCACAGCTCCGTCTCCTCGCAGCCCAGCGGGCGCCTGTCGCCGTCCCGCCCGATACCGGTGGCGAAGCCGCCCGCCGCGTCGAAGGCGCTGCGGCGGAAGGAGGCGTTGCCCCCGAGGACGTTGCGCACCCGGACCAGGCCGGCCGGGATGCCGCGGTAGGTGCAGCCGACCACCCAGTCGAACTCCTCCGGGAACCAGTCGGGACGGCGCCCCGACGCCCAGATCGGCACCGTACGGCCGCCGACCGCCATCACCCGCGGGTCGGCGTAGGCGGCGGCGAAGTGCCGCAGCCAGTCGCGCTCGGCGACGGCGTCGTCGTCGAGGAAGGCGATCACCTCGCCGCGCGCGGCCGCGATCCCGGTGTTGCGGCCCGCGGACAGGCCCCGGGGTCCCGCGTTGGCGCACACGCGGACCTCCTCGGCTTCCTTGTACTCCTTGCCCAGCCGGTCCAGGAGCGCCGGATTGTGGTCGACGACCAGCAGCGTCTCCAGCGCCGGGTACGACTGCGTCCGCACCGAGGCGACCGCCGCGAGGATGTCCTCCCAGCGGTCCTCGGTGTACACGCAGATCACGACGGAGACGCCGGGACCGCTCAAGACACCTCTCCCCGCGCCGAGTCGAGCAGCGGCGAGCGGTGGGTACGGCGGCGCAGCGCCCGCCGGTTGGACCGCTCCCCGAGGATCACTCTGAGCACCCGGAACCCGTCCCGTACGGCCCGCAGATTGCTCGCGCCGTGGATGCGCAGGTACTCGTGGCTCGGTATCTCCTGCACCTTCAGGCCCGCCTTGACGACCCGGATGTTCATCAGGGTCTCCACCTCGAAGCCCGTGCAGTCGAGATCGATCTTGTCGAGGCAGTGCCGCCAGAAGGCGTTGTACCCGTAGCAGAGATCCGTGTAGCGGGCGCCGAACTTGCGGTTGACGATGGTGCACAGCGCCCAGTTGCCGAGCTTGCGGATGAAGGTCATGTCGTCGGTGCCGCCGCCGTTGGCGAAGCGGGACCCCTTGGCGAAGTCCGCGCCCGAGACGAGGGCGGAGACGTAGGAGACGATCTCGTTGCCGTCGGCCGAGCCGTCGGCGTCGATCATGACGACGATGTCACCGGTGCAGGCCTCGAACCCGGTGATCAGGGCGTCCCCCTTGCCCTTGCCGTGCTGCTTCACCACCTTCACCTCGGGCCACAGCTCGCGGGCCACAGCGACGGTGTCGTCCGTGGAGTTGCCGTCCACCAGGACCACTTCGTGGATCCAGTCCGGAAGGGTCTTGAAGACGTACGGCAGGTTCTCCGCCTCGTTCATGGCGGGTATGACCACGCTCACCGGTGGCGCTATGGCCAGGTGGGTGGAGATCGGCCGGTACTGGACGGCTGTCGGCAGATCCTGGCCGGCAGCCGCCGGGCGCAGAACTGAACTCATGAGTCTGGTTCCCTCTCGTCCGGTGGACCGCCCGCCCCTGGGCGGTCCGGCTTGTTGCTCCGGTTCGAAAGGGGGGTTCTCACCCGCGGCATGCCGGAAGGGATCTCCGTACGTGCCAGGTGAGCTGGCAAAACTGGCCGACCGCCGCCGTGTGCTGGTTCCATGTCGGCAGCCGGTCGTGCGGCACGACTCGGTCACAAGTGCGGTCACCGAGCACGGCACCCCCCTACCGCGCCCCGCGCCCCCCGTCGCGGTCCTTGAGCCCTCCCCTAGAGCCGCTCGATGACGGGACGGTGCGGGTGATATGTACGACGGTATTGACGATTGAATCCGTATGGCAAGGCCTATAACGGACTCTCACGTTTTTGTTGGTTTGACCGTTGCGGACACGTCGGAGCGGATCTTTCCCGCTTTCTTCAGAAGCCGGTCGGCGGGTCCGAACAGCTCCGGCCGTGCCATCACGGCGTTGCGCAGTGCCCGCACCGGAACCCGGCGGACGCGGTGTCCGACCGCGACCGGGTGCCGGCGGGCCACCAGCCCCTCCGACACGGTCAGTTCCCGTGTCTTCAGGGAGTTCTTGTACTCCTTCTGTCCCCGGCCGAGGTCGAGGTACGCGATGCCGTCGGCGGCGGCCGCCTCGGCCATCCGCAGGTGCAGGACCAGGCCCGGGGAGTACTTCGCGTACTCCGGGTCGTACGCCGGGAACCAGCACGCCAGGACGCGTTCGGTGCGCAGCCCGAAGTGGGCGGCGACCGGCTTCCCGTCGGCGTACAGCACCGAGAGGATCCCGGCGAACGGCTCGGAGCGGGTGTGGAACAACTGCTTCACCAGCCGCGCGATCCACTCGTGCGCGAAGCGGTCGCTGCGGCCGGTCCTGCGGTACTGGGCGGACTTCCAGCTCATCAGGGTGTGCAGGGCCGCCGGGTCCCGCTCGTCGTGGACGTAGCGCACCTCGCGGGCCGAGCGGGCCAGTCTGCGCTCCTTGGCGAGGGTGGTGCGGGTGAACTTCGGCGAGCGCTCCCGCAGTCCGGCCAGATAGGCCTCGTACCCCTGCTCCACGTCCATGACCGGTGAGGGGAACCTGCCGGAGGCCGCCGCCTCGAACGGCCCCTGGCCCTGCACCAGATGATCGAACTCCCAGACGGCCAGACCGCAGGCGCGCAGCAACTCCCGTGCGTCCCAGGTGAAAC
Organism: Streptomyces sp. RP5T; assembly: GCF_003933965.1. Classification (GTDB taxonomy): domain Bacteria; phylum Actinomycetota; class Actinomycetes; order Streptomycetales; family Streptomycetaceae; genus Streptomyces. The sequence goes on from NZ_RSAJ01000118.1 coordinate 2,896, forward strand.
CGGGCCGGTGCACCAGTCCCTGGGCGTCCGAGACACCGAGGCCGACGGCCCGGCCGACACCGGCGGCGGTTCTCTGGAAGGGGAAGAACGCGGCGGGCTCGCCCCGTTCCCGTACGACGGCGATCCGCACGCCCCGCCTGCACCGGCCCACCGCGAGTGTGAACTCGGGGGACAGGAAGGGGTTCGCGAGGCCGGGCGAGCCCTGGAGGTGGGCCTTGGACTGCAGAGCGGTCCAGGCCACCCGGTCCGCCGCGCTGAGCTCGCCGGGGCGGTACACGCTGATGTCCACGTCAGGAGTCCCGGCCCTTCGCCGCGCGACGCCGTCGCAGCGGCACCAGCAGCAGGATGAGCGCGCTGATCACGGCCATCGCCAGGACGCCGCCACGCGCCGACCAGCGGTGCGTGGCCAGCATGCCCTGGGCCACCAGCATGTTGAGGACGACCGAGCCGGCCAGCGAGGCCAGCGCCCGGGCGAACGGATCCAGACCGCGCAGCGCGGCGGCGAGGCCGGCGGCGGGTGCCGCGAGCAGGAAGAAGAGCGTGAGCGGGGCGCGCAGCGGTGAGTCGGAGCCGGTGAGTGCGAGCAGTGCGCCGCAGCCCCCCACGGCGGTCGCGGCCCCGGCGAGCAGAGGCGTCAGGTCTCTGCCCGACGTGCTCGGAGATGTCCTGAGACGTGTGGTCTGCATGGGCGACGTTTCCCCCCAGAAAGCGCCGGATGCCGGGCTTCAATGTCGCGCAGCGCCTGGGGGACCGTCAAGGGCGCACCGCACCGCGGGCCATGACGTCCGCACCGATTTTGGCATGGACACTTCCCGTTGCTGCGTGTCGTTGCTACGACGGATACGGCAGAGATCCTGCTAAAGGGAGGTTCCATGAGACGTTCCCGATTTGCCGCGTACGTCGGCTCACTCCTCCTCGCCCTCGCCGCAGTCCTCACCGGGACCGGTACCGCCCACGCCGCCGAGGGCCCCTATGTGGCCCTGGGCGACTCGTATTCCTCGGGCGTCGGCGCGGGCAGCTACATCACGTCGAGCGGTGACTGCAAGCGCAGCACGAAGTCCCACCCCTACCTCTGGGCGGCCGCACATTCACCCTCGTCGTTCGCGTTCACCGCGTGCTCCGGCGCCCGTACGGGTGATGTTCTGGCGAACCAGCTGACGCCGCTCAGCTCCGCCACCGCACTCGTCTCCATCAGCATCGGAGGCAACGACGCAGGCTTCGCCGACGTCATGACGACCTGTGTGCTCCAGTCCGACAGCTCGTGCCTGTCCCGGATCAACACCGCGAGGGCGTACGTCGACTCGACGCTCCCGGGCCAACTCGACACCGTCTACGCGCAGATCAGCAGCCGGGCCCCCAACGCCCACGTGGTCGTCCTCGGCTACCCCCGCTTCTACAAGCTCGGCACCACCTGCCTCGGCCTCTCCGAGACCAAGCGAAAGGCGATCAACGACGCCGCCGACTACCTCGACAACGCCATCGCCAAGCGCGCCGCGGACCACGGCTTCACCTGGGCCGACGTCCGCGGCACCTTCACCGGCCACGAACTGTGCTCCGGCAGCGCCTGGCTGCACAGCCTCAACCTGCTCAACATCGGCGAGTCCTACCACCCGACCGCGGCCGGCCAGTCGGGCGGCTACCTTCCGGTCCTGAACAGCGCGGCCTGATCTCCTCTCACGGGGACGCAGTGGGGGAGGCCTCGCCGGTGCCGGTCGGGGTCTCCGTCACACACGTCAGCGAGAAGGGCACCGACTCGGACTTCTTCTCGACGGGCTCGCGGACCTCCACGCTGATGGTGTCCTCGAACGTCCCGCTGTCGTCCTGCGTGGTGACGAACCGCTTTTCCTCCTGCGACCTGCCGCCCCCGGCCGGGAACGACAGGGTCTTCCAACTGCCGTTCACCGAGCCCTTCTCCGACACCCAGCGGTAGGTCACCGTCGCCGGGAGCCGGCCCACCGTCAGGGTGACCGTGAACGTGGGGGCCGCGGACCTGTCCGGCGGACAGCTGCCCGTGTAGTCGGTGTTCGAGCCCGACAGCGAGACGTCCACCGACTGCGGCGGCGCGCTCGTGGTGCTCTTGCTCGGAGTCGGGGACGGGGTGTCCTCGCCGGTCGTGTCGGACCCGGTCGGCGCGGGCGAACTCACCGCCGGAGTGGTGTCCTTGGCCGTCTCCCCGCCCTTGTCGCCGTTGTCACGGTTCAGCAGCGCGTACGTCAGCCCCGCGATCGCCAGCGCCAGGGCCAGCACGCCCGCCACCAGCACGACCGTCGCGCGACGGTTGCGCTCCGGGGGCTCGTCGGTCGCCGTGGGAGTGGAGACGGGAGTCGGCGTGGGCCGGTACGGGGCCGTCGGCGGCTCCTGCGGGAAGGGCGCCGCGACGGTCGGGGCGTACGGCCCCCCCTGCACCGCGTCCGCCCGAGGCGTGCCTCCCGCACCGATGATCCGCAGCTCCTGCTCGGCCCGGTCGGCCGGCAGCCGCTGCGCCGGGTCCTTGCGCAGCAGCCCCTCGATCACCGGCGCGAGCGGACCGGCCCGGTACGGCGGCGGCAGCTCCTCGTCCACGATCGCGCGCAGGGTGCTCAGCGGGGTGTCCTGCCGGAAGGGGGAGTTGCCCTCGACGGCGGCGTACAGCAGCACCCCCAGGGACCACAGGTCCGACTCCGGGCCCGGGGTGCGGCCGAGCGCCCGCTCCGGGGCCAGGAACTCGGGGGAGCCGATGACCTCGCCGGTCATCGTGAGCGCCGAACTGCCCTCGACCTGGGCGATGCCGAAGTCGGTGAGCACCACCCGGCCGTCGTTCGACATCAGCACGTTGGCGGGCTTCACGTCCCGGTGCAGCACCCCGGCCTCGTGCGCGGCCCGCAGCGCGGAGAGCACCTCGGCGCCGATGTGCGCGGTGCGCTGCGGGCTGAGCGGGCCCTCCGCGTCCAGCAGATCGGCGAGCGAGATGCCGCGCACCAGCTCCATGACGATCCACGGACGGCCGTCCTCGGTGGCCACGTCGTAGACCGTGACCACATTGCGGTTGGCGACCCGGGCCGCCGCCCACGCCTCGCGTTCGAGACGGGCGTACAGCCGCTCCACCTCGTGGACCGGAATTCCGTGCGGGGCGCGCACCTCCTTGACGGCGACCTCGCGGTGCAGCACCTCGTCACGGGCCCGCCACACGGTCCCCATGCCACCCTCGCCGAGCGGGGACAGGAGGCGGTAGCGGCCCGCGATCACTCGTTCACTGCCCGGTTCTTCGGACACGGGCGTCCCCCATTCGCATCCGGGCGAAATCTCCGCTCCGCGTGATGGTGCACGTCAATTCTGTACAAAAGTAGCTCAGCCGAGTGCGGATGCCGCCCCCTTGAGCACCAATCCTGCCCCGAGAGCCACCACGACGAACGCCGACATCAGGGGCGCGGTCCTGCGCACCAGGGCGGTCATCGGACTCGCGGCCAGGCGGGGGCGCCTGTCCAGCAGCCGTGTGACTCCACTGCCCAGCCTGACGACGGCGAATCCGGCCGCGGTCAGGGTCAGGGCCAGCCCCACGCCGTAGGCCACGACGAGCAGCAGTCCGAACCAGGCCTGTCCCAGCGCGGCGGCACCGACGAGCACGACGACGGCGGAGGGGCTGGGCACGAGACCGCCGGCGAAGCCGAGCAGGATCGTGCCGCGGACGGTGGGGGCGACGGCGTGGGTGTGGGTGAAGCCGCCGTGGGTGTGTTGGAGGGTGTCGGAGTGGTCGTGCGGGTGCGGGTGCGGGTGGTCGTGTCCGTGGTCGTGGCTGTGGCCGTGCGCGTGATCGTGCCGGTGGTCGTGGTCGTGGTCGTGGTCGTGGCTGTGATCGTGGTCGTGGTCGTGCGTGTGTCCGGGCGTGTGGGGGTGCGCGTGCGTCTTCGCCGTCGCCGTCGCCGTCTCCGTGTGGGCGGCGACCAGGACCAGCGAGCGCTCCTCGGGCTGCCGGGCGGCGACGTCGTGGGTGTGCGTGTGCCCGTGCTGATGCGCGCGGGTGCGCAGGGCCCGGCGCAGCAGGGTGACGCCCGCCGCGGTCACCATCACCCCGCTCGCGATGCCCAGCCACGCGATCACCGAGGGTGCCGCCGCCGATCCGGCGGCGACGAGGAGGCCCAGGGCGACCACGCCCAGGGTGTGGGTGACGGTCACGGAGGCGGCCAGCGGCAGGACGTCCTTCATCCGGGCCCGGCCACCGCGGGCCGCGGCCACCGCGGCCATCAGGGTCTTGCCGTGCCCGGGGGCCAGCGCGTGCATCGCCCCGAGGACGACCGCGATGAGCAGGGCGAGCGCCGCGAAGCCCACGGTGAGGTCGTGCCGGGCGACCAGGGAGTCCAGGGCACGGGTCCAGCGGTCGGCGCCACGCGGCAGCACGGAGGCGGCGGGCGCGTCCGACCGCTCCTCGGCCAGGGCCGCGCCACCGGGCCGCACGCGCAGCGAGGCGGTCACCGTGTCGGCGGGGGAGGAGAGCAACTCCTGCGGATATGTGGTCAGTTCGTCCGAGACCGACTTCGTGGGGACGTCCGACTCCGTGAGCGTCATCCGGTCGCCGCGCGCGGTGATCTCGCGCCAGCCGGGGCCGGAGTCGGTGCCCGCGCTGTGGAAGCGGAGCGTGACGGTGGCGTCCTCGGGCAGCGGGGCGGTCAGCCGGCACTCCACGCGCAGGGTGTCGAGCCCGGCCTGGCCGGGACGCACGCGCGCGTGGCTGCTCCGCACGCTCAGGGCGACCGTACGGCCGTCGACGGAGACCTTGCCGCCCTCGGCCGCCGTCCGGCAGCGCTGGGCGGCCCACTCGGTCATCCCGAGCTTGTCGATGTCGGGCTTGGCCTGGGTGGCCGGGATCTCGGCGAGGTCCTCGACGTGGTCGACGCGGAGCCCGCCGGGGGCGGCGACGAGACCGTCGTAGCGGTTGACGGTGAAGTTGCCGAGGGGGTGGGCGCTCGCGCTGCTGGAAGGGAGCAGCGCGAGCGCACAAGCCGCCGTCAGGACGGCCGTGAGGGACGCGAACAGACGGCGGGGCCTCACTCGGACGCCTCCTTGAGAGCCTTGCGGGCCTCGCGGGCGCCGAGAGGGGAGAAACCGGGGTTGAGCTTCAGGGCGGAGCCGAGATGGCTGCGGCCCTCCTTCCGGTCTCCCGTGGCGAGTTCGATGATCCCGCGGTGGTAGAGGAAGGAGGCGTTGCGGTAGCCGGTGGCGGTGGCCTGCCGGGCGTACGGCAGTGCCTCCCGGTCCCGGCCGTTCACGTGCAGGGCCCAGGCGAGCGCGTCCGCGGTGTGCACGGTGTGCCGACGGGCCCATTCGGCGCGGGCGGCACGCAGGGCGGCGGCCTTGTCACCGTGGTCGGCGGCGGCCAGCGCGGTGTCGAGGTCGGCGTTGACGCCGTTGGCGCGGGCGAGCGCGGTCCACGCGTCCACCAGCGCGTACTGGTCCTGGGCCTTCGCCTTGTCGCCGTCGGCGCCCCGGTCCTCGTACAGCTCCCCGAGCGCCACGAGCGGCCCGGGCAGCGGATACCGGGCCACGACGGCCTCCATGCCCTTGATCGCGGCGGCCCGGTCTCCGCTCGCGGCCTGGGCGCGGGCCCGGCCCTCCAGGGCGGGGAGGTAGGCGTCGTCGGCGGCGAGGGCTCGGGCGTAGTCGGTGAGCGCGGTGTCGTAGTCGCCCTGGTTCCACGCGAGTTGGCCGAGCGCGGAGGCCACGTAGGCGATGTCGCCCGGGGTGGTCGCGGTGGACAGGGCCCGCTCCAGGACGGTGCGGGCGGTGCGGGCGTCTCCGCGCAGTTCGTGGACGTAGGCGTAGCGGGTGAACACCGGGATGCCGGGCCGCCGTTCGTCCGCGAGGTCGGCGGCCTTCGACGCCTCGGCGTAGCGGCCGAGTTCCACGAGGGCGTCGATCCGGGAGGAGAGGGCGCGCTCGCTGTAGGGGTTCTCCTTCAGCACCCGGTCGGCGTAGCTCAGGGCGCTCTTGAACTCGTGCCGTGCCGCGGCGAGGGCGGCCCGCCCCGAGAGCGCCTGCTCGTTGTCCGGCGCCAACTCCAGGGACCGCTTCAGCGCCTGCTCGGCCTGCGGGTACCGCGAGGGGTCGCCCTTGGTCCGCGCCTGCTCCACGTAGGCGAGTCCGAGGGTGGCCCAGCTGCCGAAGTCCTTCGGCTGGTCGCGCAGATGGGCCTGGATCGCCCTGATGCCCGCGTCGAGGTCCCCACTCGCCATGAGCCCGGGCGAGACCGCCGCCGACGAACTGGCGACCGTGGCGGTGCCACCGTCCCGCAGCGCCCCGAAGGCGATCGACCCGCCCGTCAGCGCGACGGCCAACAGAGCCGCACAACCCGCGAGTTGAGCGGCTCGCCAGCGCCTGCCGGCCTCGGAGACCCGCCGTACGGCGGCGACCTTCTCGTCACCGGCCTGAGCAGAGGGCTCCACGGTCTCGGGCGAACCGCTCTGCTCGTCCTCGGGTGCGCTGTCGGTCGTAGACCCGGACATGCCCGCTCCTGATTCGTTCGTGATCGATCGTGTACTGCGGCGCGGCCTGCACCGTGGGGGATGAGTACGCGCAGGCCGCGCCAGTAGGAAGGGGGTGCCCGGAGTGCTTCCGGCTGTCAGGGGCGCGGGGCACTGTACGACCAGTCCCCACGCTCCCGCGGCCGCCGGACGACGGGCGAGGCACCCCCGTAGGCACCGTCGGCCTCAGTAGGCGCGCCGCCGCATCCGGCGCCACCACATCAGCGCCGCCCCGATGAGCAGGATCCCGGCCGCACCGGCGCCCGCGGATCCCGCGATCAGGGACATGTTGTCCGACCCGGAGCTGCCCGCGGGGGAGAGCGCGTCCCCGAGCTGGTTGCGGACGTCGTTGCCGCCGGACGTGCCCTTGGCGAGCGGACCCCGCGAACCCTCCGTCGGCAGCGCCACGTACGGGAACGACTTCTCGAAGTCCTTGTCGTTCTTGTCGACCGCGTCACCGAGGTCGTTCTTGGACCCGACCAGCTCGCCCTCGACGACCTGGAGCGAGGCGTCGATCACGTCGTCGGTGAGCCGACGGCCGTTCGGGAACCCGGCGTTGTCGCCATCAAGCACACCGAGCCGCTTCGGAGAATCGGTGGGCTTGATGGACGTGTTGAGGCGCAGCTCCTCCGCGGGGCGGACGTGGGGCGGCTGGTTCAGCCCCTTCACACCCTTGAGGAAGACGTCCACGAGGTCGTTGCGGGGTTCCTTCGGAGCGGGGATCTTGTAGATCGCCTCGATGAGCTTCGGCAGTTCGGGGTTGGTCACGTTCTTCAGGAACTGACCGTCGTACTCCGGCGAGGACGCGTTGAACTTGTCCTTGTCCTTGAGCGGGTTGACGACCTCGTTGACGAGCGGGTTGCCGAGGCGCGAGACCTGGGAGTAGTACCCCTGCGCGTTGCGGCGCTGGGTCGTCGACCAGATGCCCACGACCGGCTGGTGCTTGGACTCGGCGATCATGTCCGTCGGGACCTGCAGGGCTATCGAGTTGACGTTGTAGCCCTTGAGCGTGTCGTTGCCGACCTCGGTGAGGTTCCCGCCGTACAGCAGGTCGAAGACGCGCAGGTCCGCGAAGAACGGGTCGTCGGCCTGGCCGGCGAAGGCCGTCGCGTCGCCGGGAAGCTTGTAGACCGCCTGGTCGCGCAGCTTCTCGTAGTTCGGCATGGACGCCTTGCCGACGTTCGACGGCGCCACCGGGATGTCGTCGGCGACCTTCGTCTTGTACTGGACCTTCCCGTACTTCAGCCGGAACAGCTCGATGTCGTACGTCTGCGTGACGTTGAGGTCGGGGTCGTCGAGGCTCTCGACCACGCCCGTGTTGTACAGGAACGACTTCTTGTTCTTGACGTGCGTCTTGAACGTGAAGCGGTAGAGCAGGTCGCCCTGGCCGTCACCGTTGTTGTCGATGTGGAGGTCGTACTGCGCGTCCTCGGCGAACTGGTAGAAGTTCGGTCCGCCCCCGGGCTCCTCGAAGGGGATCCAGTTGGCCACGATCGTCGTCGAGTCGGGCTTGTCGGGGCTGACGAACGCGTAGAGGTCCGTGTTGTCGTGCTGGGGGTCGCCCGAGATCAGCGGGGCCTCCCGGTGGCTGGAGGCGGAGGCCGCCCCCGGTTCCAGCGTGGCCACACCGGCGGCTGCGAGCCCTCCGGCGGCCAGCGCACCACATACGAGGGTCGCGAGACTCCTGCGTCCCGAGCCGCTCCTGGAGATAGGTGTCATGCCGTCCGTCCTCAGTCCAACTTGCCTGACGCTCGGGGATTCGGAGCGGTGGCCGGGCCGGATTGGTCGAATCTCAAAACTTCTTTTCTGCTGCTCGACCCGCGTTTTCGGCGTTCTGATCCGTAACCCCATCCGGAGGTGTGTTCGTTGCGAATACCTCGTGGGACGGGACGGCCCAGGTGCGGCTTTGCGGGAGGGGGCGACGAGTTGGAGGCGGACGAGCTTCTGGTGCTCGTGGCAGGTGGGGACCAGAAGGCATTCGAGGAGCTCTACGGCCTCGTCGCCGGGCCGGTGTTCGGGTTGGTGCGGCGGGTGGTGCGTGATCCGGCGCAGTCGGAGGAGGTGTCGCAGGAAGTGCTGCTGGAGACCTGGCGGTCCGCCGCGCGGTTCGACCCACGCCGGGGCAGCGCGCTGTCCTGGATCCTCACCCTCGCGCACCGCCGTGCCGTCGACCGGGTCCGCAGTGCCCGCGCGGCCGGTGAACGCGAGCAGCGCGAGGCGCACCGGGCCCACCACCCCGCCTTCGACCAGGTGACCGAGGAGGTGGAGGCGGGCCTCGAACGCGAGTGGGTGCGCAGGTGTCTGGAGCGGCTGACCGACCTGCAGCGCCAGTCCGTCACCCTCGCCTACTACGACGGCTACACGTACCGTGAAGTGGCCGAGCGGCTCTCGCTGCCGCTGGGGACGGTGAAGACGCGGATGCGTGACGGACTGACCCGCTTGCGCGAGTGCCTGGGAGGTGCGGCATGAGCCTCTTCCGCCGGGAAGATCTGCACTCCCTCGCGGCCCCGTACGCCCTCGACGCGCTGGAGCCGGCCGAGCGGGCCCGCTTCGAACGGCATCTCAAGGGCTGCGACAGCTGTGCGGCGGAAGTGCGTGCGCTGTCCGAGGACGCGGTACGGCTCGCGTGGTCGGCCGCCGCTCCGCCGCCGCTGGCGATGCGCGACCGGGTACTGGCCGCCGTACGCACCATCCCGCAGGAGTCCCCCGTACGGCCCGAGCCGGCCCGCGCGCGGCCGGAGCCGGTGCGGGCGCGCAAGTCGCAGCTGCCGCCGCATGTCTGGGGTGTGCAGCCGCCGCCCAGGCAGCGTCAGAGGCGTCCCCTGTTCGTGCCCTTCGCGACGGCCACCGCGGCCGCGGCGCTCGTCGTTGCCTCCCTGTTCGCCGTCCAGGCCAACCGGACCCAGGACGAACTGGACGCGCAGAAGGCCCAGGCCAGTGAGATCGCCCACGTTCTGCAGGCCACGGACGCGCTCGCGACCCGGGGCCAGGACGCCCAGGGCCGAACGATCGGAGTGATCGCTTCCGCATCGGAGGGGCGCGCGGTCGTCACCCTGAGCGGGTACGACGCGCCCCCGAGCGGCCGCGTGCGCCAACTGTGGCTCATGCGCCCCAACGAGCAACCGCGCTCCCTGGGGCTCTTCGCCGCCGACACGCCCTTGGTCGCGAGCGGACTCGACAAGTCCGCCACATCACTGGCTGTGACGGTCGAGCCCGACGGAGGGTCACCCCAGCCCACTACTCAGCCGGTTGTCCAACTCGCCCTGAAATCTGTTGGATTCGGAGAGTAATCATGGAGGGGTCGTCAACCCCCTTGCGGGGAAGGTGAATCCTGTGACGCCGATACACGTGTGCCGTGCAAGGGCGATAGGGTTACCCTGCCCGGGCCGGGTGGACTCGTACGGGTGGGGAGTGACATGGAACAGATAACAGTGCGCAGGGCGAGGGTCCCTGCGATCACCTGCGGGAGCAGCGCGACCAGTTCGCGCCTCGACCGCCATCTCTCGGTGCTGTCGGGACCTGCCGTCCCGCAGCGCGAGGCGGCCGAGGCGACGTCGTTGATGCGCGAGCTGACCGCGCGTGACACCGCACAGCAGGAGCGCAGTGACAGGGGTGCGCGGGTACGCCGTGTCTCGCTGTTCGCGCCTCTGCGCCGACTGCGCCGTTCGCTGTTCGGCGGGCACTGAGCCCTCGCCGCCCGGTATCGTGCTGCGATCCTGCCCGTCATCCCCACGGCATGCAGCACGATCCAGGTGAGCCCGTACGCAATACCTTTGGCATGCACGCCTCCGAGGTCGGCCCGGGCCCCGGCAGGGCCCGAACTCCCCTCCCGGCACGAGGCGTTCAGCGCTCGCCGTGTGCGTACCTCCGCACGGCGAGCGGTGTGAAGACCGCGATCAGCACCGCGCACCACACCAGCGACCCGGCGACCGGATGGGCCACCGGCCAGGCCGCCCCCTCCGGTGCGGCGGCGTTGCCGAACAGCTCCCGCAGGGCCGCCGTCACCGCGCTGATGGGGTTCCACTCGGCGAGGGTGCGCAGCCACCCGGGAAGCCCCTCGGTCGGGATGTAGGCGTTGGACAGCAGCGGCAGGACGAAGGTCGCCCCGCCCAGCTGGCCGGCGGCCTCCTCGCTGCCGGTGAGCAGGCCGAGGAAGATGCCGATCCAGGTGGTCGCGAACCGGAACAGCAGCAACAGCGCGACGGCGCCCACCGCCTGGAGCGCGGAACCCTCCACGCGCCAGCCCACCGCGAGCCCCACCAGCAGGAACGGCACCATGCCGGCCGCCGTGACCAGGACGTCCGCGACCGACTGCCCCAGCGGCACGGCCGCCCGGCTGATCGGCAGGGTGTGCAGTCGGTCCGTCACTCCCCGGTGGACGTCCTGGGCCGCCTGGAACATCCCCGTCATGATCCCGTTCGCCGCCGTCGCCACCAGCAGGCCCGGCACCAGGAAGGACCGGTATTCCGCACCCGGCATGGCCAGCGCGCTGCCGAAGACGTAGCCGAAGAACAGCAGCATGGTGATCGGCATGGTCTGGGTGAGGACCAGCAGCCCCGGGTTGTTACGGACCCGCCGCAGCTGACGGCCCAGCATCGCGGTGCCGTCGTAGGCCAACATGCTCATACCGCAAGCTCCTTGGTGAGTCGAAGGAAGACGTCGTCGAGGGTCGGCGGCCGGATGCTCGCGTCGAGCAGCGGCACACCGGCCGCGTCCAGTTCGCGCACCAGCCGGGGCACGGTGAGTGTGGTGTCCTGCGTCACCGCGCCGACCGCGTTCCGTCCGGGGTCGAACGACGGCCTGCCGCCGGTGAGTTGGTCGATCACCCCGGCCGCCCTGCCCAGCGCGTCCGCGTCCGCGACCACGATCTCGACGCGCGCCCCGATCAGCGCCTTGAGCTGGGCGGGCGAGCCGGTGTGCGCGATCCGCCCCTGGTCCACCAGGGCGATGTCGTGGGCGAGTTGGTCGGCCTCCTCCAGGTACTGCGTGGTCAGCAGCACCGTCGTGCCGTCCGAGGTGAGGTCGCGCACGGCGTCCCAGATGAGGGTGCGGCTTGCCGGGTCGAGCCCGGTCGTCGGCTCGTCGAGGAACAGGATCTCGGGACGGCGGATCAGGCTCGCCGCGAGGTCGAGTCGGCGGCGCATGCCGCCCGAGTAGGTGGAGGCGGCCCGGTCGGCGGACTCCGTCAGCCCGAACCGGCCGAGCAGTTCGGCGGCCCGCTCGGCCGGCCCCCGCACCCGGTGCAGCCGGGCGAACAGTCGCAGGTTCTGCCGTCCGGTGAGGTCCCCGTCGACCGAGGCGTACTGCCCGGTGACGGCGATGGCACGGCGGACCGCCTCCGGCTCCCGCACGAGATCGTGCCCCGCGACCCGTGCCGAGCCGGCGTCCGGCCGCAGCAGCGTCGTCAGCAGCCGTACGGCCGTCGTCTTGCCCGCGCCGTTGGGGCCGAGAATGCCGCAGACCGTGCCCGGGGCGACCGCGAGATCGAGGCCGCGCAGGGCATGGACCTCCCCGAACCGCTTCTCCAGACCTTCACTAAGTACAGCGTACGTAGAAGTCATGGCAGGACCATAGCGCACTACGTACGCTGTACGTAACTAGGATGGTGGCCGAGGTGATGACCGATGGCGGGCCGAGCGGCCGTACCCGAAGTGATCTGGGCCCGTCCCGAGCGGACGGGGCGTGGGCCGAAGCCCGCGTTCACCAGGGCGGACATCGCGGCGGCGGCGGTGCGGCTGGCCGACGCCGGAGGGCTGGACGCGGTGTCGATGCGCCATGTCGCGGCCGAACTGGGCTGCGGGACCATGTCGCTGTACAACTACGTCCCCCGTAAGGAGGACCTGTACGAGCTGATGGTGGACGCGGTCAGCGGCGAGCACGAGCTGTTCGAGCCGACCGGGGACTGGCGCGCGGACATGCTGCGCAACGCGCGCCAGACCAAGGTGCTCATGCACCGGCACGCCTGGATGGTGCGGCTCATGTCGGGCGTGTACGGCTTCAGCCCCAACGCCCTGCGCTACCTGGAGCACTGCCTGGCCTGCCTCGACCCGCTGGACGCCCCCTACGGCACCAAGATCGAGCTGGTCGCGATGCTCAACGGGTGTGTGACGACGTACGTCTCGAACGAGCTGTCCACGGCCGAGCGGGTGCGGTCGCTGCCGTGGACGGAAGAGCAGGAGAACGCGGTGCGGATCGCCTACCTGGGCAGTCAGGTGGCCTCGGGGGCGTATCCGCGGCTGGCGGCGTCGTTCATGGAGGACTCCGGGCCGATCGACCTGGACGCGGTGTTCGAGCGGATGCTGGGGCGGGTCCTGGACGGCTTCGCACCGAGGACCTAGAGCAGGGAGAGCTGGCCCTCCGGACCCTCCTCGTGGCCGTCCAGGACCGACGCCGGACAGCGTGCCGACTCCGGGACCGGGAGCACGCCCGCCTCGCGGAGGTCCGTGGCCGTGATCCGTGACGTCGACTCGTCCTGGAACGGCTGCGCATCGGCCAACAGGGCCAGCACCGTGATCAGCTCCAGCAGCTCCGACGTCCACGTCTGCGGCCAGGTCGCCGGGCGGATTGCGGCCAGGGTGCCCGACTCCGGTTCCGCTACACGGGCCGCGAACCACTGCTCCAGCACCCGCACCCCGCCCGCCTCGAAGTCCCAGGCCGCGGGCGGCACGGGCGAGACACGGCCGTCGTCCAGCAGCAGGGCCTCCTCGTCGCGGTCGTAGTCCAGGACCAGCGGCCGGGACGGCAGGGGCGCGCGGACGTACGGGCGGCGGCCCCCGGGCAGCTTCGGACGGTCGCCGTCGCGGCGCATCAGCCACAGGGTGCGGTGGCCCGACTCGACGCCCCGGGACCACACGTCGGGATCGCCGGTCAGCGGCACGGTCAGGTCCGGGCGGACCACCGCCAGGATCCAGGCGAGGACGTCCAGGGGCTCCACCGGGGCCCCGAGCCGTGCGCGCAGGTGCTCCAGCAGGCCCGGGGCCAGGTTCGGTTCGGCGCCGTCCGGACGGCGGTACAGCGGGCGGACGCGGCCCGGGCGCAGCAGGGGGAGCAGTGAGGTGGCCAGGAGCTGCGGGCCCTGCCCGTCCGCCGGCGTCTCGACCACGAACACCTGCTCCGCGTCCGCCACCCGCCACAGCTCGGGGCGGGCCGCGTCGATCAGCCGGTGGTCCGGGATCAGCCACTGCTCGTCGAAGGGCGCGTGCAGGACCCGTACCGGTTCGGGGCAGGGGCCGGAAGCACGTGCGAGCCGCTCCGTGCCGCCCGTGTGCCCCGGCAGCTGTCCGACCGCCGAGCGCAGGGTGCGGGCGCGGGTGGGCTCGAACAGGGCCTCCCGGTCGGGCCCCTCGGCCTTCAGCAGGGCGTCCCAGCGGGCTTTGAGGGATGCCGCGTCGGGTCCCGTCGGCCACCCCCGGCCGAGCCGCGGCGGTGCGACGGACCACGGCATGAGGTCCGCCAGCGGCGGAGCGTCGTCGTGCGTCACGCTGGGCATCGTACGACCTTTCGCCGACAGGCAGCCGGGGCCGGTGGGCTCATGTGGCGTCCAGGGTGACCGTGAAGGAGAAGCGGTCACCCCGGTAGTGGATCACCGCCGCGTCCAGCACCCGGCCCTCCCCGTCGTACGCCAGGCCCGTGTAGTGCAGGATCGGGCTGAGCAAGGGGACTTGGAGCAGCCGGGCCGTCTCGGGGTCGGCGAGGCGCGCCTCCACCGTGTCCGTGATACGGCTGATGTCCGCCCCGACGACGTCCCGCAGCACCTTCGTCATCGGCCAGCGCACCAGGTCGGACGGGTCGATGAGCGCGGCCAGTTCGGGGCGGACGTAGTTGCGGGCGTGGTTGGTCGGCTCGCCCGTCCGCTCGTCGCTGCGCAGCCGGTGGTATGCCGTCACCTCGTCCAACTCCGGGAAGTGCTCGGCGAGTTCGGAGGGCACCGGGGACTTGCCGTGCTCCAGCAGCTCGGTCGTCATACCGGACTGCTGGGCCACGATCGCGTCCACCGAGCCGAGCAGCCGGACCGGGGTACCTCTTCTCGCGTCCGGCTCGATGAACGTGCCCCGGCGGCGGTGACGGGTGATCAGCCCTTCGTCCTCCAGCTCCTTCAGCGCCTGCCGCATGGTCAGCACGCTCACGCCGTAGTGCCCGGCGAGCTGTTCCTCGGTGGGCAGGCGGAGCGGGTCCTGGGGGGAGCGGCCGAGTATCGAGGCGCGCAGGGACTGCGACACCTGGTACCAGAGCGGCAGCTTGCGGTTCAGGACGATCGAGTCCGGAGCGAAGGAGGTCACGGGCTATCCGTACCTTTCGCGGATCGGTCAGTGCAACGGGGGGATCAGCGTGAGGGGCGGAAGTGGCGTTCCAGGCCCCGCCACACGTCGTCGTAGTGGGTCTGGAGGTGGTCCGCCCGGGCCGCCTGCGCGGTCAGCGTCACCGGCCAGCGCGTCTCGAACATGAACGCCAGCCCGTCGTCGACCTTCTGCGGCCGCAGCTCGGCCGCGCTCGCCCTGTCGAAGGTCTCCCGGTCGGGTCCGTGCGCCGACATCATGTTGTGCAGCGAGCCGCCGCCCGGCACGAAGCCCTCCGCCTTCGCGTCGTAGGCGCCCTCGATCAGACCCATGTACTCGCTCATCACGTTCCGGTGGAAGTACGGCGGCCGGAAGGTGTCCTCGCCGACCAGCCAGCGCGGCGCGAAGACCACGAAGTCGACTCCGGCCAGACCCGGGGTGTCCGACGGGGACGTCAGCACGGTGAAGATCGACGGGTCGGGGTGGTCGTAGGAGATGGAGCCGATGACATTGAAGCGGCGCAGGTCGTAGACGTACGGCACGTGGTTGCCGTGCCAGGCGACGACGTCGAGGGGGGAGTGGTCGTAGGTCGCCGTCCAGAGGTTGCCGCAGAACTTGTTGACCACCTCCACCGGGCCCTCGACGTCCTCGTAGGCGGCGACGGGAGCGAGGAAGTCACGGGCGTTGGCGAGGCCGTTGGCGCCGATCGGGCCGAGGTCGGGGAGCTGGAAGGGAGCGCCATAGTTCTCGCACACATATCCCCTGGCCGACTCGTCCAGCAGCTCCACACGGAAGCGCACCCCACGGGGGATCAGCGCCACATGTCCCGGCTCCACATGGAGCAGCCCGAACTCCGTGCGCAGCAGCAGCCCGCCCCGCTCCGGGACGATCAGCAGCTCGCCGTCGGCGTCGCTGAAGACGCGGTCCATGGAGTCGGTGGCGTGGTACAGGTGCACGGCCATGCCGGTGCGCTGGGTGACGTCGCCGTTGCCGCCGAGGGTCCACAGGCCGGCCAGGAAGTCGGTGCCCCCGACGGGCTCGGGCAGCGGGTTCCAGCGCAGCCGGTTCGGGTCGGGGACCGACTCGGTGAACGGGGCCGTGCGGATGTGGCCGTTGTGGGTGTGGGTGAACGCCGGGTGGGCGGCGGAGGGGCGGATGCGGTACAGCCAGGAGCGGCGGTTGT
>NZ_RSAJ01001190.1 GCF_003933965.1 Streptomyces sp. RP5T
AGACGTCGTTTCAGTTGGTGAGTCTGCGGTAGCTGATGAGGGCTGTGGCGATGCCGACGAAGGCCAGGAAGTGCTCGGCCTTTCGCTCGTAACGTCGGTGCAGCCTCCGGCATCCGGCCAGCCAGGACACGGTCCTTTCGACGACCCAGCGGTGTCGGCCGAGCCGGGTGGAGGACTCGATGCCCTTGCGGGCGATGCGGTGGCGGATGCGACGTTCGCGCAGCCATTTCCGCAGGTGGTCGTAGTCGTAGCCCTTGTCTGCGTGGAGCTTGGCTGGGTGCCGGCGGCGTGGTCCGCGGCGGGAGCGGATGGGCGGGATGCCACGCACGAGCGGCTGCAGGCCGAGACTGTCGTGCAGGTTGGCGCCGGAGATGCCCAACGACAGCGGCACGCCGTTGCGGTCGGTGATCAGGTGGATTTTCGATCCGCTCTTGCCGCGGTCGGTCGGATTCGGTCCTGTCAGTGGCCCCCTTTTGCCGCCCGGACGCTGACGGAGTCGATCGCGCACCGCGACCAGTCCAACTCGCCCCGAGCACCGAGTTCGTCGAGGATGACCCGGTGCAGCCGGGCCCAGACCCGATCCCGGCTCCACTGGGCGAAGCGCCGGTAGACCGTGGGCCAGGCCGGCCCGAACACCGGCGGCAGCTGCCGCCAAGTGCAGCCCGAGGTGGCCACGAAGATGATCGCCGCCAGGCATTCGCGGTCACCGGCCCGTCGGCGGCCGCCGCCCTGCGGGCGTATGACCTCCGTCGGCGGGACCACCCGCCGAAACAGCGTCCACAACTCGTCCGGCACCAGCCGCCCCACCAGATCCGTCATGCACGGCTCAACGAGCGATCACGCCAACAGAAACGACGTCT
>NZ_RSAJ01001191.1 GCF_003933965.1 Streptomyces sp. RP5T
CTTCGAGGCGATCGAGGAACTCGCCGGGCGCACCCTCGACGGCGCCCGGGTCGCCGACATCGGGGCCGGCACCGGGATAGCGACCGGACTGCTGCACGCCCGGGGTGCCGAGGTCGTCGCCGTCGAACCCGGCACGGGCATGGCCGAGCAGTTCCGCCGCACCCATCCCGGCATCCCGATCGTCAGGGGTGACGGCAACGACCTCCCCCTCCTTACCGACTCTGCCGACCTCCTCACCTACGCCCAGTCCTGGCACTGGACCGACCCGGCCCGCGCGGTCCCGGAGGCCTGCCGCGTACTGCGGCCGGGCGGCGCGCTGGCCCTGTGGTGGAACACCTACGCCCTCGACGTCGACTGGATCGCCGCCCAGGTCGACCGCGTCGCCGAGCACTTCAAGGACTACGGCGCCCAGGCGGCCGTCGAGGTCAACGGCAACGGGGTCCGGTCCGCCCTCGCCGACCCCACGGGCCGCCTCGACTTCACCCACCGAGTCGTCCGCTGGAGCCGCCACGTGCCCGTCGACACCCACCTCGCCAACATCGGCAGCCACTCCCTGTTCCTCGTCGCCGGCGAGGAACACGCGGGCACCTTCCTCACCGAGCAGCGCCGGATCCTGCTGGAGCTGTTCCCCGACGGCATCGTGGAGGAGACCTACGACGTCGAGCTTCTGGTCGCTCTCAACGCCTGAACCCGCGCGGCGACCCGGCCTTCCGGGCCGCCGCGCACCATGCTTGACGACTCCGGCACCCGAGAGCATTATTCACCGCATGATGAATAAGGAGTCCGGGCCACCCGCCGACAGCACGGACCAACGAACCGCCACCCCCGCCGTCCACGCCGACGGCCACACGGTCGAC
>NZ_RSAJ01001192.1 GCF_003933965.1 Streptomyces sp. RP5T
GGCCACCGGCGCAAGCGCGCTGCCCCGGGCCAAAAATCACCCCGCTCCCCCTCCCCACCCCCTCGGGAGCCGTCCCGCGATATCCCGCACGCCATGTCGCCGTAACCGTTGGTTCAGACAGGCTTGCGAGGCTCAGCGAATGAAGCCCGCCGTGCCAGAGCCTTCGCCGCCGCCCGAGGGGTCCGCGGGGAACGAGGACGCCCCGGTCGCCGTCGTACTGCCGCTCGCTGCATCCGACGCGCCCGTTTCGCTCCTGGCGCGGAAGAATGGGTCCATGAGCCAGTCGAACGCCCAGGCAGAGGTCCAGCACGTGCAGCCCTCCGTGGGCTCCATAGCCGCGCACCGCCCGCACACCGTCTCGGCCACCGTCTCCGATCTGGAACCCGACCTCGACGCCGACCTCGACGCGTACGAGGAGGTCCCGGTGGACGGTGCCGCCCAGCTCCCGCAGGGTCGTTTCCTCGACCGGGAGCGCAGCTGGCTCGCGTTCAACGAGCGGGTCCTGGAACTCGCCGAGGACCCGAACACCCCCCTGCTCGAACGCGCCAACTTCCTCGCGATCTTCGCCAGCAACCTGGACGAGTTCTTCATGGTCCGGGTGGCCGGACTGAAGCGCCGTATCGCCACCGGCGTCGCCACCCGCTCCGCCTCCGGCCTCCAGCCCCGCGAGGTGCTGGAGATGATCTGGGCCCGCTCCCGCGAGCTGATGGCCCGGCACGCCGCCTGCTACCACGAGGACGTCGCCCCCGCTCTCGCGGAGGAGGGCATCCACCTGGTCCGCTGGAACGAACTCCAGGAGAAGGAGCAGGCCCGCCTGTTCACCCTGTTCCGGCACCAGATCTTCCCGGTCCTGACC
>NZ_RSAJ01001193.1 GCF_003933965.1 Streptomyces sp. RP5T
GTACGGGAGGAGGCGGCCCGGGCGGGTGTGCCGGTGGCCGCGACGGCGGTGGCGGTGACGCCGGCCGCCTGGAGGAATCTGCGGCGGGAGAACGGACCGGGCCCGGAAGTGCCGGATGTGCCGTGGACGTCCAAGAGAGACTCCAGTGCGCGCGAGTGAGATGCCGGACGACAGAGGCCCTTCCCCTCAGGGACGGGCCCTGCGCCCGGACACCGTGTCGGGGAGCGGTTTTTCGCCCCCCGACATCAACCCCTCAACTCACAGGCCGTCACGCACCATCGCCTCGACGATCCGCACGTGGCGGTCGGCCGCCGTACTGGAGAACTCGTTCTCGTAGTTGAGGCCGTACGGCCAGAAGTGGCCACCGCCGGTGGACAACTTGGCCGAGGAACCGTCGTACTGCCGCACGAGAGCGGTCGCCTGAGCGCCCGTCCAGGTGCCGCTGTTGCCGCCGTGCGAGGACCAGCCCGCACTCGTGCCCACGCCGATGGTGTGGGCGATCTCGTGCAGGGCGGTCCGCTCGGTCATGTAACCGCGGTCGCTGCCGAAGCGGATGGTCCCGTTGATGTTGCCGTCCGCGGTGGGCACGCTCGTGTCGTAGCGGACGGTGAGGGACTTCCCCAGGTCGCTGAGGTTGTTGTAGCGGGCCACCGCGGCGTTCATGGCCGAAGTGATGCGGGTGTACGCCGACTGCTGGTCCGCGGTGGGGTTGCTCGCCCGCTCCAGGGTCCAGGTGATGGTGGCCGCCGCGACCTGTTCACGGGGTGGGGGCGCGGCGGCCGGGGCGGCCAAGGCGGTGCCGGGTCCGGCCAGGAGTGCGGCGGCGAGCGCGGCTGCGAGCGCGCCCTTTCGTG
>NZ_RSAJ01001194.1 GCF_003933965.1 Streptomyces sp. RP5T
CCCCAGGCCAGTAGCGCGCCGCCCACCGCGTACGCCCCCAGCACCCACAGCGCCGAACCCGTCGCGTGGCCCGAGAAGTACACCGTGTTGCGGACCAGGGTCGTTCCGGCGCCCGGCGGCAGGGCGTGGCCGATCGCGCTCCAGAACGCGGGGAGCAGGGGAGCCGGGTAGACGCCGCCCGAGCTCGGGTTGCCGAGGACCACGAACAGGACGATGACCAGGGCCGTGCCGACCAGGCCCAGCAGGGTCTGCAGGGCCAGTGCCGTGGCCGCCGAGGCCAGGACGGTCAGGGTGCCGATCGCGCTCAGCGCCCAGAAGTGGCCGCCCAGGGCGTCGAACACCGGGCCCACGATCAGCGCTCCGGCCAGACCCGACACCACCGCGTACGGGACCAGGACCGCCAGGCGGATCAGGGTCCGGTGGCGGTTCGCCGGACGGGATCCGGACGCCATACCCATGATCGTCGCGGTCAGGTAGCCGCCGATCACCCAGCCCAGGACCAGGTAGAAGGACGTCATGCCGCGGCCGTCCCCGGAGTTGGGGGCGCGCAGGTCCGTCACCGTGATCCGGCGCTTCTCCGAGGCCTCGATCTTCTGGGCGATCTGGGTGGCGGTCTGGGACACCGACGGGCCGCCCGCCGAGGCGACGAGCAGGGTGTCCTCGGTGCCCTTCGGGTTGAACAGGAACGCCGCGTCCGTGCGCCGCGTCATGACCCAGTCGCGGGCAACGGCCTCACTGGAGGCCGCGGTTGCCCTCACCGGTTCGCCGTCCAGCGCGTTGAGCTGCGCGACGATCTGCGCGGACGCCTGCTGGGGGGCCACGACCGCCACGGGGATGCGGTGGGGGACGGG
>NZ_RSAJ01001195.1 GCF_003933965.1 Streptomyces sp. RP5T
CCCCGGCTCTGTTTCCAGGGCAGCAGTGTCGCCTCCGGCAGTGCCACCGCCGTGGTCACCGCGACCGGCGGCGACACCCGTTTCGCCGCGGCCCACCGCCGTACCGGAAAGCCCGCGGCGACCGCGTTCGAACGCTCCGTCCAGGGCGTGTCCTGGATCCTGATCCGGTTCGCGCTGCTCACCCCGCCCCTGGTGCTCATGGCCAACGCGGCCCTGCGGGGCCGCGGTCTGGAGACCCTCCCCTTTGCCGTCGCGGTGGCGGTCGGGCTGACCCCGGAGATGTTGCCGGTCCTCGTCACCACCTGCCTCGCCCGCGGTGCCGCGCTCCTCGCCCGCACCCACGGCGTCATCGTGAGGCGGCTGCCCGCCCTGCACGACATCGGTGCCATGGACGTCCTGTGCGTGGACAAGACCGGCACCCTCACCCGGGACCGCCCGGTCGTCCACCGCGCGCTCGACGCGGCCGGCCGCGACGACCCCGAGGTACTGCGCTGGGCGGCGGCCGCCGCCTGGTGGTCGCTCCAGCTCGCCGACCTCCCGGCCCCCGACGCCCTGGACGAGGCCCTGCTCGCCGCCGCCGACGAGGAGACCCTGACGGCGTACGACGGCGTGACGGCCGTCCCCTTCGACCCGGTCCGCCGCCTGGCCACGGTGGTCGTCCGCACCCCCGGCCGCCTGGGCACGCAGACCTTGATCACCAAGGGGGCCGTGGAGGCCGTACTGACACGCTGTGCGCTGTCCGACGACGAGCGTGCCCGGTTGCGCGACCTGGCCGACGCGCAGGCGGCGGACGGACTGCGCGTCCTCGCCGTCGCCGTCACCGAACGCCCCCACTC
>NZ_RSAJ01001196.1 GCF_003933965.1 Streptomyces sp. RP5T
GCTCAGGACCGGGGAGTCCAGGATCAGCCCGCTGACCCGGTCGCGCACACCCGAGTGGGCGGCGGCGCGCAGGGCCATGGTGGCGCCGGTGGACCAGCCGTGCAGCACGAGTTGGCGGGCGCCGTTGCTGACGGCGTAGCGCATCGCGGCGTCCAGGTCGCGCCACTCGGTCTCGCCGAAGTGGTTCAGGCCGTCCGCCGGGCGGGGGGCGCCTGCGTCGCCGCGGTGGGTGGTGGCGAGGACCGGGAAGCGGTGGCGGTGCAGGAACTCCATGACGTTGAGGGTGTGTTCGCGGGTCGCGCCGAGGCCGTGGACCGCGATGACCCAGGTGTCCCGCACGCCGGGGACGAACCAGGCGGGCAGGAGGCCGAGTTCGCCCGGGATGTCGACGTCGCTGTGGTCGAGGCCGAGGGCCGACCCGGGGTCGCCGACGTAGACGTTCGGGGTGAGCCACACCTTGTCGCCGGGGGCCAGGGTGCCGTGGGTGACGCGCTCCAGGCGGCGGACGACGGTGTCGGCGGAGTGCGGTTCCGCGGTGAGGACGGGCCCCACGACGGCGTGGGAGCCGTCTCCGGTGAGGCCGTAGGTGCCGGGGCGCAGGGCGGCGAGGTCGCGGGTCAGGGCGATGCGGCCGGCGGCGGTGGAGTGGACGGTGAGCCGGGGTTCACCGGGCAGCGGACGGCCCGGGGGCAGCTTCAGTCCGGCGTCGCCGGCCATCCTCCCGGCGACGATTCCGGCGGCGCCGGCGGCCAGGGCTGCGGTGACGGCGGCGGCCGTCGCTTTGACAGTACGCACGCTTTTCAGTGTCGCGGGGGATGGGGGTCGGGGCCAGTG
>NZ_RSAJ01001197.1 GCF_003933965.1 Streptomyces sp. RP5T
AACCCGGGCCGTGACCGGCACCCCGACCGTGCTCGTCACGCACAGCACGGTCTGACCCGCGTGGTCCCTGCGGATCCCCGCCACCCCCGCGATCCCGGTCGGCACCCGCTCCACCCGCCCGTGCCGCAACGCGAGCTGCCCGGCCCGTGCCGCCAGCAAAGGCCGTAACGGCGAGGGCTCCTGGCCCGGCGCGAACAGAGCGGCCGCCGGAACCTCGTGGCAGCCGGGGAGCGCCAGCAGCAGGGCCGCCCGGGGGTACGGGAGGCCGTCCGGCAGCGCCCATCCGCGGTACGGCCGAGAGGTCGGGGCCGCGTGCGGTTCGGACGGCGCATCCACCGTCGTGCCGGGCCGCAGGTCCACTGCCGTTCCGGGCTCGGTGTCGACGTCGGTCCCCGGATCCGGCGGGGGCCCCAGCCGCACGTGTCCCGCGCCGAAGGGGGCTGTACCGGTCGTGATCACCGTCGCCCGGGGATACGCGGCCAGCAGATGGCGCAGGCGGCCGAGCAACGGTGGCGGCCAGTCGTCCGTGTCGCCGGTGAGGCGGAGTCCGTCGACCGGTTCCTCCAGCAAGTCACGGGCCCGGCCGAGCAGTTCGGCGTGCGGGGTGTGCTCGTCCGGGGGTGTCAGTTCCGCCAGGACGTGCAGTCCCTGGTCGCGGGCCCCGGTCAGCAGCGCGGTGAACTCCGGTGTGCCCGGGGGGAGGGAGGCGGGGAGGCAGACGTGGCCGATGCCCCAGCGGCGGATGACCGGTGGAAGTGCGGGATCTCCTGCCGGAAGGACCATGCCGACGCTGTCCCGGAACCAGTCCGGTCCCGCCTCGTCCGGC
>NZ_RSAJ01001198.1 GCF_003933965.1 Streptomyces sp. RP5T
GGACCCGCATGCAGCCCCGCCCCCACGGCCAGAACATCCAGTTCCTCGTCCAACGGCAGCGGACGAACCCTGACCATCCGTCCACGCACGCCACCGGTAGTCGCGTAAAGTACTCGCCCTCCCTCCCCCAAGCCCATGGCTCTGGTGGCTGCGAGGACGTCAAGCCTGCTGTAGTACGCGGTCCAGTCGGCCAGTGACCACTCCGCCAGCGGATCATCCACCGGCGGCACCGGATCACCTTGCTGCAGGGGGCGTCCCGGATCGCCGGCCGTGGCGCCGTAGCACACCTCCAGGTGCAGGTAAGACCCGTCGGGCAGCTCCTGCACCTCGGGCAACCCTGCGATATACCGCCCACCCTGCTCCGCGTCCAGCATCCGCCTCCGGCCATCGGCGATCAGCTCCAGGCCACCCGGCTTCCCATGACTCAGCCAGGCGTAGGCCGCCGGATCCACCGGGCCCACCGGCACCGTCTCGAGCGTTCCGACCCGATCGCCGAAGGGCACCACATGCGCCAGCTCCCGCATGTCGAAGAACGACCGCAGATACCGTTCCCGCATCCGCAGCAGATCGGCTATCGACCCGCGGCCATAGCGCCGGCTCTGGTTGCTCACCAGCGGGAAGGACTCCACGGCACTGTCCCGGAACGTGCTGCCGTCCACGAGATCGGTCCACTCCCGGTCGGCATACGGCACGATCCTCGCCGGCCGGCCGAACGGCACCCAGTCGCCGACCCGCACGTTGTCATCGTCCGGAGCAATGTCGATCAGCGCCGGAACATACGCTCGCAGATCACCGTCGTACTCCAGACGCCCCTCACCGCTGGGC
>NZ_RSAJ01001199.1 GCF_003933965.1 Streptomyces sp. RP5T
GGCGCCGAGCTGGGCGAATGTCTCGTTCTTGCGCAGGCGGGCCCAGCGTGAGCAGTGCCTGGTCGAAGCAGCGGAGCTTCCGCCAGCGGGTGTTACGTGCGCGGCGGTGCTCGTACAGCAGCCAGGCGACGTGCTCGACGAGCTCGTGCGGGACGTCGAGCGTGGCAGGATACGGAACCAACAGGGCCCCTTCGGTCGCCGGTGTGCTGAGTGGAATCACCACGCCAACGACGAGGGGCCCTGCCTCGTCACCACAGCCACTGACCAGCCCATTTCACCCGCCAGCACAGGATGAAAACGGTTCAATGAGCCTTTTCCAACCTCAGTCTGAGAAGCCGTATCTCTATCGATCATGAGGACGGTTCTGATCGAACAGGGTCCCTGGTCGGGTGATTCCGGCCGGGTGGATGCATGAGAGCAGGGCCTCTTGGTAGCTCGGGGTTGCGACGCCACTCGAGTACCAGGAGGCCCTGTTGTCCCAGTCTTGCGTGACGGTCCTTGCGACGTCCAACTCCCGCGTGTCGGTGTGCGATTGCCTCGCTCACCGGTTCGGGAACGCGGCCGACCGGCCCGAGCGGGTACGGAGGTACCCGTCGGACATGACCGACGCGGAGTGGGTGGTGGTACGTGATGCGCTGCCGGTGCCGGCCTGGCTGGAGGGCCGGGGCGGCCAGCCGGAGGGCTACCGGGATTATTCGCAGTGCACCGGGCTTCAGCCCGGTGGTGAAGCGAATCTGAGAGCTGCTCTGACCTCAGCTGTGTGCACGGATCCGCACTGTTCACCTCAGCCCGGGTCAGAGCGGCCGGTTCTGCTGCTCG
>NZ_RSAJ01000119.1 GCF_003933965.1 Streptomyces sp. RP5T
CTCCCCGGCCACCGCCGAGTTGCAGTACTCGCGTACCGCGCTCGTCCGGGCCACCACGCGCCCCCGGTGCACCACGATCCGGCTGTACGCCAGGGAGAGCGCGCCGGCCAGGCGGTCGCCGCGTACCGCGAGCAACTCGGCCGGGAAACCCGCCTCCACGCGGACCTCGGGCAGGCCGAGCACGGCCCGCGCCGACGTGCTCACCGCGTCGTAGGCGTCCTCCGGCCGCAGCCCGTACCGGGAGGCGAGCAGGTAGGCGGCCTCCAGCGGGTCCCCGCGGCCCACCGGGTTGCAGGCGTCCCGCAGCGCCCCGCTGCCGGCGGCCAGCCGGACCCCGGCCGCGCGCAGCAGCCGTACCGGAGCCGTGCCCCGCCCGTCCACGCCCGCGCAGCCGCCCTGCGGCAGGCACACCACGGCGACTCCGGCCGCCGCGAGTTGGTCGGCGGTGCGGGAGACCGTCTCCGCGGGGAGCCGGTCGAGGCCCGCGCACGGGCCGAGGGTCACACCGGGCCGCAGGCCCCCCGCCATGGCGGCGAGGCGGGCCAGCCGGGCCGGGTCGGTGGCGTCGGTGTGCAGGTCGACGGGGCAGCCGTACTCGGAAGCGACCTCCAGGACCGCCTCCGCGTAACCGGTCGGATCCGGGTCGAGGTCGGGACAGCCGCCCACCACCGACGCACCCATCTTCAGGGCGTCCCGCAGCATGGCGAGTCCCTCCGCCCCGGCCACCCCGGTCAGCACCCGGGGCATCGCCACGGCCGTCAGTTCGGTGAGTCCGTGCAGCGACCGCCGCGCCTGGAGTACGGCGGCCAGCGCGCCCAGTCCCTGGACGTCGCCCACGCGCACGTGTGCCCGCAGAGCGGTCGCCCCATGTCCGAGCTGGAGGAGAGCGGCCTCCGTGGCCCGGCGCTGGACGTCGTGGGGATCGGGGGAGACCGGCCCCTCGGCGTCGGCCGACAGCGCGGTGTCGCCGTGCGCGTGCGGCTCGGCGGGGGCCGGCAGGAGCAGATAGCCGCTGAGGTCCACGCGCGCACCACACGCGCGCGTGCCGCCCCCGGCCAGGCTCCCGGCCGTACCGACCGCCTCGATGCGCCCGCCGCCCAGCCGTACGTCCACCGTCCTGCCGTCGGTGAGCCGAGCCCCGCACAACAGGAGGCCCGCTCCCTCGGACCGGCCCGAGGACGCGGCACCCGACGAGGAGGAGTGGGGCGGCTGCGGGTGGCTGTCGGGCATCGCGCTCCAGGGACTCGGGCTGCGGGGCCCGGAGCCGCCGGAACCGCGCAAGGGGACGCAAGATCACGCAGAGTGAGTCGAGCCTAGGGTGGCGGCGCGCCCGTGACGGGGAGGAGCGCAATAGTCGTACCGGTGTGGTCCGCCGTGCGGGAGGGGCGGTCGGGGCCCGCGGGAACCGTGCCGATCAAGGCACCCGGGGCGCCGGGAAACGGATTTGGGCGAACGGCGGCGGAGCGTGTAATGTCTTCATCGCTCGCCCCAATAGCTCAGTCGGCAGAGCGTCTCCATGGTAAGGAGAAGGTCTACGGTTCGATTCCGTATTGGGGCTCTGGTGTGTGAGGTTCCCGTCGCGAGGCGGGAACGGATCGCATCACAGCGGTGTAGCTCAGTCGGTAGAGCAAGCGGCTCATAATCGCTGTGTCACCGGTTCAAGTCCGGTCACCGCTACAGACAGTAGCCGATTGTGGGGTCGGTCCTTCGATCGGCTACTCTTCTATGCGTTAATCGTCCCATCCGTTCGTCAAGGAGCACTCCTGTGGCTGCCACCGACGTCCGCCCGAAGATCACGCTGGCCTGCGTGGAGTGCAAGGAGCGGAACTACATCACCAAGAAGAACCGGCGTAACAACCCGGATCGAATGGAGATGAAGAAGCACTGCCCGCGTTGCAACGCGCACACCGCGCACCGCGAAACGCGATAAATCAGGCTCGTACACGAGGCCGTCCCCGAGTGATCGGGGGCGGCCTCGCGTCGTTGAGAGACCCCATACCGGTCAGTAAGACAGCGCAGAGCAACCAGGAGGTGCCGAGGCCCATGGCGCTCGACCAGTCCTTCGTGGGGCGGACCTACCCGCCCACCGACCCCTATGAGGTGGGCCGGGAGAAGATCCGCGAGTTCGCCGAGGCGGTGGGGGACACCAACCCCGCGTACACGGACCCGCAGGCCGCCAAGGCACTCGGTCACCCCGATGTGGTAGCCCCGCCGACCTTCGTGTTCTCGATCACCTTCAAGGCCGCGGGACAGGTCGTGCAGGACCCGCAGCTGGGCCTGGACTACAGCCGCGTGGTGCACGGCGACCAGAAGTTCGCCTACGCACGCCCCGTGCGCGCGGGGGACCGCCTGACCGTCACCTCCACCATCGAGGCGATCAAGTCCATGGCGGGCAACGACATCCTGGACATCCGCGGCGAGGTCCACGACGAGGCCGGCGAGCACGTCGTGACCGCCTGGACCAAGCTCGTCGCGCGCGCGGCCGAGGGGGCGTGAGGAAGAAGATGACGGCGAAGATCGCATACGGCGACGTCGAGGTCGGCACCGAACTGCCCGCCCAGACCTTCCCCGTGACCCGCGCCACCCTCGTCCAGTACGCGGGTGCCTCCGGTGACTTCAACCCCATCCACTGGAACGAGAGGTTCGCCAAGGAGGTGGGCCTCCCGGACGTCATCGCGCACGGCATGTTCACCATGGCCGAGGCGATCCGCGTGGTCACCGACTGGGTCGGCGACCCGGGCGCGGTCCAGGAGTACGGCGTCCGCTTCACCAAGCCTGTCGTCGTCCCGAACGACGACCAGGGCGCCACGATCGAGGTCAGCGCCAAGGTCGCCGCCAAGCTCGACGACAACACGGTCCGGGTCGACCTCACGGCGACCAGCGCCGGTCAGAAGGTGCTGGGGATGTCGCGGGCGGTCGTACGACTGGCCTGAGGCGGGTTGCGGTTGTCGATGTAAGGGGCGCTCTCCATGGTGGGGCGCTCCTTACTGACGTCATGGGGGTTCTTTCAGGTCCACCTGTTGCGATGTTAGTGATTGAGTACTAACTTGGTCGCATGGTCAGGATGAGCGCAGAAGAGAGGCGCGAGAGTGTCATCCGTGCGGCGACCGCCGAGTTCGCCCGCGGTGGCTACCACGGCACGTCGACCGAGGCGATCGCCAAGCGCGTCGGGGTCTCTCAGCCGTATCTCTTCCGGCTCTTCCCGGGCAAGAAGGCGATCTTCCTGGCGACGGCGGAACGCTGCGTGGAGGACACCATCCGCACCTTCGAGGAGGCATCCAAGGGGCTGCACGGCGAAGAGGCCCTGCATGCCATGGCGGACGCCTACACCCGGGTCATCGTGGAACGGCCCGAGTGGCTGATGATGCAGATGCAGATGTACGTCGCCGTTGCGGCCGCCGAGCAGGAGGGCGACAGCGAGTTCGGGGAGACGGTGCGGGCCGGCTGGATGCGGCTGTGGGACACCGTGCATCTGCCGCTCGGCGCCGACGTCCACGAGACGACGGACTTCCTGGCGCACGGAATGCTCATCAACTGCCTGGTGGCGATGGGCTTCCCGCCCGGACACCGGGTCTGGGCGGGCATGGACCCGTCGGCAGGACACAAGGGCCGACCGCAGCACTGAGGGTCGCAAGGGACGAGGCGTCACTGGCGCCTTTTTCTGCCTACAGAACTTAGTAATCAATAACTAATCGAAGATCACGCCCGCTGGGGGAGCGATGTCACAGCAAACGCAAACGCAACCGGAACCGCAGGCCGCACCGACCGCACGTCGCGGGGGAGCCGTCTGGGCCCTCGTCATCACCAGCGTCGCCGGATTCATGGCGGCCCTGGACAACCTCGTCGTCACCACCGCGCTGCCCTCCATCCGCGACGACCTCGGCGGAGCGCTGCACGACCTCGAGTGGACCGTCAGCGCCTACACGCTCACCTTCGCGGTCCTGCTGATGACCGGCGCGGCCCTCGGCGACCGGTTCGGCCGCCGCCGTCTCTTCCTGACCGGCCTCACGATCTTCACCGGCGCGTCGGCGGCCGCGGCCCTGGCCCCCGGCATCGACTCCCTCATCGCCGCCCGCGCGGTCCAGGGCGTGGGCGCGGCGATCATGATGCCCCTCACGCTCACCCTCCTCACGGCGGCCGTGCCCGTCGCCCGGCGCGGGATGGCGTACGGCATCTGGGGCGCCGTCAACGGCCTCGCGGTCGCCTCCGGGCCTCTCATCGGCGGCAGCCTCACCGAACACATCTCCTGGCAGTGGATCTTCTGGCTGAACGTGCCGCTCGGTGCCGCCCTGCTGCCGCTCGCCCGCCTGCGTCTCGCCGAGTCCCACGGCACCGGCGCGCGCCTCGACATCCCCGGCACGCTCCTCGCCAGCGGCGGTCTCTTCGGCATCGTCTACGGCCTGGTCCGCGGGCCGTCCGACGGCTGGACCGACTCCGTCGTCCTGCTGGCCTTGTTCGCGGGGGCCGCGCTGCTCGCCGCCTTCGTCCTCTACAGCACGCGGGCCAAGAACCCGATGCTTCCCATGCGGCTGTTCCGCTCCCGGGCCTTCTCCGGGATCAACGCGGCGAGCCTGCTGATGTTCCTCGGCATGTTCGGCTCGATCTTCCTGCTCAGCCAGTACATGCAGGGCGTCCTCGGCTACTCGCCCACCGAGGCGGGCCTGCGGATGCTGCCCTGGACCGGCATGCCGATGCTCGTCGCGCCGATCGCCGGGATCCTCTCCGACCGCATCGGGGGACGGCCGGTGGTGGCCACGGGGCTCTTCTTCCAGGCGGCGGGTCTCGCGTACATGGCGTCCGTGGTCACGGTCGACGCGTCCTACGCCGTGCAACTGCCCGGTCTCATCCTCAGCGGCATCGGCATGGCGCTGTTCTTCGCTCCGGCGTCCAACCTGGTGATGTCGAGCGTGCTGCCGAAGGAACAGGGCATCGCGTCCGGGGCGAACAACGCACTGCGTGAGGTGGGCGGGGCGCTGGGCATCGCCGTCATGGCGTCGATCTTCTCCTCGCAGGGCGGGTACGCGAGCGGGCAGTCCTTCGTGGACGGTCTGCGGCCGGCACTGGTCACCGGGGCGGCGGTGGTGGCGCTGGCGGGGGCTGCGGCTCTGGTCATTCCCTCGCGGAAGCGGGGGGTTGTGCCGGAGGCTCGCGAGGGGGAGCGGGTGCTGGAGCCGGCGGCGGGCTGAGCGGCGACTGCGGGTCCGTGGGGCTGGTCGCGCAGTTCCGCGCCCCTGGGTGGGTTAGGGCCGCCGTCGGTCCCGTCCCGCGCAGCCGCACTCGCCTCAGCGACCCGCCCCGGATCCGCTAAGGCGCCGTCACGAAATCGATCAGTTCCTCCACCCGCCCCAGCAGCTCCGGCTCCAGGTCCTTGTACGAGTTCACCCGCTTCAGGATCGCCTGCCACACCGCGCCCGTGTTCTCCGAGGGCCAGCCCAGCGCCCTGCACACGCCCGTCTTCCAGTCCTGGCCGCGCGGGACCCGGGGCCACGCCTCGATGCCCAGGGACGACGGCTTCACCGCCTCCCAGATGTCGATGTACGGGTGGCCGACCACCAGGGCGTGCTCGCTGGTCACCGACGCGGCGATACGGGACTCCTTGCTGCCGGGGACCAGGTGGTCCACCAGGACCCCCAGGCGGGCGTCCGGACCCGGCGCGAACTCGGCCACGATCGCCGGCAGGTCGTCCACGCCCTCCAGGTACTCCACGACCACGCCCTCGATGCGCAGGTCGTCGCCCCAGACCTTCTCCACCAGCTCCGCGTCATGGCGGCCCTCGACGTAGATACGGCCGGCGCGGGCCACGCGCGCGCGTGCGCCGGGGACGGCCACCGAGCCGGACGCGGTCCGGGACGGCCGTGCGGGAGAGGCGGCCGAAGGGCGGACCAGGGTCACCACCCGGCCCTCCAGGAGGAAACCGCGGGGCTCCAGCGGGAAGACCCGGTGCTTGCCGAAGCGGTCCTCCAGGGTCACCGTGCCCGCCTCGCAGCGGATCACCGCGCCGCAGAAACCGGTGCCCGGCTCCTCGACCACCAGGCCGGGCTCGGCGGGCACCTCCGGAACCGGCTTGGGCTTCTTCCACGGAGGAGTCAGGTCGGCGGAGTACTGGCGCATTCGGATGACGATAGGAGAACCGCGCGGGGGATCATCACGACACGCCGAAACGAGCCGCCAGCGCGTCCCGCTGCGCCCGCACGAAGGCCGCGTCCACCACCGCTCCGTGACCGGGCACGTACAGCGCGTCCTCGCCGCCGAGATCGAGCAGCCGGTCCAGCGCGGCCGGCCAGTGCGGCGGTACGGCGTCCGGGCCCGCCTGCGGTTCGCCGGACTCCTCGACCAGGTCGCCGCAGAAGACGACCTCCGGGGAGCCGGGGACCAGGACGGCGAGGTCGTGGGCCGTGTGACCGGGGCCGACGTTCGCCAGCAGGACCTGGCGACCGCCGCCGAGGTCGAGCGTCCACTCGCCGGAGACATGGTGCCGGGGCGAGACCAGGGCGTCCACCGCCTCGTCGGCGACCGCCGGGTCCAGTCCCTCGGCCACCGCGTCCGCCCGCAGCCCCGCGCGGCCGAGCCGCCCCGTCAGCACGGTCTGCACGCCCACCGCGCCGAACACCTCGGCCCCGGCGAACGCCGCCGCACCGAAGACGTGGTCGAAGTGGGGATGGGTGAGCGCGAGATGGGTCACACGATGGCCGGCCAGCTTCTCGGCCTGCGCGCGCAGCCGGGCCCCCTCCGCGAGACCGGAGCCCGCGTCCACCAGAAGGGCCGTGCCCGCGCCGATCACCAGGCCCGCCGTGCAGTCCCAGCCGGGCAGCCGGCACCGCCCCACCCCGGCCGCGACCCGCTCCCAGCCGAGCTCTTCCCAAGTCACCGTCATACCGCGACGCTAGCCCTACAACCCGTCACGCCGGGACCAGCCTTGCCCGGGGAGTACCCCACCGCCGTACACTGGCCGGGGAGCGTTGGCACTCGGACGGACAGAGTGCCAGGCGAGACGCCAAGGCAACGACCTCTGGAGGTGCGCGCGATGCTGAGTGAACGCAGGCTTCAGGTGTTGCGCGCCATCGTCCAGGACTACGTCGGCACCGAGGAGCCGGTCGGGTCCAAGGCCCTGACCGAGCGGCACAACCTCGGAGTCTCCCCGGCGACCGTCCGCAACGACATGGCGGTCCTGGAGGACGAGGGGTTCATCGCCCAGCCGCACACCAGTGCCGGGCGGATCCCGACCGACAAGGGCTACCGGCTGTTCGTCGACAAGCTCGCGGGCGTCAAGCCGATGACCGCGCCCGAGCGGCGCGCGATCCAGAACTTCCTCGACGGCGCCGTGGACCTCGACGACGTCGTGGCGCGGACGGTGCGGCTGCTCGCGCAGCTGACCCGGCAGGTCGCCGTCGTGCAGTACCCCTCGCTCACCCGCTCGACCGTGCGGCACGTGGAGCTGCTCTCGCTCGCCCCCGCGCGCGTGATGCTGGTCCTGATCACGGACACCGGCCGGGTCGAGCAGCGC
Source organism: Streptomyces sp. RP5T (assembly GCF_003933965.1). GTDB lineage: Bacteria > Actinomycetota > Actinomycetes > Streptomycetales > Streptomycetaceae > Streptomyces. The sequence continues at coordinate 7,505 of NZ_RSAJ01000119.1, forward strand.
ATGGTCGACTGCCCGGCCCCCTTCGGGGAGGCCTCGCTGGCCGATCTGCGGGCGCGCCTGAACAGCCGGGTCGCGGGTCGGCGCTTCGCCGACGTGCCCCGGCTGGTCGAGGACCTGCCCGAAGGCTTCGACGTCGAGGACCGGGGTACCGTCTCGACAGTGCTCTCCACTCTCCTGGAGACGCTCGTCGAGGAGAACGAGGAGCGGCTGATGATCGGCGGCACCGCCAATCTCACCCGCTTCGGACATGACTTTCCCCTCACGATCCGGCCCGTCCTGGAAGCGCTGGAGGAACAGGTCGTGCTCCTCAAGTTGCTTGGGGAGGCCGGGGATTCGGGCATGACCGTACGCATCGGTCATGAGAACGCCTACGAGGGACTCAACTCCACTTCGGTGGTGTCGGTCGGCTACGGTTCGGGCGGCGAGGCAGTCGCCAAGCTCGGCGTGGTCGGACCGACCCGCATGGATTACCCGGGAACGATGGGAGCGGTACGCGCAGTGGCACGGTACGTCGGACAGATCCTGGCGGAGTCGTAAGTGGCCACGGACTACTACGCCGTTCTCGGCGTGCGCCGCGACGCGTCGCAGGATGAGATCAAGAAGGCGTTCCGCAGGCTCGCGCGCGAGCTGCACCCGGACGTCAACCCGGATCCGAAGACCCAGGAGCGGTTCAAGGAGATCAACGCCGCCTACGAGGTCTTGTCGGACCCGCAGAAGAAGCAGGTCTACGACCTCGGCGGCGACCCGCTCTCGCAGGCCGGCGGCGGTGGCGCGGGCGGCTTCGGCGCCGGTGGGTTCGGGAACTTCTCGGACATCATGGACGCGTTCTTCGGTACGGCCTCGCAGCGGGGTCCGCGCTCGCGGACCCGGCGCGGCCAGGACGCGATGATCCGGCTGGAGATCGAGCTCGACGAGGCGGCCTTCGGCACCACGAAGGACATCCAGGTCGACACGGCGATCGTGTGCACCACCTGCAACGGTGAGGGCGCGGCGCCGGGGACCTCCGCGCAGACGTGTGACATGTGCCGCGGACGCGGTGAGGTCTCGCAGGTGACCCGGTCCTTCCTCGGCCAGGTCATGACGTCCCGCCCGTGCCCGCAGTGCCAGGGCTTCGGCACCGTCGTCCCGACGCCGTGCCCGGAGTGCGCCGGCGACGGCCGGGTCCGCTCGCGCCGCACGCTGACCGTGAAGATCCCGGCCGGCGTGGACAACGGCACGCGGATCCAGCTCGCGGGTGAGGGCGAGGTCGGTCCCGGCGGCGGTCCTGCCGGTGACCTCTACGTCGAGATCCACGAACTCCCGCACCCGATGTTCCAGCGGCGCGGTGACGACCTGCACTGCACGGTCACCATCCCGATGACCGCGGCGTCCCTCGGCACCAAGGTCCCGCTGGAGACCCTCGACGGCATGGAGGAGGTCGACATCCGCCCGGGCACCCAGTCCGGCCAGTCGATCCCGCTCCACAACCGGGGCGTCACCCACCTGCGCGGCGGCGGCCGGGGCGACCTCATCGTCCACGTCGAGGTCCAGACCCCGACCAAGCTGGACCCGGAGCAGGAACGCCTCCTGCGCGAGCTGGCCAAACTCCGCGGCGAGGAACGTCCCACGGGGCAGTTCCAGCCGGGGCAGCAGGGGTTGTTCTCGCGGTTGAAGGACGCGTTCAACGGGCGTACGTGAGCGGTGGGGGCGACTGCCGGGGGTCCGGGGGTCGTCCCCCGGGCAGGCACAGTCAGCCGGGGCAGCAGGGGTTGTTCTCGCGGTTGAAGGACGCGTTCAACGGGCGTACGTGAGCGGTGCCCCGCTCGGATTCGGACTTGTTCGGAGGACGTGACAACATGCCGTCATGTCCTCCGCACTGACCGATCTGTTCCCGCATCCGATCGTGCAGGCCCCCATGGCGGGAGGCGTCTCCGTGCCGGGGCTCGCCGCCGCCGTGTCCGAGGCGGGCGGGCTCGGGTTCCTCGCCGCCGGGTACAAGACGGCCGACGGGATGTACCAGGAGATCAAGCAGCTGCGCGGGCTGACCGGGCGCCCTTTCGGCGTCAACCTCTTCATGCCGCAGCCCGAGTACGCCGACCCCGCGGCGGTCGAGGTCTACGCCCACCAGCTGGCCGGGGAGGCCGGCTGGTACGGCACCGAGCTCGGCGACCGGGACAGCGGCCGTGACGACGGTTACGACGCCAAGCTCGCCGTGCTCCTCGACAACCCGGTGCCGGTGGTCTCCTTCCACTTCGGCGTCCCGAGCGGCGACGCCCTGGAGTCGCTGCGGCGCGCCGGCACCTTCACCCTCGTCACCGCGACCACCCCCGAAGAGGCCCTCGCCGTGCAGTACGCGGGCGCCGACGCGGTCATCGCGCAGGGCGTCGAGGCCGGCGGCCACCAGGGCACCCACCGCGACCTCCCCGAGCAGGACGGCTCCGGCCTCGGACTGCTCTCCCTGGTCGCCCAGATCCGTGAGACGGTCACCCTCCCGATCGTCGCCGCCGGCGGCATCATGCGCGGCAGCCAGATCGCCGCCGTCCTCGCCGCCGGCGCGAGCGCGGCCCAGCTCGGCACGGCATTCCTCGCCACACCCGAGTCCGGCGCCCCCGACGTGCACAAGCAGGCGCTCACCAACCCGCTCCACGTCCGCACCGAGTTGACCCGCGCCTTCTCCGGCAGACCGGCCCGCGCCCTGGTCAACCGCTTCCTGCGCGAGCACGGCCCGTACGCCCCCGCCGCCTACCCCGAGGTCCACCACCTGACCGCCCCGCTCCGCAAGGCCGCCGCCAAGGCCGGTGACGCCCAGGGCATGGCGCTGTGGGCGGGCCAGGGGCACCGGATGGCACGCGAACTGCCCGCGGGGCGCCTGGTGGAGATACTCGCGGCCGAACTGGAGGCCGCCAGGACAGCGTTGTCGGACAAGGGAGATCTGCGATGACGGCACCGGTGTTCGTGGTCGAGCACTTCGACGCGGGCGGCGGCGGACGCTACGTCCTCGACGGCCCCGAAGGGCGCCACGCCGTCTCCGTGAAGCGGCTCCAGCCCGGCGAGGACGTCATCCTCACCGACGGCGCCGGACGCTGGGCCGACTGCGTGGTGCTCGCCGCCGAGGGCAAGGACCGGCTGGTCGTCCAGCTCGACTCGGTGAGCGAGGAGCCGCAGGCGCAGCCCCGCATCACCGTCGTCCAGGCGCTTCCCAAGGGCGACCGCGGTGAGCTCGCCGTCGAGACCATGACCGAGGTCGGCGTCGACGCCGTCGTGCCCTGGCAGGCGGCCCGCTGCATCACCCAGTGGAAGGGCGACCGGGGTCTGAAGGCGCTCGCCAAGTGGCGGGCCACCGCCCGCGAGGCCGGCAAGCAGTCCCGCCGGGTGCGCTTCCCGGAGGTCGCGGACGCGGCAACGACCAAACAGGTTGCCGCACTTCTCGCCAAAGCCGACTTCGCCGCCGTGCTCCACTCCGACTTCGAACGCGGCAGCGAGCCGCTGGCCGGTGCCGAACTCCCCGACGAGGGCGAGATCGTGCTGGTCGTCGGCCCCGAAGGAGGTGTCGCCAAGGACGAGTTGGCGCTCTTCGAGGAGGCGGGCGCGCGCGCCTACGTCCTCGGGCCGACCGTGCTGCGGACCTCGACCGCCGGGACCGCGGCGGCCGCCCTGCTCCTCGGCCGCACCGGCCGCTGGTCCTGACCTCTGGGAGAACGCCGTGGAACTCGCCCAAGTGCGCCTGCTCGTCACCGACTTCGCCGCCTGCTACCGCTTCTACGCCGAGGTCCTCGGCCTCAAGCCCCAGTCGGGGGCGACGAACGGGCCGTACGAGAAGTTCAGCCCCGCCACCGGTTCGGCGGGCATCGCGCTCCAGGACCGCGCGATGATGGCCCGCGTGCTGGACGAGCTGGGCGACCCGGCCGACGGTCACCGCTCCCTGGCGGTGCTCCGCGTCGACGACCTGGACGCCTACTGCGAGCAGATCACCGCCCGCGGCGCGACCCTCCTGCAGGGCCCCGCCCCCATGACGGACCGCATGCGCGTCGCCCACCTCAAGGACCCGGAGGGCAACCTGGTGGAGCTCCAGGAGTGGCTGCTGCTGCGCGGCTGAGCACCGCGTCGAACAGCTCCCAGCCGTCCAACTCCCCGCCCTTGGCGAGGAGTTCACGGTTCGCCACTTCGTCGAGGAGACGGCGTACGGTACCGGGCTCGTTCAGGTGGAGCACCCGGCCCGGTCCCGTCGCCACGAACCCGTCGCGCGCGTGGCAGCAGGAGATCCCGCGGCCGTCGCCCGCCCGGAAGACGATCCGGGTGCGGACCCCGTCCAGGACCAGATGGAGCACGTCGCGGCAGACGTCATCGCCCCGGTGCTTGTGTCTCAGGCTCCACAGGCAAGTACGGCCGTCCACGACGAGCCTTCTCACCGCCCCGCGTCCGCGCATCCCCCCACGCTAGCCCGACCGGCGCGCAGGTGTCCGTATGCGCCCTACCCGCCGGGGCCGGACAGTGGCAGGCTGCCCTTCATGGTGGCGTTGAGGCGGAACGTGCGTCGGCCGCGCGGGGTGCGGGTTGCGGGTGTGGCCGGGGGTGTCGTGCTGGCCGTGGGCGGGGTCGCCGCCTGCGATCCCGCCGGTGCGGTCAGCTCCGCGACCGTCTCCTACACCACCGACCAGCTGGCCACCAAGGAGCTGAACCGGCAGAAGGCCGACGTGAGTTGGCTGACCTGCACGGCCTCGTACGACAACGGCGACCGGACGCCGAGCGCCAGTGTGAACACCGTGGCCACCGTCGACTGCGACGGCAAGACGCGGGACGGCAAGGACATCACCGTCAAGGGCAAGGTGACCCGGACCGTCAGCGGCGCGTGCGTGCGCGGGGATCTCACCGCCACCGTGGGCGGCAGGCAGTGGTTCCACGTGGAGGGCCTCGGCGACTGCAACGCCACGCCCACGCCCCCGGTCGACAACCCGGGACAGCCCGGCCCCACCGTCACCGTGACCGTCACCCGGACGATCTGGTGCCAGAACGACCCGCAGTGCTGGCCCGACGGCAAGTGATCGAAACCCCTGTGCACGGGGACCGGGCGTGCATAGGGTGATCGGGTGACACAGCCTGCGACGTCTGCATATCTCCGGTTTCCGCATCTGCAGGGCGAGTTGGTGGCCTTCACCGCCGAGGACGACGTGTGGCTCGCGCCGCTCGACGGCGGGCGCGCCTGGCGGGTCAGCGCGGACAACGTCCCGGTCACCCACCCCCGGATCTCGCCCGACGGCACCACCGTCGCCTGGACCTCCGCCCGCGACGGCGCCCCCGAGGTGCACGTCGCCCCGGTCGACGGCGGACCGTCCAGGCGGCTGACCCACTGGGGCAGCGCCCGCACCCAGGTGCGCGGCTGGACCCCGGACGGCGAGATCCTCGCGATCACCACCCACGGCCAGGCGAGCCTGCGCCGCAGCTGGGCGCGGACCGTCCCGCTCGACGGCGGACCCGGCACCACCCTGCCGTACGGCCCCGTCGGCCATGTCGCCCACGGCCCGGCGACCGTGCTCCTCTCCGCGCCCATGGGCCGGGAGGCCGCCTGGTGGAAGCGGTACCGGGGCGGCACGGCCGGGAAGCTGTGGATCGACCGCGAGGGCGACGGCGAGTTCGTCCGGCTGCACGAGGACCTGGACGGGAACCTGGAGTACCCGGTGTGGGCGGGCGACCGGATCGCCTTCCTCTCCGACCACGAGGGCACCGGGGCCGTCTACTCCTCCCTCGCCGACGGCTCCGACCTGCGCCGCCACACTCCACTCGACGGCTACTACGCCCGCCACGCGTCCGGTGACGGCACCCGCGTCGTGTACACCTCGGCCGGCGAGCTGTGGATCCTCGACGACCTCGACGGCGCCGAACCACGCCGCCTGGAGGTCCGGCTCGGCGGGCAGCGCGCCGACCGGCAGCCGTTCCCGGTGGACGCCTCCCGCTGGTTCGGCTCGGCCGCCCCCGACCACACGGGGCGCGGCAGCGCGGTCGCCGTGCGCGGCGCCGTCCACTGGGTCACCCACCGCTCCGGCCCCGCCCGCACGCTCGCCGCCGAACCCGGCGTCCGGGCCCGGCTGCCGCGCACCTTCCGCACCGAGGGCGAGGAGTGGGTGGTGTGGGTGACGGACGCCGAGGGCGACGACGCCCTGGAGTTCGCGCCCGCCACCGGACTCGCCCCCGGCGCCACCCCGCGCCGCCTCGCCGCGGGCCGGCTCGGCCGGGTCCTCGGACTCGCCATGGCTCCCGACGGCAGCCGGGCCGCCGTGGCCGCGCACGACGGCCGCGTCCTGCTCGTCGAGCGGGAGACCGGCGAGGTCCGCGAGGTCGACCGCAGCGAGGACGGCGACGTACGGGGACTGACCTTCTCGCCCGACTCGGCCTGGCTCGCCTGGTCGCACCCCGGGCCCGAGCCGCTGTGCCAGCTCCGCCTCGCCAACACCACCGACCTGTCGGTCACCGAGGCCACCCCGCTGCGCTTCCAGGACTACGCCCCCGCCTTCACCCTCGACGGCAAGCACCTGGCCTTCCTCTCCAACCGCTCCTTCGACCCGGTCTACGACGAGCACGTCTTCGACCTCGCGTTCGTCGTCGGCGACCGTCCGCACCTGATCACCCTCGCCGCGACCACCCCGTCCCCCTTCGGCCCGCAGCGCCACGGCCGCCCCTTCGAGGCCCCGGACAAGGACGAGACCCCCGACAGCGAGGGCACCCCGGCCACCCGGATCGACCTGGAAGGCCTCGCCGACCGGATCGTGCCCTTCCCCGTGGAGGCCGGCCGCTACTCCAACCTGCGCGCGGCCAAGGACGGCGTGCTGTGGCTGCGCCACCCCGTCCAGGGCGTCCTCGGTTCCTCCCGGGCCACCCCGGACGACCCCGACCCCAAGACCGACCTCCAGCGCTACGACCTCGCCCAGCAGCGCCTGGAACACCTCGCCGCCGACGCCGACCACTTCGCCGTCAGCGGCGACGGCAAGCGGGTGCTGCTGTGGACCGACGGCCGCCTCAAGGTCGTACCGAGCGACCGCCGTGCCTCGAACGACGACGACAGCGACACCAACATCTCCGTCGACCTCGGCCGCGTCCGGCAGACCGTCGACCCGTCGGCCGAGTGGCGGCAGATGTACGAGGAGACCGGCCGCATCATGCGGGACCACTTCTGGCGGCCCGACATGAGCGGCGTCGACTGGCAGGGCGTCCTCGACCGCTACCGCCCGGTCCTGGACCGCCTGGCCACCCACGACGACCTCGTCGACCTGCTCTGGGAGGTGCACGGCGAACTGGGCACCTCCCACGCCTACGTCACCCCCCGCGGCGGCCACGGGCACGGACCCCGCCAGGGACTGCTCGGCGCCGACATCTCCCGCCACGAGGACGGCCCGCACGGGTCGCCGCAGTGGCGCATCGACCGCATCCTGCCGACCGAGACCTCCGATCCGGACGCCCGCTCCCCGCTCGCCGCACCCGGCGTGGCGATCCGCGCCGGGGACGCGATCGTGGCCGTGGGCGGCCGGCCGGTCGACCCGGTCACCGGCCCCGGCCCGCTCCTCGTCGGCACCGCGGGCCGGCCCATCGAACTCACCGTCTCCCCGGCCGGCGGCGGCGACCTCCGCCACGCCGTGGTCGTCCCCGTCTCCGACGAGGAGCCCCTGCGCTACCACGCCTGGGTCGCCGACCGCCGCGCCTACGTCCACGAGAAGTCGGGCGGGCGCCTCGGGTATCTGCACGTGCCGGACATGCAGGCCCCGGGCTGGGCCCAGATCCACCGCGACCTGCGGGTCGAGGTGGCCCGCGAGGGGCTGGTGGTCGACGTGCGCGAGAACCGCGGCGGCCACACCTCCCAGCTGGTCGTCGAGAAACTGGCCCGCCGGATCGTCGGCTGGGCGCTGCCGCGCGGGATGCGCGCGTACAGCTACCCGAGGGACGCGCCGCGCGGTCCCGTCGTCGCGGTGGCCAACGAGTTCTCCGGCTCGGACGGCGACATCGTCAACGCGGCGATCAAGGCGCTGGGCATCGGCCCCGTCGTCGGCACCCGCACCTGGGGCGGGGTCATCGGGATCGACAGCCGGTACCGGCTGGTGGACGGCACCCTGATCACCCAGCCGAAGTACGCCTTCTGGCTGGAGGGGTACGAGTGGGGCGTTGAGAACCACGGGGTCGACCCGGACGTGGAGGTCGTACAGCGGCCGCAGGACCACGCGGCGGGCCGGGACGTGCAGCTGGACGAGGCGGTGCGGATCGCGCTGGAGGCGCTGGAGAGCGCTCCGGCGAAGATCCCGCCGGGCCTGCCTCGTTAAGATGCCTCAGGACCTCTACGGAAGGAACCTCATGCCAGGGGAACCCCAGGGCGACTGCCTGTTCTGCAAGATCGTGGCGGGCCAGATCCCGGCGACGATCGTCCGCGAATCGGAGACGACCGTCGCCTTCCGGGACATAAACCCCCAGGCCCCCACCCACGTCCTGGTGATCCCCAAGGCGCACTACGAGACCGCCGCCGCCCTCGCCGCCGCGGAACCGCAGCTCGCCGCGGACGTCCTCGAAGCGACCCAGGCCGTCGCGGAACAGGAGAAGCTGGAGAGCTACCGCACCGTCTTCAACACGGGCTCCGGCGCCGGACAGACCGTCTGGCACGCCCACGCCCATGTGATGGGCGGCCGCGGCCTCCAGTGGCCCCCCGGCTGACACACCGTGTCCGTACGTGAGCTGGTCGTCCTCGGCACGGCCAGCCAGGTCCCCACCAGACACCGCAACCACAACGGCTACCTGCTGCGCTGGGACGGCGAGGGCATCCTCTTCGACCCCGGCGAGGGCACCCAGCGCCAGATGCTGCGTGCCGGGGTCGCCGCCCACGACCTGAACCGGATCTGTGTCACCCACTTCCACGGCGACCACAGCCTCGGCCTCGCGGGCGTGATCCAGCGCATCAACCTCGACCGGGTCCCGCACCAGGTCACCGCCCACTACCCGAAGTCGGGGCAGCGGTTCTTCGACCGCCTGCGGTACGCGACGGCCTACCGGGAGACGGTCCAGCTCACCGAGGCGCCGGTCGCGGCCGACGGGGTGCTCGCCCGGACCGGCGGCTACACGCTGGAGGCCCACAGGCTGTCGCACCCCGTCGAGTCCTACGGCTACCGCCTCACCGAACCCGACGGCCGCCGCATGCTCCCGGACCGCCTCGCCGCGCACGGCATCAAGGGGCCCGACGTCGGACGGATCCAGCGGGAGGGCTCCCTGGACGGCGTCCTGCTCGACGACGTCAGCGAGATCCGCCGGGGCCAGCGGTTCGCGTTCGTCATGGACACCCGCCTCTGCGACGGCGTCCACGCCCTCGCGGACGGCTGCGACCTGCTCGTCATCGAGTCGACCTTCCTCGACGAGGACGAGCAACTCGCCGTGGAGCACGGCCACCTGACCGCCGGTCAGGCCGCGGCCGTGGCCCGTGACGCCGGCGTACGGCATCTCGTGCTCACCCACTTCAGCCAGCGCTACTCCGATCCGGAGGAGTTCGAACGGCAGGCGCGGGCCGCCGGGTACGAGGGCGAGCTGACCGTGGCCCACGACCTGCTGCGGGTCCCGGTTCCGAAACGGCGGTAAACCGGTCGTACGATGCTCTGATGCCCCTCCCCAAAGCTGAACTGCACCTGCACATCGAAGGCACCCTGGAGCCGGAGCTGGCTTTCGAGCTGGCCGCGCGCAACGGCGTCGAGCTGCCGTACGCCTCCACGGACGAGCTCCGCAAGGCGTACGACTTCGAGGACCTCCAGTCCTTTCTGAACCTGTACTACGAGCTCATGGCCGTCCTGCGCACCGAGCGGGACTTCGAGGACCTGGCGAACGCCTACCTCGCCCGGGCCGCCGCGCAGGGGGTGCGGCACGCGGAGATCTTCTTCGACCCGCAGGCGCACCTCGCGCGGGGCGTGGGGATGGGGACCGTGGTGGAGGGTCTGTGGCGGGCGCTGGGCCGCAGCTCGGAGCACCACGGGGTCTCCACTCAGCTGATCATGTGCTTCCTGCGGGACGAGTCCGCGGAGTCGGCGCTGGAGACCCTTGAGGCCGCGAAGCCGTATCTCGACCGGATCGTGGGTGTCGGGCTCGACTCCGCCGAGGTCGGGCATCCGCCGGTGAAGTTCCGCGAGGTGTACGAGGCCGCCGCCGCGCTGGGGCTGCGGCGGGTGGCGCACGCGGGGGAGGAGGGGCCGCCGGAGTACATCGTCGAGGCGCTGGACGTGCTCGGGGTGGAGCGGATCGACCACGGGCTGCGGTGCGTGGAGTCGCCGGAGCTGGTGGAGCGGCTCGTGCGGGACCGGGTTCCGCTGACCTTGTGCCCCCTGTCCAACGTGCGGCTCCGTACGGTCGGCGTGCTGGGCGATCATCCGTTGCCGGCGATGATGGACGCTGGGCTGATGTGCACGGTGAACTCCGACGACCCGGCTTATTTCGGCGGGTACGCGGGGGACAACTTCGAGGCCGTTCAGAGGACTCTGGGGCTGGGCGAGGAACGGCTTCGGGAGCTTGCCCGCAACTCCTTCCTCGCGTCCTTCCTGGAGCACGATGAGGAGCTGCGGGCTCGGTATCTGGCGGAAGTCGACGCGTACGCGTTCTGAGGTGCGTTGTCGGGTGCGGGTGCGCGGGGGCTTGTCGCGCCCACGAGGCGGAGCCGCACATCGACACAGTCCCGCGCCCCTGAAGGCCGCCAGCGCTCACGCAGCCGTCGCCTTGTCGTAGGCCTGGGTCTCCACCTGGATCTCCACCACCGGGAGCGTGCGCCTGCCCGCGCCCAGCGCCACCGCCGTCATCGGGACCGCGATCAGGAGCAGGCCCGCTGCCAGGACCGTGCCCATGGCCGGGAAGCCCGCCTGGGAGGCGAGGAGGCTGCCGGTCAGGGGGCCCGCCGCCGTGCCCAGGGACGACGCCGAGCCGACCAGGACCGCCCAGCGGCCGCGGGGGTCCAGGGAGGCGGCCAGGCCGATGACGTACGACAGGACGATCGGGTAGAGCGTGTTCCACGCGATCTCGCCCGTCGCGAAGGACGTGAGGTCGGTTGCCGAGGCGCTGAGGGTGATGCACACGGCGATGAGGACCGTGCCGCCGCCGATGGGGAGCGCGCGGCCGAGCCGGGGGCCGAGGGCGCCCGCGCCGACGACGCCCAGCAGGCCCGCGCCGAGCGCGATCGCGAAGACCGCGCCGACCGTCGCCTCGGAGAGGTGGGCCTGGGTGAGCCCGATGCGACCGCTGACGCCCCAGAGGGCGTTCTGGGCGAGCGACCAGCAGGGGAGGGTGGCGGCGAGGAGGAGGCCGGCCCGCAGGTGGGGGAG
>NZ_RSAJ01000011.1 GCF_003933965.1 Streptomyces sp. RP5T
TCCCTCACCCGTCCCACTCACCCGAGATCGAAAGGACCCCCTATGAGCACCGCCGCACCGGCCGACTGGAAGACCGTCCCCGTCCCGGCCGACGCCGCCGGCTGGATCGCACGCGCCGCCGAGGTGGCCGCCGTCCTCGCCTCCGACGCCGCTGCCCGGGACAAGGCCGCCGCCACCCCGTACGCCGAGATCCGGCTGCTGAAGGAGTCCGGCCTGGTCACGCTCCTCGGCCCCGCCGAGCACGGTGGCGCCGGCCAGGACTGGACCACCGCCTACCGCGTGGTCCGCGAGGTGGCCAAGGCCGACGGCTCCATCGGTCAGCTGCTCGGCTACCACTACCTGTGGAACTGGGCCGCCCGACTGGTCGGCACCCGCGAACAGTGGGAGCACGTCGAGGCCGAGGCCGCCCGCAACCAGTGGTTCTTCGGCGGCGCGGTCAACCCGCGCGACCAGGACGTGGTGGTGAAGGACGAGGGCGACACGCTCACCTTCACCGGCCGCAAGACCTTCTCCACCGGCAGCAAGGTCTCCGACGTCACCGTCCTCGAAGGCGTCCTGGAGGGCACCGACGACCACGTCTTCGCCATCGTCCCGTCCGACAGCGAGGGCCTGACCTTCCACGACGACTGGGACAACATCGGCCAGCGCCTCACCGAGAGCGGGGGCGTCACCCTCGACGCGGTGCGCGCCCCCTGGTCGGCCGCGGCGGGCTATGTGGACAAGCGGTTCCGGCCGCGCGTCTACAACACGCTCAACGTGCCGACCATCCAGCTCGTCTTCGTCAGCTTCTACCTCGGCATCGCCGCCGGCGCGCTGGAGACCGCCGCCACCTACACCCGGACCAAGTCGCGGCCCTGGCTGCACGGCGGCCACGAGCACGCCGTCGACGAGCCCTATGTCATCGACACCTACGGCGACCTCACCGCCAAGCTGTGGGCCGTCGAGGCCCTGGCCGACGCCGTGGCCGCCGAGGGGCAGAAGCTGCACGACGACCCGGACGCGGTCACCGCACAGGCCCGGGGCGAGTTCGAGGTGCGGGTGGCCGCGGCGAAGGCCCGCGCCACCGATGTCGCCCTGGAGATCACCCAGCGCATCTTCGAGGTGACCGGAGCCCGCGCCACCGCCTCCGCCGAAGGCCTCGACCGCTTCTGGCGCGACGTCCGCACCCACACGCTCCACGACCCGGTCGCCTACAAGCGCCGTGAGCTCGGCCGCCACGTCCTCACCGGTGAGCTGCCGCAGCCCACCTGGTACTCCTGAAAGGTCCCTCCCATGGCCACCATCCTCTCCGTCTCCGGCAGTCCCTCTCCCACCTCCCGCACCGCCCGGCTGCTGCGCCACCTCGACGGTCGGCTCGCGGCCCAGGGACACGAGGTGATCCCGTTCGACGTGCGCACGCTGCCCGCCGAGGCCCTGCTGCACGCCGACTTCGGTCACCCGGCGATCGCCCGGGCCACCTCCCTGGTCGAGCAGGCGGACGGCGTCGTCGTCGGCACCCCCGTCTACAAGGCCGCCTACTCCGGGCTGCTGAAGTCGCTGCTGGACCTGCTCCCGCAGTACGCCCTGGCGGGCAAGACCGTACTGCCCCTGGCCACCGGTGGTTCCACCGCCCACGTCCTGGCCATCGACTACGCCCTGCGGCCGGTCCTCGCCTCCATGGGAGCCGCGCACATCACGCCGGGGTGGTTCACGCTCGACAAGGACATCACGGTCGGTGACGACGGCTCGCTGACCGTCGCACCCGCCCCGGCCGAGGCGCTGGCCCAGATCACGGACCAGTTCTCGCTCGCGCTGGGCGGCCGTGCGACGGTGCTGGCGGCCACCGGATGAGCGCCCCGGCCGTGATTGGCGGCGACGGGGAGGCCCTCGCCGTCGCCGCAGAGATGGCCGCGGACTTCCGCAAGGGCGCCGCCGAGCGGGACTCCCGGCGGCGGCTGCCGCACCCGGAACTGCAGCGGCTGTCCGCGTCCGGGCTGCTCGCCGTGACGGTGCCCGCGCGGTTCGGCGGCGCGGACGTGAGCACCGAAACGCTCGCGGAGATCTTCCGGGTGCTGGCCTCGGCCGACGCCAGCCTCGCCCAGATCCCGCAGAGCCACTTCGTGTACGTCAACGTTCTCCGCCGTCAGGGGACGCAGGAGCAGAAGGAGTTCTTCTTCGGCGAGGTGCTCGCGGGCAAGCGGTTCGGCAACGCCCAGTCCGAGGCGGGCACCAGCCATGTGCAGGACATCCGTACGCGGCTCGCGCGGCGCCCCGACGGGTCGTACCTCCTGAACGGCGTCAAGCACTACTCCACCGGCGCGCTGTTCGCCGACTGGATCCCCGTCCTCGCCCGCGCCGACGACGACAACCTGCACGTGGCCTACGTGCCCCGCGACGCCCCCGGCCTCACGGTCGTGGACGACTGGGACGGCATGGGGCAGCGCACCACCGCCAGCGGAACTGTCCGCCTGGAGTCGGTGCCGGTGCCCGCCGACCGTGTGGTGCCGCACCACCTCACCTTCCGGGGACCGCAGCTCCACGGTGCCGTGGCGCAGCTGCTGCACGCCGCCATCGACGCCGGGATCGCCTCCGGAGCGCTGGCCGAGGCCGTGGAGTTCGTCCGCACGAAGAGCCGTCCCTGGTTCGAGAGCGTCGACGAAGGACACCCGACCGCCGCCGAGGACCCTCTGCTCATTCAGCGGTTCGGTGAACTGGCGATCCGCGTCCGGGCCGCCGACGCGTTGCTCGCCACCGCGGCCAGAACCGTGGACGCCGCCCGCACCGAGCTGACGGACGACTCCGCGGCGGAGGCCTCGATAGCGGTGGCCGCTGCCAAGGTGACGGCGGCGGAGGTGGCCGTGGAGGTCGCCAGCGCCCTGTTCGAGGTCTCCGGCACCCGCTCGGCGCTCGACTCCGACGGCCTGCACCGCCATTGGCGCGACGCCCGCACCCACACCCTGCACGACCCGGCCCGCTGGAAGGTCCAGCACATCGGCCGCTACCTGCTCCACGGCACACGGCCGCCCCGGCACGGCCTGCTCTGACGAACCACCCCCTATCGGAGGCCCACGTGTCCCTCACCTTCCACTGGTTCCTGCCCACCAACGGCGACAGCCGCCACGTCGTCGGCGGCGGCCACGGCACCCCGGTCACCACGACCGGCGGTGACCGGTCGCCGACCGTCGCCTATCTGAGCCAGATCGCCCGTGCCGCCGAGGAGTTGGGCTTCGTGGGCGCGCTCACCCCCACCGGCGCCTGGTGCGAGGACGCGTGGCTGACCACGGCGATGGTCAGCCAGAACACCGAGCGGCTGAAGTTCCTGGTCGCCTTCCGGCCCGGCTTCGTCTCGCCGACGCTCGCCGCGCAGATGGCGTCCACCTTCCAGCGGCAGACCGGCGGACGGCTGCTGCTCAACGTGGTCACCGGCGGCGAGAGCCACGAGCAGAAGGCTTACGGCGACTTCCTCGACAAGGACGCCCGCTACCGCCGGACCGGTGAATTCCTGCAAATCGTCCGGGCGTTGTGGCAGGGGAAGACCGTCGACCTGGCAGGTGAGCACCTCCGGGTCGAGGACGCGGAGCTGGCCCGGCTGCCCGAACCGGTCCCGGAGGTGTACTTCGGCGGGTCCTCGCCCATCGCCGGGCAGGTCGCGGCCAAACACGTCGACGTGTACCTCACCTGGGGCGAGCCGCCGACCGCGGTCGCCGAGAAGATCGCCCGGATCCGAGGGCTGGCGGCCGAGGAGGGTCGCACCCTGCGCTTCGGGATCCGGCTGCACGTCATCACCCGCGACACCGCCGAGCAGGCCTGGGCGGAGGCGAACCGTCTCCTGGAGGGCTTCGACCCGGAAACCGTGCGGTCGGTCCAGGCCGGGCTCGCCCGCAGCGAGTCCGAGGGGCAGCAGCGGATGCTCGCCCTGCACGGCGGCGGCCGCGACCGTCTGGAGATCCACCCCAACCTGTGGGCCGGCATCGGCCTGGTCCGCGGCGGCGCGGGCACCTCCTTGGTCGGCAGCCATGACGAGGTCGCCGAGCGCATCGAGGAGTACCACGCCCTCGGCATCGACGAGTTCGTGCTCTCCGGCTACCCGCACCTGGAGGAGGCGTACTGGTTCGGCGAAGGCGTCCTGCCCCGGCTTCAGGCGCGCGGGCTGTGGAGCCATCCGTTCCGCGGTACGACGGACGCACGGCCCCTCGCTCAGATCCCCTTCGCGGGCGCCGGGGACCGGCGATGATCCACGTGATCGCCGACGACACCGAGGCGTGTGCCCTCGCCGCCGAACCGGCCGCCGAGTTCGCCCCCGAGGCCGCCTTCCGGGATGCGGGGCGCATCACCCTCGGAGGGGCGGCGGTCCGGATGATGTCCGGCTGAGCAGTCCGGGCCTCCCGGTGGCGGGCGGGCGGCCGGGCGCAGCCGTCCGACGACGTTTGTCAGTACGGCCCACGTGGCCACCCGCGCTCCGGAGCTGTCGCCTCCGTCGCAGTGGTTCGCTCACAAGGCCCGGGTCGCGTAGGCCCTGACGTCGGCGTCCGTGTCCGTCGTCGCCGTGGCCAGGGCCGCTCGGGCGTCCTCGGTGGCACGGTGCCGGGTCAGTGCTGCCACGGCGGCCTTGCGGACGTCGGCGTTGGGGTCGGCGAGGGCCTTGGCGAGAGCGGGTACGGCGAGGCCGTGGGCCGCGAGGGAGAGGGCGGTGGCCGCGCCGGCCCGCACTTGCCAGGCCGGGTCGGACAGGGCCGCTTCCGCGCGTGCGGCCAGGGGCGCCGGGCAGCCGGTCGTGCCCAGTGCCTCGTAGGCGGCCGCACGCACCAGGGCGTCGGGATCGTCGATGAGCTCGGTGAGGGCCGACAGGACCATGTCGCCTCCGGGGCCGCCCGACGTGGTGTCGTCGAGCTGTCCCGCGGCCACGGTGGCCAGGGCCTTGGCGATGGTGACGCGGACCTCGCGGGACGGGTCGGCGGTCGCCGCGCGGGCCAGCTCTCCGGCGGCGTCGACCGACACGAGTGCTCGCACGGCAGCGACACGCACGGCGATGTCCGCGTCCGAAAGGGAGCCTGCGAACAGCCCGGTGGTGCCGAGGCGCAGGGCACGCAGGACGTCGAGGGCGGCGGCACGGGCGACGGGATCGGCTTCGGACAGGGCGGCGACGAGGCCGTCGCGCAGGGCTGGTTCAGGGTCCAGCGTCTCGACCAGTTCGCGCAGTGAGGCGGCCGCGGCGGCGCGGACGCCGGCGTCGGGGTCGGCGAGCGTGGCGGCCAGTGCCGGTCCGGTGCCCGGCGGCACCGTCTCCGTCAGCACGGTGACGGCCGTCCGGCGCACGGTGGGCTCGGGGTCGGCCAGGTAAGGGGCGAGGGCGGAGAGCCGGGGCTCGTCCTCCGCGAGGGAGAGCAGTTCGAGCAGGCGCGGTGTGGCCGGCGTGTCCGTGTCGGAACCGGGGCGGGCGGCCACTTCGGTCAGGGCGGGTTCCTGCCGTATCGCCACCGGCGCCGCTTCCCGGGCCCCAGCGGTCGCGACCTGTTCCGAGTGGACCTCGCCGAGGCGGCGGGAGGGCCCGCCGACCGCGGTGAGACCGTCGACCGGGACCAGATAGGGGGCCACGGGGCGCGCCGTGAACTCCATCGCCCCGGTGGGGGACTTGCGCAGGTCGAGGTGGTGGAACCAGGACGCGTCGTCACGGTGGGGGTGGTCGAGACGGTCGTGGTAGAGGCCCCAGCGGGACTCCGTGCGGGCCAGGGAGGCCCGCGCGGCCATCTCCGCGCAGTCGCGGATGAAGCTCACCTCCGCGCAGCGCATCAGCTCGTGCGGGGTGCGGGCGCCCATCTCCGCGATGTCGTCGTGCATCCGCTCGAACGCCTCCAGGGCCAGCGACAGCCGGGCGCCGGACTTCGGCGGTGCCACGTAGTCGTTCACGAAGCGGCGCAGCTTGTACTCGACCTGGGGCTGCGGCGGGCCGTCGGGGTTGCGCAGCGGGCGGTAGATCAGCTGGTGCGCCTGCTGTAGCTGGTCGGGGGGCAACTCCCCTTCGTACGGCGTGTACTGGGACGCGTCCGCCCCGGCCAGGTCGCCGAAGACGAACGCGCCGATCATGTAGTTGTGCGGGACACAGGCCAGGTCCCCGGCGGCGTACAGGCGGGGGACGGTCGTACGGGCGTGGTCGTCGACCCGTACTCCCGACGCCGAGTGGCCGCCGCACAGGCCGATCTCGGAGATGTGCATCTCCACGTCGTGGGTGCGGTAGTCATGGCCGCGGCTCGCGTGGAAGGTGCCGCGGGTCGGGCGTTCGGTCGAGTGAAGGATCGACTCCAGGGCCGAGATCGACTCCTCCGGGAGGTGGCTCAGCTTGAGGTAGACCGGGCCCCTGTCGCTCGCGACCTCCTCCGCGAACTCCGCCATCATCTGGCCCGACCAGTAGTCGGAGTCGACGAAGCGTTCGCCGTGCCGGTTGACCTGGTAGCCGCCGAAGGGGTTGGCGACGTACGCGCAGGCGGGACCGTTGTAGTCCTTGATCAGCGGGTTGATCTGGAAGCACTCGATGCCGGTCAGTTCGGCGCCCGCGTGATACGCCATCGCGTAGCCGTCACCCGCGTTCGTCGGGTTCTCGTACGTGCCGTACAGGTAGCCGGAGGCCGGCAGGCCGAGGCGGCCGCACGCGCCGGTCGCCAGGATCACCGCGCCCGCACGGACGGTGACGAAGGCGCCCGTGCGGGTGTGGAAGCCCACCGCCCCCACGGCCCGCCCTTCCGCCGTGAGTACGCGCACCGGCATCACCCGGTTCTCGATCCGGATCCGCTCGCGCATCTCGCGCCGCCGCAACTGCCGGTACAGGACCTTCTTGACGTCCTTGCCCTCCGGCATCGGCAGCACATAGGAGCCGGAGCGGTGGACCTGGCGGACCGCGTACTCGCCGTGCTCGTCCTTCTCGAACTTCACCCCGTACGACTCCAGCCGCTGGACCATGGCGAAGCCGCGGGTGGCGGTCTGGCGGACGGTGGTCTGGTCGACGATGCCGTCGTTGGCGCGGGTGATCTCGGCGACGTAGTCGTCAGGTTCGGCGCGGCCGGGGATGACCGCGTTGTTGACGCCGTCCATGCCCATGGCGAGGGCGCCGGAGTGGCGGACGTGTGCCTTCTCCAGGAGGAGGACGTTCGCGCCGTGCTCGGCGGTGGTCAGGGCCGCCATGGTGCCGGCGGTGCCGCCGCCGATGACGAGGACGTCGCAGGTCAGTTCCTCGGCGTCGGTGAGGTCGGGGATCTGCAGAGGGGTGTCCACCAGAATGCCTTTCAAGAACCGAGTGACGTGAGGACTTCGTGCCGCAGGGCGATACGCGCCGGAGCGTCGTGGGCGGCGCGCTCGCGCGGGCGCGGTACGTCCCGTACGGCGATGAGGCGGCCCGCGCCCAGGAGGGCCACGCGGTCGCCGAGGAAGAGGGCCTCGTCCACGTCGTGGGTGACGAAGACGACGGTGGCGCCCGTGCCGCGCAGCACCTCCACCAGCAGGTCCTGCATGCCGGCGCGGGTCTGGGCGTCGAGGGCGCCGAACGGTTCGTCCATGAGGACGGCACGGGGCGCACCCGCGAGGGCCCGGGCCAGTTGGGCGCGCTGACGCTGGCCACCGGAGACGCGGTGCGGCAGGTGCCGGGAATGTTCCGTCAGCCCGACGCGGGTGAGCCATGCCTCGGCCTGAGCACGGCGTTCGGCGCGGGGCAAGCCCTTGATGGCGAGGGGGAGTTCGACGTTCGCGCGCAGAGTGCGCCAGGGGAGCAGGGCGTCCTCCTGGAAGACGAGGGCGCGTTCGGCGGAGGGGGCGGTCAGGGGGCGTCCGTCCTGCGTGATCCCTCCGGAGAGCAGGGGCAGAAGTCCGGCCAGGGTGCGCAGGAGGGTCGACTTGCCGCAGCCGGAGGAGCCGACGACGGTCAGGATCTCTCCGGGGGCCACATCGAGGTCCACCTTGTCCAGCACGGGCGTGCCGGGGCGTCCGAGAGCGGCGTCGCGCAGGGCGAGGCGGGTGCCGGTCCGGGACGGCGAACGGACGTCAGACGAGCTGGTCATGAGACACGTCCTCCTTGGGCCTGGGGCCGACCGGTGCGGGGGAGGGGGCTTCGCGTGTCCGCCGCGGGAGGCGCGCGCCGGGGACGTACGAGGTGCGCGGCAGCCAGCGGGTCAGGCGGCGGCCCAGGAGCTCAACGGCCGTGGAGGTGAGCCAGCCGAGGACGCCGATCGTGACCATGCCGACGAACACACCGGGGTAGTTGACGATCGTGTAGTCCTGCCAGGTGCGGTAGCCGACGCCGTACTGGCCGGAGATCATCTCGGCGGAGATCACGCAGATCCACGAGACGCCGATGCCGACCGACAGGCCGCCGAAGACACCGGGCAGGGCGCCCGGCAGGACGACCGAGCCGAGGATGCGCCACCGGCCGCCGCCCATCGTGAGCACGGCCTCCTCCCATACGGGCGTCAGCGCCCGGACGGAGTGCCGGGTGGAGACCAGGACCGGGAAGAAGGCCGCGGTGAAGGTGATGAAGACGATGCCCTGTTCGTTGGAGGGGAACAGGAGGATCGCGACGGGGACCAGGGCGATCGCCGGGATCGGGCGGACCACCTCCAGCAGCGGGCCCAGCAGGTCCTCGGCCAGTCGGGAGCGTGCCACGAGCACGCCCCCCGCCACCCCCAGGACCGCCGCCAGCAGGAAGCCGGTAAGGATGCGGGTCAGGCTGTCGGTGAGGTCCGTCCAGTAGTCGGCCCCGGCGAGGCGGTCGGCGAAGGCGTGGGCGACGTCGGTGACCGTGGGGAACTGCGAGAAGCGCAGCCACAGGTCGACGTCCAGGCTGGTCAGGAGCTGCCACAGGCCGAGGGCGGTGGCGAGGGCGGCCGCCCGCAGGGCGTACCGGGCGGCTCGTGGTGCGGGTCGGCTCACGAGGCACGCTCCAGGGCATCGGCATACGGGATGACCCGTGCCCCGTCGTGTCCTTCGGCGTATGCCCGCGCGGTCGCGGGGGCGACGAACGGCAGCAGCTGCTCGCCGTCGGCGACCCACACCGCCTTGTCGGCGAACCAGAGGGTGCCGGTGGTGGCGTCGGGAACGTAGGCGGCGCGGAAGCCGTCGGGATGGGCGGCCAGGTAACCGAGCAGCTGCGCCGGGGACTTGAAGGTCCTGGTCTCCTGGGCGCCCTTCGGCCACACCTCGCTCGCAGCGGCCGGTGGCGTGGCCGCGAGCTGCTTCCCGTACGAGGCCCCGAGCGCCTTCCTCACGTACTGGTCGTCGACGAACGAGTCCACGTCCACGTCGCCGGTCAGCTTCGCCGCCTTCAGGACCGACACGTCCTGCTTCAGCGCGGAGACGAGCTGCGGTTTGACGGCCGGGTCGAAGGTGGAGATGCCGTGGTCGCCGTTGTACAGGTAGACGACCTCGGCGGGCAGACCGGTGGCCTTCGCGACCTTCTCGGCGGCGGTGACGGGGTGGGTGTTGAGGTAGTCGGTGGCCTCGGCCTGGGCCCTGAGGAAGGCCTCCAGGACGGCCGGGCGGTCCTTGGCGAAGTCCTCGCGGGCGGTGACCCCGTGGAAGGTGGGCAGGTTCAGCTGGGCGCCGTCGTACAGGGCTTTCGCCTTGCCCTGGTAGGTGAGCAGGCCGGGCCAGGCGACGAACTGCGACAGTGCGTCCGTGCTGCCCGCGGCCAGAGCCGAAGCGCCCACCGCGGGCTGCTGGTTGAGCTTCTCGATGCCGTCGTTCGGGTCGATTCCGGCGCGTTGCAGGGCCCGTACGAGGGTGCCGTCGGCGGCGGAGCCGATGCTCGTGGAGACCTTCTTGCCCTTCAGGTCCTTCAGGGAGGTGAGCTCGGAGTCGGGTGCGGTGACGATGGTGTTGAGGCCACCGCGCAGGTTGTAGCCGGTGACCGAGACCAGATGGGTGGGGCGGTTCAGCTGCTTGCCGCGGGCGGCGTTGATGAGCAGCGGGAAGTCGCCCATCGATCCGATGTCGATCTTCCCGGCGGTCATCTGGGCGGTGATGGGGGCGCCGGTGGCGTAGTCCTGCCAGTCGACCTTGTAGGTGCGGCCGTCGCCGAGCGAGGTCAGCTGCTTCTCG
The DNA here is from genome assembly GCF_003933965.1 of Streptomyces sp. RP5T. GTDB lineage: Bacteria > Actinomycetota > Actinomycetes > Streptomycetales > Streptomycetaceae > Streptomyces. Next base: position 10,060 of record NZ_RSAJ01000011.1, read on the forward strand.
AAGTAGCCGAGGGAGCGGAGCAGGGTGCCGGCTGTGACCGTGTTGATGGTCTTGGACTGGTAGCCGACGGTGACGGTGACCGTGGAGCCGTCGCCGGCCTCGGCGTCACCGCCGCAGGCGCTGAGCGGGAGCAGAAGGACGACTGCGGATGCTGCGACTGCCGTGCGATTCATTGCGGTTCGGCCTTTCACCGGAGCAGGTCAAGGGGTTCAGCGGAGCAAATAAGGCATGTTGACCGTGACGGCTCCGGTGGGACAGCGGGCCGCGCACGGGCCGCAGTACCAGCACTCGTCGACGTGCATGTAGGCCTTGCCGCTGTCGGTGTGGATGGCGAGGGAGTCCAGCGGGCACATGTCCACGCAGAGTGTGCAGCCGTCGATGCACTTCGACTCGTCGATGGTCACGGGCACGTCGGTCCGCTGGGGCACCAAGGGCATGGCTGTCTCCGGAAGGTTGCTTCAGTGAGGTGGTGTCAGAGGGAACGGTGCAGCAGGCCGCTCATCGTGATGCGGTCGCCGCGGAAGCGGATGAACTCCAGGTCCACGGGGCGCCCGTCGGCGAGGTGCGTGAGGCGTTCCAGCATCAGGACGGCCGCACCGCGCGGGGCCTGGAGCACGGCGGCGGAGTGGGCGTCCGCGTTGACCGCCTCCAGCGTGATGTCGGCGTGTCCGAGGCGCTGGCCGGTGAGGGACTCCAGGAGGCGGAAGACGTCGGTGTTCTCCAGGTCGCAGCCGAGCAGGGCCGTGCCGATGTCCAGGGGGATGTAGGTGAGGTCCAGGGACAGGGGGAGGCCGTTCAGGCGGCGCAGGCGTTCGACGTAGAGGACGTCGGTGCCGGGTGGGACGCGGAGGCGCTCGGCGACCGGGGCGGAGGCCGGGACCGGGCCCATGGTGCGGACCTCGTTGGTGACGCGGCCGTGCTCGTGCAGGGTCTCCGCGAGGCCCATCAGCCGGTCGAGTCCGTGGGGGTACTTCTGGGCGACGACCACTGTGCCGACGCCGGGAAGGCGCTCCACCAAGCCCTCGGCGCGCAGGAGGTCGAGGGCCTGACGGACGGTGTTGCGGGAGGCTCGGTAGTCGGTGGCGAGAGTCGACTCGTGCGGGAGGGCGCCGGCCGGGAAGCCCCCGGCGAGGAGCTGGTGACGCAGGAGGTCGGCGAGCTGGCGTGCCTGGTCCGCGCGCAGCCGACGCCGTGTGCGCTGGGCGGCGACGGTGGGCGCGCCCTGGCCGGCGTGGTCTCGGATGCGGTCGGTGGGTGGCATGGTCGGAACCATATCGATCCGGTAGGGATAGTGGTGTTGCGGAAGTGTTGCGCCACCTGACGCATCGCCGAATACGCCGCTGACCTGGGCTTTCGGCGGACGGAACGGAAGATCTGCCAGGGTCCGCCGACACCGGGCGGGAAGGGCCTGCGCCCGTCCTGTCCGCTGGACCGTCCGGGCGCGCAGCCGGCTCGGGCGGCCGATCTCGGCGCCGATGGCCGCCGGCCTCCGCTCGACCATGCCGGAGGCGGGGGACGTCGCATCGGCGTGCGCGCAGTGCCGCCCCGGATCCTCGTCCACGAGCTGGAGCCGGTCGGCGGGGCCGCGCAGGTCCTCGACGGTGAGGCCGGGGCCGGGCAGTCCACGGATGCCGCGGACCCGGGCGATCTCGCCGGGTCCGGACCGCCGTCGGCCGGCCGTAGCCGACGCGCACACGCCAACCCTTGACGTGCGCGTGAAAGACGAGCCGGCTTGTCGCTCACGCAGCCGCCCTCCGCGGCCGACGTTCGCCGAGGGCGGGGGAGAACCGGAGACCAGCCGCTGTGCCGTGCCTCGGGGGAGGGTGGATCGGCGCCGGCTGCTCGCCGTGCCCGGCGGCCGGTACCCCGAGGGACTGGACCCGGGCGAGGGCTTGCCCACCGTTTCGCCGGTACGGCTCAGCGCGCGCCCCGGCACGGTGCGGACACCTGCGACCGGCGCCGCTGTCGAGGCGGTCCGCGCGCTGCCGGCCGCCTGCGAGACCGGCCGCGCGGCCTGACCGCACCGGAGGGGCAGGGGCCCTCTCATGCGGTGAGACGTCCCGGTTCGGTAGGTCCGGCCCCCTTGACGCAGCTCGGACGCGGCCCGAGACTCCATTACAGGAATCCTAGTGAACTGGTAGGGAATTATGGACCGTGCTGCGCTGGAACTCGGCAGCGACGTTGTCCGTACCGCCATCCGCCGGCTGCCCCTGCTGACGTCCCGCCGCCACATCGACCTCGTGCGTGTGTGCAGTGCGGCAAGTTCCCTGCGCGCCGACGGCCCAGCCGCCGGCCACGCCTGACCCTCCCACGCAAGTGCCGCCGCCCCGGCCGTGCCGAAGCCGCCGCGTGCCGTCGCCTCCGTCTGCCCGTATGCCAGTGACCGAGCACCCCAGGGAGACACATGCCCGCCACGTCCCCAACCGCCGTGCGGTCGTTCCGGAGCAGGATCGGATGTGACGCGCGCAGCGGCTACTACGCCGCGCCGCACCGCTACCGGCTCCACCTCTCGCCGGCCTGTCCGCACTGTCTGCAGATCGCCGTCACACACAGCCTGCTCGGCCTCGACGACACCCTGCCGGTGACGCTGCTGCCCGCCGTGCCCGACGCACCCGGCGGCGGACACCGGGCGCTGCGTGCGCTGTACGAGGCCAGCTCACACCAGCACCCCGGTCCGGCCGTGGCGCCGGTCCTCAGCGACGACTGGACCGGACGGATCGTCAGCACGCACACCCCCGACATCCTGCGCGACCTGGCCCGGCGGTTCGCCGATCACGGTCCCGATCTCCACCCGCGCGGTGCCGACGAGGCGATCGCGGCCGTGGTTCGGCTCTGCGACCAGGGCATCACCTGGGCCGCCCAACGCGCCGGGCAGCCCGGCGGTGACCCGGCGGCACGCGACACCGCGGCGGCCACCCTGCTGCGCACGCTGGACGTGCTGGAGTGGCGGCTCGCCTCGCGGAAGCACCTGCTGGGCAGCGACATCACGCTCGCGGACGTGCAGTTGTGGGTGACGCTGGTGCAGCTGGACACCGTGCACCGCCACCACCTGGACGCCGCAGCGGTGCACCGGATGACCGGACACCCCCGTCTGTGGGCCTACGCACGACGGCTGGCGGCGCACCCCGCCTTCGGCTCCCACCTCGACCTGGACGGCATCGCCCGCAGACATCACGCCCACTGCCGGGGGCAGGAGGCCGCCGGTGCGGCGGTGCAGATCGTGGACTGGGCGGCGTACCAACAACGGGAGGCACCGGAGCCGGTGCGGCAGCCCGGCTGAGGAGGAACCAGCGGGGGCCGGGACGGACGCCCGGCCCCTCGGCGGTCATGCGAATGCAAATTCCGCCCCAACCGCCCGTATGCCGGCCCACGATGGACCCCGGCACCCACCATCAAGGTCCATGTGCTGCGCCGCATCGTCGACAGGCCGGTGTTGACGACGGAGACGTCGAGGACGTCGAGGACGTCGAGGATCTGGGCGGCGAGCGCGACGGCGAGCAGGGGACAGGGTCTGCGGGGACCCTGGTCCTCCGGGTGCTCGACCGGGTGGTTGTGGTGGGCGGGAGCGTGGGACATCGCCTGCGCCTCGGGTCGGATACGGGGTGGTGGGTGTCAGGACGCCGACACGGGCGTGCCGTTGCTCACGGACCGGGCAACGGCGGTGATGGCGGCCACCGAGGCGTCCGAGCCGTGCACGTCCTCGACGAGGCCGGCGTGGGAGGAGCGGACGTCGCGGTGGACGCTGTCGCCGGACAGGCCCGCGAGCCGGTCCTGGGCCGCGGACCAGCCCTCGGTGGTGAGGTTCTCGGACGCGGTGAGCACCACCAGCGGTCGGGCGTCCAGCGTGGTGAGCGACCGCGACTGCTCGAAGACGCGTGGGACCATCGCGAGCTCGTCGCGGCCGTTGCGCTGCGCGCGGACGGTCGAGCCCATGGCCTCCACCAGGTCGCCCTCGGCGCCGGGCAGGTGCGAGTCGGGGGCGGTCACCGGGCCCAGTCCGACTCTGGCGAGCGTGGGCAGGAGGGACAGGCCGCGCTTCATCAGCGCGTACTGCGCGGGGTAGGCCGGCATGTCGGCGAACTGGCGCGGGCTGGAGCTGTCGAGGAGCACCATGCCGGCGACGTCCCCGGGGTACCGCGCGGCATACGTCAACGCGTACGGGCCTCCCGTGGAGTGCCCGACGAGCACATAGGGTCCGCGCTCACCGGCCGCTGCGAGCAGGGTGTGCAGGTCGGCCGCCGCGGTGACGCCGTCCTGCGGCTCGTCCGCGTCGTCGCTCCAGCCCTGGCCCGCACGGTCGTAGGCGCACACCCGCGCGGTGTCGCCGACCTGATCGGTGATCCGGGCCCAGGAGGCGGAGAACTCGCCCAGGCCGTTGAAGAGGACGACCGTCGGTCCGCCCGCGCCTCGGCAGTCGATGTGCAGTCGGTGGTCGCCCACCGCGAAGGTCCTGCCCGGAGCCGGGTGGTCGTGCCGGACCAGGGGCGAGGTGACGTCCTGGACCAGGGCTCCGGCGGCGGTCGCGGCCAGGGTGACGAACACCGGGGCCAGCAGCAGACGTGCCCGCGTCGGCAGGGACCGACGGGCCTGGACGAACATCCAGGCCACCAGGGCCAGCATGAGCGGGGGCCACACCCAGTTCAGCACCGACAGGGCGGTGTCGTCCGGAGCGAAGGCGACGAGACCCGCTCCGGTGGCCGACATGGCGACCGCGGGGACTCGCGCCCAGCGCTGCGGCCGGCGGGTCCTGCGGGCCGAGACGAAGGCGAGTGCGCCCCAGCCGGCATCGAAGCCGCACAGCAGTGAACCGGTGACGACCGCCTCGGTGGCTCCGGGGAAGACCAGCATGATCAGGACCAGGGCGCTCACGGCTCCTACGAGAAGTGAACCGAGGACGACGCGGGTGACGGGCCAGGCACCCGGACTGCGGTGCGGCTCCGTTGCACGGATGGGGTCGGTGTGGACGGTCATGGCGGTCTCGCTCTCGCAGTGGGGTGCCGGTGACGGCGTGGTGCACTGCGTCCGAGCGTGGCCCCGATGCCGAGCGCTCGCCCCGGTCAGATGGCCGGGATCGGTGTCAGGCCAGATCGAGCCCGGCGAGCTCGCTCCGGGAGGTGACCTGCGCCTTGGCGAAGACGTTGCGGAGGTGGAAGGCGACCGTCCGGGGAGAGATCCAGCACTGGGCCGCCACGTCCTTGTTGGACAGGCCGGAACTCACCAGCCGTGCGATCTGCAGCTCCGTCGGGGTGAGCCTGACCGGTGTGGACGGGTCGCGCCTGCGCGCGGTCTCCCCGGAGGCACGAAGCTCCTGGTCGGCCCGTGCGGCCAGGGACTCGGCGCGCAGGTCCCGGAAGGTCTCGACGGCCCGGCGCAGGTGCTGCCGGGCGTCGACCCGCCGCTGGACGCGGCGCAGCCATTCCCCGTAGGCGAGCCGGGCCCGCGCCGCGTCGAGCGGGCGGCCGGCGTCCGCGTGGTGGGCAAGGGACTGTCCGAAGAACGCGTCGGCCTCGGCGCGGTCCGCTGTGAGCGCACGCCCGAAGGCCGCGGTGGCGAGCGCCCACGGCCTGCCGGTGGCGTCGGCGAAGCGTGCCAGTTCGTCGGTCCAGCCACGGGCGGCCGTCATGTCCCCGGCGCGCACCGCGGCCTCGATGCGTTCCGCGGCCGACATTCGCGCGAGGACCGGCAACCGGAACCGTGCGAGCTGGTGCAACGCTCCGGCGCTGTCGCCGGAACCGGCCGCGCGAAGTCCTTCGGCCCAGCGGGTCAGGTCGTGGACGGGATCGGTCAGGATCCCGAGGGGGTACGCCGCGACCAGTTCCTGGAGCCGTGCGAGGTGGTCCTCGTGGTCGTCCCGGTCCTGCAGGGCCGCGAGCACGGCCAGCCAGGCAAGGGGCGGAGCCGCCATCGCAGGCTGGCCGATGCTCCGGCCCAGGGAGACGGCCTCCTCGGCGCTGTTGCGCACCGCGACGAGGTCGCCGGCCAGGTACTGGCCGAAGCAGAGCCGCTGCAGGCAGTAGACCACCGCCGTCACGGCCCCGGCCTCCCGCGCCCGCGAGAGCGCGTAGCCGTAGAAGTGCTGCTGCGCCCGGTCGTCGCCCAGCTGGAGGGCGGCGTTGGCGAGGTTCCACAGCACGTCCCGGTCGTCGACCCGGTCGCCGAGCTCCAGCGCACGGTCCAGGGCGGTCGTGGCGGCATGCCACTCTCCCTCGGCCACCCGCGTCATCGCGACCAGCAGGTGCCGCAGGCACAGCGTCCGCGGCGCGTCGTCGGCGGCGGGCACGACCAGGGCGTCGGTGGCCGGTAGCGGCGTACCGCTGTCGGCGCCGAAGGTACGCATGACGGCGGCGGCGACCCCGATGTCGAGGGCCCTGGCCGGGTCGACCGGGTGGACGGCCTGGGCGGCCTCCACGAAGATCCGGTGCGCCTCGGACGCCGAACCCAGGTTGACCTCGATATGACCACGCAGACGTGCGACGTCGGCCAGCAGCAGGGGGTCGTCCGTCGTCTCGCGCGCCTTCGAGAGCAGCGCCCGCGCCTGGCCGGCCCGGCCGCAGGCCCAGGCGCTCCGGGCCGCGGCGAAGATGAGTCCGGTGCGTTTCGCCGGGTCGTCGCAGAGTGCCGCGGCGCGTTCGTACGCCGCGAGCGCCGCGACGTGTCCGCCCCGTCGCCGAGCCCGGGCGCCGGCCAGCTCCAGGGCGGCCACCACCTCCGGGTCGGGTCCCTCGGCGGCGGAGGCACGGTGCCATGCCTCACGGTCGGGATCGCCGTGGCCGGACAGGGCGCCCGCGAGGGCCCGGTGGGCCTGCCGCCGCTGGGCTCCGGTCGCGGCCTGGTAGACCGCGGAGCGGACCAGGGGGTGACGGAGCGACAGCGCCGCAGGACTCTCGACGAGCAGTCCCGCGTCGACCGCTGCCTGGAGGTCCGTGTCGACGAGGCCCAGGGTGGCTGCGGCCCGCCGCACCACGTCGGGTGCGCCGCTGTCGTCCGCCGCCACGAGGAGCAGCACCGTCTGCGCGGTCGGCGGCAGGCGGCGGCTGCGGTCGAGGAAGATCCGCTCGACGCGCGAGGTCAGGTGGAGCTGCGGGGGCAGGGGTTCCACGCCGCTGAGCTGGTCCCGGGTCAGCTCGGCGGGGAGCTCCAGCAGTGCCAGGGGGTTGCCGCGGGTCTCGGCGACGAGCCGCTCCACGACTCCGGGCCCGGTCGCGTCGCCGAAGCGTGCCTGGAGCAGGGCGCGGGATGCGGCGGGGTCGAGTCCGGTCAGGACCAGCTCGCGCAGACCTTGCGGGTCGAAGGTCCCCCAGGCCTCGTCCCGGGCTGCGAGGACGAGGGCCACGCGGTCCGCCCCGAGCCGGTGGGCACAGAAGAGAAGGGCCCCGGCCGTGGCGGCGTCCAGCCAGTGCGCGTCGTCCACGACACACAGCACCGGTCTCTCCTCCGCCGCGGTGGTGAGGATCGACAGCGTCGCCACCCCCACCAGGAACGGCTCGACCGACGCACCCTCCTCCTCGCCGAACGCGACCCGCAGGGCCCTGGCCTGGGGTTCGGGCAGTCCGCTACGGAGCCGGGTGACGGGACGCAGCAACCGGTGCAGCGCCGCGAACGCCAGCGGCGCCTCGGCCTCCAGGCCCCGGGTGCGCAGCAAGGTGGCGTCACCGGCACCCGCCACGAGCTCGTCGAGCAGCGCCGACTTGCCGACGCCGGGCTCGCCCCGGACGACCAGCGTCCCCGCTGTCCCGTCGCGCGCCCCCTCGACAAGAGCGTCCAGGAGCCGCCGCTCCGGTTCGCGACCGACCATCACGCCACGAAACATACCTCGCCCCGCGCGCCGCGGTCCGGGAGCGAACCCCGGCCGTTCGACCGGGGCGACCGGGGCCGCAGGCGGTGAGGATTCGTTCCATGAACGACCATCACGACCATGTGAACGACGCCCCGGCACCGGGTGACGGACGGCGGCGCCGGATCGGGATCCTGCTCTTCGAAGGGGTCGAGGAGCTGGACGCCGTCGGCCCCTGGGAGGTGCTGTCCGCCTGGACGCGGCAGTACCCCGAGGACGGCTGGGACGCCTTCTGCCTCTCGTACGACGGCCGGCCCGTCCGGGGCGCCAAGAGCCTGGTGCTCGGCGCGCACCACTCGATCGAGGACGCCCCGGCCATGGACGTCCTGGTGCACCCCGGTGGCCCGGGCACCAGGCCGATGCTGCACGACCGGGGCCACCTCGACTGGGTCCGCCGGCAGCGCGCCTCGGTTCCCCTGATGACGTCGGTCTGCACCGGCAGCCTGGTCTACGCGGCTGCGGGGTTGCTGGTCGGCCGCAGGGCGACCACGCACTGGGCCTCGCTCAACACGCTCTCCGAGCTGGACCCCACGGTCGTCACCGACGTCATCTCGCGTTTCGTCGACGACGGCGACCTGATCACCAGCGCCGGGGTCAGCGCCGGCATCGACATGGCACTGCACCTCGTGGCCCGCCTCACCGACGTCGAGCGCTCCCGGGAGGTCCGCCGTGAGATCCAGTACGACCCCCTGCCCCCGTTCTGACCAGCACTTCGGCCGGCCCCCGCGCCGCACCTCTGGGGGGAGCGCCGCGAAGACGGTTCACGGGTCAGTGTCCGTCACCGCCGCGGCCCTTCGGCCGGGCCCGCACATGCATGCGTTCGCCCTGCCGGCCCAGCACGGACAGCACCTCGCACGGTGCCTCGCCGGTGCTGCCGAACCAGTGCGGCACCCGGGTGTCGAACTCGGCGACCTCGCTCGGGCCGAGGACGAGGTCGTGGTCACCGATGACGATGCGCAGCTTCCCGGAGATGACGTAGAGCCATTCGTAGCCCTCGTGCGTCTTCAGTTCGACCTTGCTCTTCGTCGTGGGTATGACGATCTTCCACACCTGGACGGCGCCCGGCTGGCGCGTCAGGGGGATGACGGTACGGCCGTGCACCTGGTGCGCCTTCAGCCGCACCCGTGGGTCGCCCACCTCCGGTGCCCCGACGAGTTCGTCCAGCGGCACGCCGTACACGTGCGCCAGGGGCAGGAGCAGTTCCAGGTTCGGTTTGCGCTGGCCGGTCTCCAGCCGGGACAGGGTGCTCTTCGAGATGCCGGTCGCGTCGGCCAGCTCCGCGAGGCTGATCTCGCGCTGCGCGCGGATCCGCTTCAGCCGCGGTCCCACCTCGCCGAGCGCGGCGGTGATGCGTTCGTTCGGGTCGTCCATGTCCTCCAGCGAACCGCGCACGTCCCGGTTTCGGCAACAAACGTCGCTGTCCACGGGACGGCGGTCGCATGCTCCCAGACATGAACACCTACGACATCGCAGTGATCGGCGGTGGAGCCGCCGGACTCTCCGCGGCCCTGGTCCTGGCTCGCGCCCGCCGCGAGGTCGTCGTCATCGACGACGGCCGGCCCCGCAACGCCCCGGCCACGCACATGCAGGGCTTCCTCTCCCGCGACGGCATGCCGCCGGCCGACCTTCTCGCGGTCGGACGGACCGAGGTGGCCGGTTACGGCGGGGAGTTCGTCGACCAGACGGTCAGCGGCCTCATGCGGTCGCCGAACGGAACGTTCGGAGTCCTCCTCAAGGACGGCGGCACCCTGCTGGCCCGGCGGGTGCTGGTCACCACCGGCCTGAGCGACCGGCTCCCCGACGTCCCGGGCGTGGCCGAGCGATGGGGGCGCGATCTGCTGCACTGTCCCTACTGCCACGGCCACGAGGTCCGTGACCAGCCTCTCGGTGTCCTCGGGGGGACCCCGGGTGCCGTCCAGCACGCGCTCCTGATCCAGATGTGGAGTCCGGACGTCGTCTTCTTCTCCCACACCACGCATCTCAACGACTCCGACCGCGAACGGCTCACCGCCCGCGCCATCGGCATCGTCGAGGGCGAGGTGGCCCGTCTGGTCGTCGAGGACGACCGGCTCGGCGGGGTGGAGCTCGCCGACGGCCGCCGCGTCCCGCGCACCGCCGTGTTCGTGCGGCCCGAGTTCGTCGGCAACAACGCCCTCGTCCGGGGTCTCGGCGCCCGGACCGACGACGCCGGATGGCCGCTCGTCGATGCCGGCGGCCTCACCTCGGTGCCCGGCCTGTGGGTGGCGGGCAACGCCGTGAACCCGCGGGCGCAGGTCATCACCGCCGCGGGCGAGGGCTCCGCCGCCGCGATCGCGATCAACAACGACCTCACCGAGGAGGACGTGCGGGACGCCGTCGAGGCGTTCCGCACGGTCCGGCCCACCTGATCCGGGCGACCCGGCCCGCCTGTCCCGACAACGCCCGACACCCGACACCCGAGATCCGACACCCGAGATCCGAACGAGAGGCACCACCATGTCCGACAAGAACACCCCCCGGGTCGGACCGCCGACCAAGCACCAGCTCGCGCTGATGATCTGGCTCTGCGTGTTCCCCACCCTGGCTCTGCTCAACGTGACGCTCGCCGGCTGGCTGAGCCCCATGTCCACGCTGTTGCGCACGTTCGTGCTCGCCACCATCGCCGTCCCGATCGTCATCTACGGCCTCATGCCGCAGCTGCACAGGATCCGCGTCAGAGTCCTGTCCGCACGGAGCACGTCATGAGCAAGGACCGCCGCGTCGCCCTCCTCGGCGGCATCGCCTACCTGATCACCTTCGCGGCCTCGATCCCGGCGCTGCCGCTGCTCGAACCCGTCACCGACCACGCCGACTACGTTCTGGGCGCAGGCCAGGACACCCAGGTGGTCCTCGGCGGCGTCATGGAGCTGGTCACCGCCTTCGCCTGTGTCGCCACCGCCCTCGCCCTCTACCCCGTGACCCGGCGGGTCAGCAGGACCGCGGCGCTCGGGTTCGTCTCCTCCCGCCTGGTCGAAGCCGGTCTGATCCTCGTCGGCGTCGTCAGCATCCTGTCGGTCGTCACCCTCCGCCAGGACCTCGGCGGCAGCACCGACGCACCGGCCGGCCTGACCACCGTCGCCCAGGCCCTGGTGGACGTCCGCGACTGGACCTTCCTCTTCGGCCCCGGGATCATGTCCGCGATCAACGCCCTGTTCCTCGGAACGGTGCTGTACCGCGCCGGCCTCGTCCCCCGCTCGCTTCCCGTCCTCGGGTTCATCGGCGTACCGCTCATGGTGACGAAGTGCATGGTGGTCGCCTTCGGCGGCATGGACGACCTCTCCGTCGCCAGCCTGCTGCTCACCCTCCCCATCGCGGCCTGGGAGTTCGGGCTCGGCCTCTGGCTGACGTTCAAGGGCTTCCGTCCCTCGCCCGTCCTGAGCCGTGACACTGCACCGGCCCGAAGCCGGGTCTCCGGCCCCGGCGCCACCCCTCGCACGTGAACCGACGAGCGCTCCGGCCATGGCGGGTGGCCGGTGGTGTGGTGCCCGGCCCGGCTCCCTCGGGGGTTCGGGCCGGGCACGTGTCCGGGCGCGGGCGAACGTGATGGTGAGGACGGAGCCCGAGCCCACCTGGAGGGTGAGCGGGGCGTTGCCCGGTGCGCCAAGCCCAGACCGCCTGCGGGCAGCTTCGTCCTTTCGCCGTCAGTTGTGTGCTCCTTTCGGGCCCGCTGGAGTGCGGGGTACGGGCGGGCCTCACAGCATGAGGTCTGGCGACCACACCGCTGCTGACGCGTACGACCGGTGCTTCTGGGTTGCCTCCGGTACCTCCTCGGAAGGACGACATGCCCATACGCAACCGCGGCACAGCTGCCGCCGCTGCCATGTTCCTGGCCGGTCTGACGATGCTGTGCGCGGCTCCGGCCCACGGCATGCCCGGCGTGGCCGCCCCCGGTCTCAAGCCTTCAGCGGGCAAGGACGGCACCCCGCTCCTGAACCGCTCCCAGCTCGGTCCGTCCCCGTCACGAATACCCGGCACCTGGATGCCCGCACGCGCGCAGAGCGGCACGCACACCGTCGTCTCCGGGAACACGCTGTGGGACATCGCCCAGCGCACCCTCGGCAGCGGAACGCGGTGGGACAGCGTCTACGCCCTCAACGAGCACACCATCGAGGAGGCGGCCCGTCGGCACGGGTACGCCTCCAGCGACCGAGGCCACTGGATCTTCCCGGGAACCGAGCTTGCGCTGCCGCAGTCCGGTCACGCGCCGACGCAGCCGCCGTCCCGGTTCGAGCCCGCTCCGTGCCCTACTACGTACGGGCCACTGAAGGACACCCGCTGCGGCTTCCTCGTCGTACCGGAGAACCGGGCACACCCGTCCACGCGGACCCTTCGTCTGGCCGTTGCGCTCGTGTCGGCGCAAGCGCCGAAACCACGCCAGGATCCGATCGTGTTCCTCACCGGCGGCCCCGGCGCGGACGCCCTCGGGAACATATCCGAACTCACCGAGGCCGGCCTGAACCGTGACCGCGACCTGGTCGTCCTGTCCCAGCGCGGGACGTACTCCTCCCAGCGGCCGTTGACCTGCCCTGAGATCGACCAGTTCTACGCGGACCGCGTGCACCTCCGCTACGACGCACCCTCCACCGGAGACCGGTACGCCCAGGCCGCGGCACGATGCCACGAGCGCCTGACAGCCCAGGGAATCGACCCAGCCGCCTACAACACCAGCGAGAACGCCGCCGACCTGGCGGATCTGCGCAAGGTCCTGGCCATCCGGGAGTGGAACGTGCTGTCGCACTCCTACGGGACACAGCTGGCGCTGACCTACATGCGCATGTTCCCCGAAGGAATCCGCTCGGTGACCGTCGACGGCGTCGTGCCGCCGTCGGAGGCGACGCCCGGATGGACGTGGAGCAGCATGCGGGAGGCGTTCGACAACATCGTCGGCGCCTGCGCGGCCCAGCCCTCGTGCCGGCAGCACTACCCGGACATCGGCGCCACCTTCCTGCGCATGGTGCGTGAGCTCGAGGCCCATCCGGTCACCACTCACGCGACAGTGCCGCAGGTCGGCAAGGTGAAGGTGGTCCTGGACGGCGGGGCGCTCCTCAACTGGCTGGTGCGTGCCAGCCACGCCCCCGACGACTTCCCGTCGGCCGTGGACGAACTGGCCCACGGCCACCCCGGGCGCATCGCCGAGCAGTGGGCGTCGGCCTGGATTCCCGGCTCGCAGGGGATGTTCGCACACGGGTTCTCGCTGAGCGTGTGGTGCAGCGAATGGGTACCGTTCGAGACCCCGGACGAGCAGCTCGCCAAGGGACAGCGAGCCTTTCCCGAGCTTCCCCGTTCGGTCCTGGCCCAGGCGCCCCAGCTGCCGTTCCTGCGGCAGGCATGCCAGGCGTGGAACGTCCCGAAGGCGCCCGACTCCATTCGCGAGGTCACTCGAAGCAACATCCCCACTCTTGCCATCTCCGGGAGTTTCGACGCCCAGACCGGGGCCCAGTGGGGGCGCTACGTGGCCCGCACGCTCCCTCGCTCCACGGTGGTGACGCTGGCCGGGGTCGCCCACGGGACCTTCGACAATCCGTGCGGGGCAAAGGTGATCACGTCCTTCTTCGACAACCCCGACCACCCCGACACGCGGTGCGTGAGTTCCGTGAAGCCGCCGACGTTCGTCATCGGCAGTGAGGGAGCCGGTTCGTGACCGAGGATGTGCTGTCGGCCGAGTCCGACACCGTGCGCTGTGCTTCGTCCGAAGACGGCGGTGCCACCGGATGGTCTCGCCGCGGCTTTCTCGGCGCTGCGGCGGCGGTGGGCTGCGCGACCGTCTCGCCGGGGCAGACGGCCACCGCGGCCACCGCGCCGCAATCCACCGTCCAGGGCGGCGGCACCGGCACCGCCGACACCTCACCGTTCAGCGCCCTCGACGCCAAGATCCAGGCGAGCATGCGCACGTACGCGATTCCCGGAGCGGCGGTGGGCGTGCTCTGGGAGGGCCAGGAGTACGTCAAGGGCTACGGGGTCACCAACGTCGACCATCCGGTTCCCGTCGACGGGGACACCGTCTTCCGCGTCGGTTCGACCACCAAGACCTTCACCGGGACGACCATCATGCGGCTGGTCGAGCGGGGCGACGTCGACCTGGACGCCCCGGTGCGCCGCTACCTTGCCGGCTTCGCGGTGGCCGACCCGTACGCCTCGGCCCAGGTCACCGTACGACAACTCCTCAACCACAGCGCAGGGTGGCTCGGTGACGACTACCAGGACTTCGGACCCGGCGACGACGCCCTGGCCCGCTTCGTGGCCTCGATGGCACGCCTTCCCCAACTCACCCCACCCGGCGAGGTGTTCGCCTACAACAACGCGGCACTGTGCGTGGCCGGGCGGATCATCGAGGCCGTGACGGGCACGACGTACGAGGCCGCGGTTCGTGAGTTGGTCATCGATCCCCTCGGGCTCGGCCACAGCCGCTTCTCCAGCGATGAGATCGTCGGCTTCAACGTCGCGGCGTCACACGACGTCGTCGACGGCAAGGCCGTGCTGGACCCGTCCTTCTGGCCCCAGCCACGAAGCCTCGCGCCGACCGGAGGTCTCGTCTCCAGCGTGCGCGACCAGTTGAACTGGGCCCGCTTCCACCTGGGAGACGGTACGGCGCCTGACGGCACGCGACTGCTGAGCGAGCAATCGCTGGAACAGATGCGCTCCAACCCCGGCCCCGGCGGCACCCTGGTCGTGGAACTCGACGGCATGGGAATCACCTGGATGCTGCGCCCGACCGCCCAAGGACCGCGGATCGTGCAGCACGGCGGGACCTGGCCGGGTCAGATCTCGGGCTTTCTGATGGTTCCGAGCCGCGGCTTCGCACTGGCCCTGCTGACCAACTCGCAAGGCGGGACGGTGCTCCGGGACGAGCTGTTCACCGACGACTGGGCCCTGAACCTGTTCGCCGGCGTGACCAACCTCCCGGCCACGGCCAGGTCCTTCAGCAACCCGCAACTCGCCCCGTACGAGGGCTCCTACATCGCCCAGCGGATCAACGAAAAGGGCGCCATGGAGGACACCGTCATCACACTGACCCGGCACAACGGGCAACTGCGCGGCACCCAGACGGTCCAGGACCCGAGCAGCGAGGCCGCCGCCGAGGAAGAGGACACGGGCCAGAGCCAGAGCAGCGACGTCGGGGCCGCCTTCTACCGCACCGACTTCGCACTGGACCTCGATCCCGACGGCCGGCCGATCGGCACCCGCTCCAACTTCGTGCGCGGCCCCGACGGAAAGGTCCTCTGGTGGCGCAACCACGGGCGGCTGCATCGTCATCGGACAGACTGACCGGGCGCCCGTGGAGCGGCTCGGCCAGGTCGCCCGGAGAAGTGACGCGGGGTCCCGGCCGAGCCTCGTCCCAGCGCAGGCGGTGGAGAAAGCCCCAGGCCGGCACGTGGCGATCGAGATCGCGAGCGGCACCAGGCGGCACTCGTCGCGCGTCCAAGGCAGAGGGCTGTCAACGCCGTTGCCAATCACAGGCGCGTCTTCGTCGACCGGCTGTTGGCCACGTTGGTGCACCTCCGCCGTGGCGCCGCCCACGACGTGCCGGCCTGCTGGTTCAGCGTGGACTGTTCCGACGCCTGCGGTTAGTGCTGTGACGTAGTGCTGTGACCGCGAAGGTTCACCGGGTTCGCTGGCCGCTTCGACCGCTGAACTGGTTGGATTACGGCCGGCAATGAGGTTGTTCGGTCCGGGGCGGGCAGGGTTCCCCCGCGATCCTGCGTCGGGAGGGCACATGCAGCGCGGCGAGGTCTGGTTGGCGGACATTGACGAGCGGCGGCCGGTAGTACTGCTGTCAGGAGACGAAGCGTCCGGGTTCCGAGCGATGCAGATCGTCGCTCCTGCGGGGACCGAGATCAGCGGTGTGGCCGTCGAGGTGGTGGTGGGGGAGCCCGAGGGGCTGCCTCTTCAGGGCGTCCTCCGAGTAGCGCTGCCTCGTCCCGGTCTTGTCCCGTGCACTTGGCTGGTCACGCTCGCCCAGGAAGATCTGACCGAGCAGGTGGGAGTCCTGTCGCCGGCGAAGCTCGGCGAGATCGAGGATGCCCTCCGTGCCGGTGGACTCGAGCAGGCGGCGCACCAGGCTGCTTGATCAGGGAACGAGGGGGGTCGGCCTCCCCAGCGAAGGCCCACCGGGCCGAGGACCTCCACCGCGTCTCGCACCAGAACGGCAGGCACGCCGCTCTGAGCCTTGTGCCGCTCGACCCTGCTACGGGCGGGCGGGCGGAGACCAGCGTCGAGGCGGCCCCGGGGGCGGCTGACCTTGATAGGTGCGGCCGAGCGCGTGGATCTCATCTTCGAGTCGCCGTACACCGTACGGCGGCTGCACGGCGCGGGTACGCCGCTGCGGATCTCGGCGGCCCGGACGCTCACCTCATTCAGCGGCACGTACTTCAACTCCGAAACGGCCGCCCACGCGTACGTATTCATCTCGTATGAGACCGGTCGCCGCTATCGGGCACCCTGCTGCCGGGTTCCATCGCCACGGTGTCCGGCAGTCGGACCCTCGGCAGTGGCGAACGAAGGTCACGTCGGCCGCCGAACTGACAGCCCCTGACGGCCCGTCACCCGGTCGGGTGACGACATGGCAGGGGTGGAACCCTCCCGGTGCGCCCGGGTGGGCGTGGGCACCCTGCCGACTCCGGCAGACATCGCGGACATCATCGTGATGTCACCAGGGCAGACCACGCTGCTGGAGATCGGCTGCACGCCGATGAGGTCTCCTTGATGGGGACCCGAACATCGTGGTGGCATGGTCACGGCGAACGGAGAATGGCGGCCAGGACCGCATCGCTCGGGTATGCCCGGGGCGAGGACTCGCCAATCTCCGCCATGCACGGCGAAGTGTCGGCTGCCGCAACACGCCCTAGCCCCGCCGGTGTTCCGGATCTCGCCCGAGGCTGTTCCGACGCCCTTGGCCCACGCTCGGAGCGAAGAGGCGAGTCGCGCTCCGCTGGGCGCCGTGGCCGGCAACCAGGGCGCGGACGAAGTCCTCGATCAGGCAGCCGTCCAGCGGGTGCGTCAACTCTGTCCTCCGGGTGACCGGATCTGGTGGGCGGCAACGGCCATGATGGCAACGGAGGTCAGGGCGATGCCGCTACCGACGTAGAGCGGTGCCGCGTAGCCGTAGCCGGCGGTGATGGCGAGACCGCCGAGCCAGGCGCCGAGGGCGTTGCCGACGTTGGAGGCGGAGACGTTGGCGCTGGCGGCGAGGGCGGCGCCGTGGGCGGCGTCGGTGACACGGGTGATCAGGCCGGGGACGCCGGCGAAGCCGCACACGCCCATCAGGAAGACCAGAATCACTGTCGCGGTGGCGCTGGCCGCCAGCAGGCCGAAGGCGAACAGCGTGACGGTGAGGCCGGCCAGGGCCAGCAGCAGGGCGCGGTCCCGGTCGATGTCGGCGGCCTTACCACCGATCATGTTGCCGACGACCAGGCCGACGCCGTAGACCATCAAGAGCCAGGAGACATCCCCGGTGGAGAAGCCGGCGACCTCGGTGAAGGTGTACGCGATGTAGCTGAAGGCGCCGAACATGCCGCCGTAGCTGAGCGCGGTGGCCGCCAGAGTGAGCCAGACCTGCGCGGAGCGAAAGGCGCGGAACTGGGCACGCAGACTGGTGGGCGCCGCCGCGATCCCGTTCGCCCCCATCCCGGTGGACTGCGGCTCACCTGCCCGGGCCGGAACCAGGGTGGCGATTCCGGCCAGGGCGAGGACGCCGATGCCGGTGACGGCCCAGAACGCGGCCCGCCAGCCCCAGCGTTCGCCGACCAGGGCGCCGAAGGGCACGCCGAGTACGTTCGCCACCGTCAGGCCGGCGAACATGATCGCCACCGCGCGGGACTTGCGTTCCGGCGCGACCAGGGCCCGGGCCACCAGCGACCCGATCCCGAAGAACGAGCCGTGACACAGCGCGGCGACGATCCGGCCGAGCAGCATCAGTTGGTAGTCGGGGGCGATGGCGGACAGCAGATTGCCGAGGACGAACAAGGCGACCAGGCCGATGAGGACATTCTTGCGCGGCAACCGAGTCGTCGCGGCAGTGAGGGCGATCGCGCCGACGGCGACGCTCAGGGCGTAGCCGGAGATCAGCCGACCCGCCGCAGCCTCGGACACCGAGAAGCTCGACGCGACCTGCGGCAGCAGCCCGGCGATCAGGAATTCGGTCAGCCCGATCCCGAACCCGCCCAGCGCCAGCGCGATCAGCCCGATCGGCATCCGCTGCTCAACTTCGCGGCTCTGTGCGTCGGTTCCGGCGTCGAGTTCGGAAGTCCCGTCGTTCATTTGCCTGCCATGTCCCTTCGGGTGAGCCACTTCGGCGAGGCTTTCACGTGTCGCCCGTGAGTGGATCAGCTGCGGTGAATGTGGCCGAGATCCCTTAAGTGGGTGCCAGACCCGCAGGAGGGGATCAGAATCCGGAGGACGAAGGTCAAGGACCAGGTCACCAAGAGCACGGCCGCTGCCCAGGTGTGTGAGCACCCGTCCGTCCCGGGCGAGAGCCGGGTGGGCCAGAGGGCCCACGACTGGGCCAGGGAAGGGCCAGTCGACGCATAACATCCAGGACCCGGGCGGTCTGGCCATCACGACCACGACGGAGCAGGACGCGCAGGGCCGCACCATCATGCAGCTCCTGCCCGGCGCCACCGGCAGCGAGGCGGGGACGCGCGTGAGGACGTATTGGTGCCTCTGGGATACACCGAGTCGCTCAGAAGCCGTCTCTCAACCGGACATGATCGCTTGATTTCCGCTGGTCGGGCATGTTATGGCGCGGAATGAGGGAGGCATCCGGCGTCTTGTTCCGGCTCCGTGATCGAGGGGTGCGCCATGGCGTCGGTGCTGGGCATACCAAGCCGGTCTCGCGGCGGTGTGCATCTCCCGGTGAGGGGCGTGGTCTGCCGGCCCGCGACGAGTAGGCTGATCGTTCGTCATCGGACTGGGAGGCCGGCGTGGACTATGGCGACAAGCTCTTCTGGCTCTCGGTTGTGATCCAACGCAAGTACGCGCAGATCTGCGCCGAGTTCGACCTGACCCCCTCGCAGGCCACGCTGCTCTGCGCAGTCAGGAACGAGCCGCGGCAGATGGCTGACCTCGCCGCGGCGTTGGGTATGACGAAGAACGCATTGAGCCAGCTGGTCGATCGCACCGCGCGGCGCGAGTTGGTCGGCCGGACAAGCTCGGCGCAGGACCGACGGGTCGTCATGCTCAGCGCGACGTCCACGGGGAAGGTGCTCGGCGAGGCCGTTTACGCCGAGGTCGTCCGGCGTCTGCCCGAGATCGCGAGCAACCTCGGCGCAGACGACCAGCGCGATTTCGAGCGTGTGGCCACCGCCATCGTGGACACCTCGGACCTCTCTTCGCCCACCTCGAACCAACCCATCACACCGTGAGGCCTCGCTGCACCCGCACCTTGACGTAGTTCATGCCGTGAACTAATTTCGTTCACGTCATGAACTAGTGAAGGGTGGCAGCGATGAGCACACAGACGACCGGCACGATCGCAGTCTTAGGCGCGACGGGGCAACAGGGCGGGGCAGTGGTCGACGCGCTGCTGGACCACAAGGCGCGGGTGCGGGCCTTGGTCCGCAACCCGCAGTCCGACCGGGCTCAGGCGCTGGCCGCCCGCGGCGTCGAGCTGGCGGCCATCCGGACCGACGACCCGGCGTCGCTGGCCGTCGCGCTGGCGACGGTCGAGGGGTTCTACTTCATGACCCCGGAGGCGAACAGCCTCCAAGAGGTCGAGGCGGAGATCCGCATCGGCACCGCGCTCGTCGACGCGGCCGTCGAGGCGGGCGTCCCGCACGTCGTGTTCAACTCGGTCTTCGGAGCGGACCGGGAGTCGGGTGTGCCGCACCACGACTCGAAGCATTGGATCGAGGAGCACCTGAGGAAGTCCGGCCTGAGGGCCACGATGGTTCGCCCGGCCGCCTTCATGGAGAACTTCGCGAGCGTCATGGCACCGAGCCTGGAACATGGGGAGATCGTGCTGAGGCTGCCGCTGCCGGAGGACGTCGCCCTGAAGATGATTTCGGTCAGGGACATCGGCCGGGTCGCCGCCGCGCTCCTGCTCGACACCGCAAAGGCGCCCGGAGGAGCCGTCGAGCTCGTCGGCGACGAGCTGACAGGCCCTCAGATCGCCGCGGCGTTCGGCGCGCGCGCCGGGCTCCCGGCACGGTACGAGGCGCTCCCGTTGAGCGTGCTTCCCAACGACCTCGACAGGGCGATGTTCCGCGAGTTCGCGGAAGGGGCGGAACACCCTGCGGACCTCGCGGTGGTGCGCTCGGCGGTGGTGCGCTCGATCGAGCCGGCCACCCTGGACCTGGTCGAGTGGATCCGAGCCACCGGATGGACCGCGCCCACGGACGTGGCTGGTTCCTGAGCCTCCGGCCGCGATGAACGCCCCGCGATCGTGCCCAATGTGTCGCGCGTCGTTCCAGGCGCCGGGATACTTCCTCGGTGACTCTCACCGCACTGCCCCAGCCGTCCCAACTGCTGCGGCCGCGGGCCCTCGTGCCCGGAGACCTTGTCGTCGTCGCGGCAATGTCCGGGCCGCTCGATGCCAGATACGCGCCCGATCTCGAGCGGGCCGTGACCGAGATCGAGCGGATGGGATTCCGGGTGCGTCTCGCGCCGCTCCTCGAAGCCGGACGGCACCGCTGGTGGAGCGCGGCGCGGCCGGACGAGATCGCCAAGGAGTTCAACGGTCTGCTGTGTGACCCCGAGGTGCGCGCGATCGTCGCGCACGACGGTGGCCAGACGGTATTCGGATACCTCGACCTGATCGACTTCGACGCGATCAGGGCCGACCCCAAACCGATCCTCGGCTACAGCGACATCTCCCTGCTGCACCTGGTGCTCTACGCGCGCACGGGCCTGGTCGGATTCCATGCCGACGTGGCCACGCCCGGTCTCGGCGGGCACTGGCAGAGAGCGTCCGCGGCCCGCCGGACGGAGCTGGCGAAGCTGTACGCGACGCTGCTGACCGACACGGAGCCGATCGGTGCGCTGCCTGCCGGTCCGTCGTGGGAATGCTGGCGTGCCGGGCGGGCCGAAGGTCCGCTGATCGGCGGGCTCATCAACCGCATCGTGCTGGCGCAGGCGACGCCTTTCGCACTGCCGCTCGAACGCTTCGACGGCGCGGTGCTGTTCTGGGAGGAGGCGGGCGGCCAGGCATCGCACGTGTGGAGCTACCTGCAGATACTGAGGCACAGTGGCATCCTCGATCGGATCGCCGGCATGGTGGTGGGCGTTCCGGACGGGATCGACGGGCTCGACGCACCCGACGGCTCCCCGACCCTGGCCGAGATCGTCCTCGACGTCCTCGGTGACCGCGACATCCCGGTCCTGGGCAATGTCGAGGTCGGGCACGCAGGCCCGAATCTGCCGATGCCGGTCGGCGTCCGCGTCGCCCTCGACGCGGAGGAGCGGACGTTGTCGCTGCTCGAACCGGTAGTACGTGCTATTGGCGACGGGACCGGCCGATTGAGCAACGCGGATCGGTGAGGATCTTGCATCCTCAGGTCGAGGCGGTCAGCTCCAAGGTGAAGGCGGCCTTGACCAGGTCGGTGATGCGGGTGGTGCTGCACCGGAGTTTGCGCAAGAGCCGCCATGTCTTGAGGGTCGCCACGGCTTGCTCGCCGAGCGCGCGGATCTTCGCGTGAGCGCGATTGACAGCCTTCTGGCCTGCGGAGAGCTTGTCCCAGCGGCGGCGGCAAGGAACTCGAACAACTTGGACGGCGCCTTGGTATGCCTTGTCCGCCCAGCAGGTGACGCCGGTCGTGTCGAGCGCGTCCAGTGGGCCGTGGGCGTAGGCACCCCTGATGTCGTGGACCGCACCGGGCAGGGCCGGTGAGACCGTGCCACCGAGGGAGTGCAGGTTCACGCGGCACGCCGCCCGGTGGGCTCACGCCCCGGGGGTGGAAGGGGCAGTTGCCCGGCGCGCCGGCGCCTGTTTCGTCGTGCGGCGGCTCCCGCAGCGGCGCGCCGGGCGCCGCCGGTTCCCTTCAGCGCCCCGCCAGGGAGCTGCCCAGTGAGTCGTGGCACCGGCCCGGCCGGCCGTGATGCAGCTGTGTCAGAACAGGGGGAGCCGGTCCACCAGGAGCTTCACCCTGGGGCCGGTTTCCCGTGGCGGCAGCCGGCCCGCCCGGGTCAGGGTGGCCAGCCCGTGCAGGCACGCCCAGAACGTCTCGGTGAACAGCCCCGTGTCGACGCCGTCCCCGGCGACCTCGCCGAGGCACTCCAGCAGCGCGGCGAAGGCGTCCTTGAGCGGAGCTGGGGTGTCTTCCTGCGCGTAGGCCAGGCCGCCGTCGAGCTGAAAGATCGCGTCGTAGACGGCCGGGTTGTGCTCGGCGAAGTCGAGGTAGGCGTGCGCGAGGGCGGCGACCCGCTCGCGCGGGCCGTCCACGGCGGCGGTCGCGGCCCGCACCGCCACGGCCAGTTCTGTGGCGCCTTCAAGGGCGACGGCGCCGATGATCTCGCGCTTGCCGCGGAAGTGGCTGTAGAGGACGGGCTGGCTGTATTCGATGCGTTCGGCGAGCCGACGGGTGGTCACGGCGTCCCAGCCCTGCTGCTCGGCGAGTTCACGGGCCGTCGCCACGATCAGGCGTTCGCGCTCAGCCCGTTCCCGTTGCTTGCGTTCCTGTACCGACATGACTCGATTCTAGCACTGCTAGACAAGAGAGCGGCAGTAGCACTAGCGTTGACCCGACAGCTAGCAGCACTAGATTCCTGAGGGGTCGTCATGCTCAACGCGCTCGAGGTCGTCACCACCGTGGTTGTAGGCGTGATGGTGGGGGTGGAGTTCACCGTCGCCTTCGTCATGAACCGGATACTCGACGCCCTCCCGGAGGACAGCGGCCAGCTCGGCCACGCCCACGGGGGCCGGATGCTCGGCGCCGTGATGCCGGTCTGGTACATCGGCTCGCTCGTCCTCATCGGCATCTGGGCCGCCGCCGGGTGGCACCACCAGGGCACCGGCCTCGTCGTCGCCGCCGGCGCGCTCTTGATCCTCAGCGTGGTGATGTCGGTTCTGCTGCTCGTTCCGATCAACAACCGGAACAAGACATGGACCCCCGACAACCGGCCCGTCGACTGGAAGCAGCAGCTGAACCGCTGGCAGCGATTCCACTACGTCCGCGTCGCCGTGATCATCGCCGCCTTCGCGCTGCTGGTCGCCGCCCTCGCCTGAGCCCGTGGGCCCACGGGCTCAGGCGAGGGCGGCGACCGGACGGCTGTGCATCTCGCTCACCAAGCCCTGTCAAGCTCCCGAAGACGCGCAAGGAGACGAACCATGGCACTGAAGAAGACCAACACCGCCCTGACCGCCGCGTTCATCCTCTTCATCCTCTGGTTCGGGACCGAGTTCATCCTCAGCCCGCAGACGGCGGCGTCGGGCTTCGGTCTGCCTCACCCGCCCTCCGGCGACGGTGGCGGCTTCCTGGTCATCAAGGGAATCCGCGACGTCGTCCTGGCCCTGGTGCTGGCCGTCCTGCTCGTGACGGGTCACCGCCGGGCGCTGGGCTGGGTGCTGCTGGTCGAGGCCCTCGCCGCGTACGGCGACATGGCGACCGTGCTGTCCCACCACGGCTCCGTGGCCACCGCGTTCGGTGTTCACGGCCTGACCGCGACCCTGATGGTGGTCAACGGCCTGCTGATGATGCGCGAGACCGCAGGCGTCGCGCCCGCTTCGACGACAGCCGCCGCGCAGCCCGTCTGATGTAACAGCTCGCCTGATCCGATCGGCTCGGCATGGCCCGCCCTCCGGCCGGGTCATGCCAGCTTGTGCAGGCCGGCCACGGGACACCGCCCAGGCGGCGGACCCGGCCCTGAGCCCTGCACCGCAGCCAAAGTCTGTGGCGCCGTGGCAGCGGGTCGGCATCATCCCTCGCGTGATCATGATGCAACCGCTGCGGCCAGTTCGTTCAGGCGACGAGCTGCCTCCAGGGGAGGTCGGTATGGCGGTCATGCGGATCGCTTACGGCAACGCCTTCGAGCCGTAGGTGGAGCACCGGAGCCCGACATGGTCGCCCCCCGGCAGGTTTCGGATGACCTGCGACGCCGGGACCGCCTCCGTCGAGCCGGGGGCCTGCAACGGCCGGCAGACCGGGCAGGACTGGCTGGACCCGGTTGACTCCCCACGCCCACTCCCACGCCCACACCCACGCACCGGACGCCGGCCCGACGATGGAACCGGCACTGCGGCAGCGCCCGCACAGGCCGCACCTGGTACCGCGGACCGGGTCCGAGCACTGGACCTGAAGTCCGCGCGATGACCGGATTCCAGCCCCACCAAGGGCGCGTACACGACGCGCGCCTCCCCTCCTCCACCGCCGACACAGCGCGCTGCGGACCTGCCTCAACCTCTTCGCGCCGTACGGCGAGCGGGCCACGTACCACGACCTCACGCTCAGCGCCGGGATCGCCCGGAGGCCGGAGGCGGATCCGGACGCGCTGCTGCGGGCGATGGAGGAACTGCAGGAGGCACGGGCCCTGCGGTGCGCAAGGGCGGAGGAGTACGTCGTGCGGCGCCGGGCGGACAAGCGGGCGGCAGGGACCTGTCCTTGACCGAACGCGGCTGGGGCCGTGTGCAGAACATCGCCAGCGACTCGGCGGTTGTCATCCCCGCCGAGATGATCCACTACGGCATGTCCAAGACCGCCCTGCTCGCGGTGAGCCGGGGCTTCGCCAAGCAGGCGGCCGGTACCGGCGTCACGGTGAACTCGGTCATCGCCGGCCCGACCCACACCGGCGGCGTCGAGGACTTCGTCTACCAGCTCGTGGACCGCGACCTGCCCTGGGACGAGGCCCAGCGCGCCTTCATGCGGCAGCACCGTCCGCAGTCCCTCCTCCAGCGGCTGATCGAGCCGGAGGAGATCGCCGCCATGGTCGTCTACCTCGCGTCCGACCAGGGGTCGGCGACCACGGGCGGTGCCCTGCGGGTCGACGGCGGCTACATCGACTCGATCCTGCCCTGAGCCGGAGATCGCCCCTCAGGCGCCATCCACCAGGATCACCTCCAGGGTGCGCGGACCGTGCACTCCCTCGACCCGGTCCAGTTCGATGTCGCTGGCCGCAGAGGGCCCGGAGATCCAGGTCAACGGGCGCGGCCGCAGCCAGGCGTTCCAGTCCCTGCGGTACGGAGGCGGAGGGGCTGCACAGCCGTACTGCACAGGTCCGCGGTGGCGCCGCCGTACTGGTTGTTGAGGACCCAGTGGTACCCGAACCGGTTGCTCAGGGATACACCGTCGAACGGCCACGGTATGGTCAGCGGCGAAAACAGGCCAAGGTCGGACGTGCAGGCGACATGCGGGGATACGTCGATATCCGTTGCACCACCGGTGATGCGTGAAGAAGTCACGTGGAGGTGCAACTGGCGGCGGCCGAAAGTCGTCCTCTGCGACGAGCCGTCGAGGCACACCGACAACTGGGACAACAGGGGGGACGCATCATGAACGTGACGCCGAGGAAGAGCCGGCGCAGACCGGGCGTTGTGCGGGCGACCGTACTGGGAGCCTGCGTGGCGGGGGCGTTGATCCTCGCCGGATGCAGCGGCGGCGGCAACGGTAACGGCAAGAGTGCCGGCGGCGCGACGGGCTCGGGTGCCGACGCGAGCGCGACGAAGGCGGGGGGCACCGGCGGCGAGGTGACGGGCACCGGTGCGGCAGGCAAGAAGCCGAGCGCCACGGCGTCCGCGGGCTCGAGCAGCGTTGGCAAGGCCTCCGGAGCAGTTCCGGTCGCGTCCAAGTCCCCCCTTTCGCCGGCGTCGAGTGCGGTGGGCGCGGTCGACGACGGCTGTGACCACAAGATGCCGATCTCCCCTGACGAGGTCGCGGTCTACCGCTACACCCCCGAAGGGGGATCCCTCAGTCTGATCGTCAAGCACGGCAACTGGGGCTGCGGAACGCCCGACTCCGACGGCGCGCCCTTCGAGACCGTCGGCAAGGAGACTTTCATTCCGATGGACCAGGCCGCGTACGTCACGGTGACCAACCCCATCGTGGAGAGCACCGAGAACCAGCCCATCGGCGTGCAGGAGTTCCTCGACTGGCTGGAGGCGCACCCGAACTCGGGGCTCGTCTTCACGTACCACCTGGGTGCCGACGGCGCCATCGACCGCCTCGACGAGGTTTTCACTCCCTGACAGCACGCGCACGACGGCGCTGTCGCCGTCGAACGGCCGGGAGAGACCGTGCGGCGGCGACAGCGTGGCGAGCAGTGGCCCCGACGTCCGGCCGGGGCCGGGTGTCAGGAGGTGTGCGGGCAGTTGCCTCGGGACTCGGCGATCGTGAGGCTGACGGCCGGGAGCGGGCAGAGGAACTGCTCATAGCGGGTGTCGTTGTCGATGAACCGCTTGAGCCAGGAAATGCTGTACTTCGCGATCGTCGTGTTGGACGAGTTCGGCGTGAAGTGGGTCGCGCCCCGCAACTCGATGTAGGCGCGGTCGGTGGAGGAGGGCAGGCTCGTGTAGAACGGCTGGGAGTGCGTCGCCACGGGCGCGATGGTGTCGCCGTCGGCGCCGACGACCAGGGTGGGAGTCGTGATCTCCGGCCAGGTCTTGTCGAGGTTCCAGCCGGTCAACGGGATGGCGGCCTGAAGCGAGGGGCGGGACTTGGCCGCTTCGAGGGTGCCGCCGCCGCCCATGGAGTGGCCCATCACTCCGAGGCGTCCGGCGTCGATGCGGCTGCGGACCGCGCTGCGCTGCACCAGGTAGTCCAGTGCGGCCAGCAACTGCGTCCCGCGGCTGCCCGGTTGGTCGGAGGTGGTCAGCGTGTCGATCGTGAAGACGACGAAGCCCTGGGAGGCGAGCCGCGGGCCGAGCCAGGCGATCGAGGACTGGTAGGCGGTGAACCCCGGTGACACCGCTACCGCGCCGAACGTCCCGTCCGCGGTGCTCGTCGGGTAGTAGATGGTGCCGCCGCCGAACCCGCTCACCGCGAGTCGCGACACGCTGGTCTCGGACACCGCGTAGGGGCCCCTGCTGGCCTCGATACTCGCCGTGGTGGGCGCCGGGCCCCGTTCGTACGGGTTGTCGGCCGCCTGGGCTCCGCCGGTCTGCGAGGTCAGCAAGCCGACGAGTGCGGCGGCCGTCGCGAAGCCGGAGCCGAGGCGCCCGAAGCGGCGGCGCCGGTGGCGGTGGGATGTGCGCGTGGGACAGGAGGGCTGTGGGGTGTCGCTCATCACGGCTCCTTCGAGGATGAGGGTTCCGGCGCCTTCGGGCCTGACGGAGACCGCCGGGGGAGAGGCGGCGTCGGGCCCGTGGACGTGACACGAGTCATCCGGCGTCGAACAACGTAGGAGCTGACCAGAAGTCAGTCATCAGTGGAATCACCAGTCGTGCCCGGGGCGCCCACACGCACCACCTCGCACCGGCCAGGCACGGCCCGTGCCGGCCCTCAGCCCGGTTCCGGCAGGTCCCAGCCCCGGTCGTGGTCGTCGCCGACGTTCGCCAGGAGATGCGCGAGACCGGTGCGCGACCGGACTCCCAGCTGCGCGAAGACGTTGCGCAGGTGGTACTCGACGGTCCGGATGCTGATGGACAGCTCTGCGGCGATCTCCTTGTTCGTCGCTCCGCGCGCCACATCCCGCGCAATGCGCGCCTGCTGCGGCGTGAGTGAGGACAACGGCCCCGCCTCGGCGGTCCCGCTCGCCTCTCCGGCCGCCCGCAGCTCCGCGCCGGCACGCTTGGCCCGCAGCGCCGCGCCACAGTGTTCGAAGCCCATCAGTGCGGCACGCAACTGGTCCCGGGCCTCGGTCGGGCGCCGCCGACGCCGTAGCCACATGCCGAAGGCCAGATGGGTGCGCGCGTGCTCGTACGGCCCTTTGGCCTTCTCGTGGTGGGCGAGCGCGGCACGATAGAGCTCCTCGCCGCGGTCCGCGGGTGCGAGGAGGGCTCGGCACCGCGCCAGCTGCGCCGGGGCCTGGGGGTCGGCGTCGAGATCCGCCCAGACGGCGAACAGGTCGACCATCTCGGGCGCTTCGAGAACCCGGCCGGACAGGACGCAGGCCTCGACGAAGCACGGCACGGCCAGGAACCACAGCCCGAAATGGCCCTGCCGGGCGCCGGGTTGGACCAGCGGGGCCAGCCGGGCGGCCGCCCGCTCGACCTTGCCCGCCCCCAGTTCCGCGCGCGCCTGGGCCCACTCGGCGAGAAACGCGGCCTGGGCCAGTCCGTGCGGCTGAGCGACGGCCATGACCTCCGCGACCTGGTCGCGGACCGTGGCCAGGTCACCCGCGATGGACACCACGAGCGCGCGTAGGGCCGACAGGTCGGCGGCCACGTTGCGCTGCCCGAGTCGGCGCGCGAGCACCAGGCCTTCCTCCGCGTGGGCGCAGGCCTGGGAGTGGCGGCCTTCGCGCAGTTCGGCGCAGGCCAGGTGCGCGATGATGCCCGGAACCGCGGTCTCCGCTCCTGACGAGCGCGCGGACGCCAGGGCGAGGCTCAGAAGCCGACGTGCGAGGGGGAGCCGGCCCAGCAGGAGGGCCACGCTTCCGGCGTCGCAGAGCTCCTCCGTCTCCGCCCGGGGCGTGACCTGGTGCAGCCCGGGCTCGAGAATCGCGGTGGCCCGTTGCAGGTCGCCCTCCGCCACCGCGCTCATCCCGATCCGGTGATCCCTCCACGCGGCCTCGGGGCACTCCCTGGCGCACGGCGTCGACGCGCCCACCGCACCGCACACGCGACAGGGACCTACCGCGAAGACACGCCGGTAGGTGTCATGGTCACCAGCCGACCAGGCCGCCGACGCCGCTGCCAGCAGGGCGCGGCGGGCCGCGAGGGGGTCTGTCTCCCACAGTCCTGCGGCGGCACGGAGCAGCGCCGAGCAGGCGTCCGCCACGGGGCCGTCGCGCAGCTGTTGCCGGCCGTGTGCCAGGGCGCGGCGGGACGCAAGGTCGGACGGGCACGACGCTGTGCCCCCGGTCACCCCGGTCACCCCGGTCGCCCCGGTCGCCCCGGTCGCCCCGGTCACCCCCGTGGCCGTGGGCGGAAGGGCTCGGGCCTGCGGTGCGCCGAGCCCGGCAAGGCCGACGGTACGGGCCGCGAAGGCGCCGGGCGTCTCGTCGTTCACAAAGGTCACCACCCCGGATGCAGCCTGTCCCTGGAGTTGCCGGGAACATCGTTGTTGAAAGAATGTCCAACAACGGCTTGTCCGTCGACCGTCGGCGCAACGTTTCGTGGCGGGCGGCCCCCGCCACACCGGGTATCGGGCCGCAGTGAACTCCTGCTGTGTCACGGGTGCGGGAGCTGCTACCGCAGCTCGCATCACGGCACCGGGTCCTTGAAATGACGCCGGTGCGGTCGGGAAACGGGCCGCAGCCGTGTCCGGAGGTGCCAGCTGCCGCTATCGGCGTGCGCGCCGGATACGTACGGGCCCGCGCGTCTTCGTCTCCACGACGGGCCGGCCGCCCTGCGTGACCTCGACCTCGCCGTCGTCCACCAGGCGCCATGCCGCGCGGCGGGCTGGTTTCATCAGGGCCCGCCAGCCGTCGTCGTCACCCTCGTAGACGGCGCGCGCCGCGTCGGACGGACAGATCGACGCGGTGTCGGCACGGCGCTCCAGCAGGCTCATGATGGCCTTCTCCAGCCGTTGACCGAGCTGCCGGTCCGTCTCTTCCATGCGATCCAGTGTGCCGGAGGGCCTGTGCGACGGCAGGACGAGTCGCCGTTGTCACGGTGGCGGCCCGGCTTGACCGGGGCGCTTCCGGATCCGCTCCGCGCGATCTCCTGGAGGCTGAGCGCACATTCGTACGCCCGCGGTCCCGTCGGGTCTGCGCCCGCGCGTGGGCGGCTCTCCGGCCGGTCGTTGCCCGCCCGGCGCGAGGCCCAGGCTCTTCGTGCCGGTGGGCCGTCGGCCGTCGCGCCGTCGTCACGGCTTTGCTCCGCTCTCTGCGACGCCGTCCGCCCCGCCGGTGCGAATGCCCTGCCGGCCGACGGATTGCGGCCCGTCCGGCCGGCCGGGGCGTGAACGGCAGGGGGCCTCCCCGGAGGGGCGGAGGCCGGCGGCCAGGGTGGTGGCCAGCACTTGCCAGACGTGGGCGGCGAGGTCGACGTGCCCGGACTGCGTGGCCCGTCGTGCGAGCTGCTGGAGCGCGGCGACGCCCTCCTCGACCCGGCCCGCGCGGATCGCCAGCCGGCCGTCGAGGACCGACAGCCGTACCCGGTCACGGTAGGGCAGACGCAGGTCCTCCTCGGACAGCACGCTCCGACTGAGCAGCGCGGCGTCCTCGAACCGGCCCTGGGCGAAAGCGAGATGGGCCTGGAGGGCGCGCAGTTGCTGGAGCTGCGCGGGCGTGCCGGTCAGATTGGTCTCCTGCTGAGCCTCCACCTCGGAGCAGCAGCTCTCCGCGCCGTAGCGCTTGGCGGTGCGGACGGCCTCCCGGACCGACACGGAGCGCACCCGCCGCCGCCGCTGCGGCCCTTGAGATGTCACCGCCCCGGGTGACCGCCGCGGAGGAGTGTAGGGACCGAGATCGCCGCCCACCTGCTGCGCACCCCCGGCACCCGGCTGCTCGTCCTCGGCCGCACCCCCGAAGACGCGGCCCACGCCCTGCCGGGGCTGCGCGAGCGGGGCGAGGTCCGCTACGCCCGCGCCGACGTCACCGACGAACACCAGGTGCGGGCCGCCGTCGAGGCCGCCGCCGGGGCCTGGGGCGTGCCCCTGACGTCCGTGCTGCACCTGGCCGGCACGCTCGTGGAACGCCCTGTGGGGGACCTGGACACCACCACCTGGCGCCGGGCGCTGGAGGCGAAGGTGCGCGGCGCGTGGACACTGCACCGGCTCACCGCCGACCACCCGCACGTCTCCTTCGTCACCTTCTCCTCGGTCAACGGCTTCTTCGGCGGCGCCATGAACGCCGCCTACGCCGCCGCCAACGCCTACCTGGACGCCCTCGCCGAGTACCGCCGCAGCCTCGGCCTGCCCGCGCAGTCGCTGGCCTGGAGCATGTGGCGCGACCGCGGACTGAGCCGCGGCTACGGTCTCACCTCCCTCACCGAGGCCCGGGGCTACCGGCTGCTCGATGCGCCCGCCGCGCTGCGCTCGTTCGACTTCGCCCGCACCCTGGACGAACCGCACCTGCTGATCGGCGCCGACCGCACCGCCCCCTGGGTGGGCAGCCACGTCGTGGCACCCGTGCGCCGGACCCGGCGCCTGGCCGCCCGCGTCGGCCTGGAGGACGGCACCGACCTGGGAGCCCTGTACCGCGCCGCGGCAGCCGGCGCGCGGGCGGCCGACCTGTCCGACGACGCGTGGACGCTGCGCTCGGCGGGCAGCACCGGCGTCCGCCCGGACCAGCCCGGGACGCAAGAGGACCTGCGGCGCCTGGAGGGCCGGCTGGCCCAGGTGTGGCGCGAGGTCCTGAACCGCGACCGGGTGGGCCTGGACGACAACTTCTTCGACCTGGGCGGCAACTCGCTGCTCCTGGTCACCGCGCAGAGCGCCGTCAACCGCGCCTTCGGCAGCGAGCTGTCCGTGGTCGACCTCTTCGCGCACCCCACCGTCCGGGACCTGGCCCGCCACCTGGCGGCCACCGGTGCGGGCCCGGTGGCCGACGTCGAAGCGGCCTCCCGGCCGGAGAGCGGCGACGACCTGGACCGCGCGAGGGAACAGGCCCGCCGGCAACGCGCGGCCCGCGCCCGCCGCTCCGCCCGCCAGGGCAAGGACCGCGGCCATGTCTGAGCGGACCGACCGCACCACGTACACCACCGAACCGGGAGAGGACGAGGCACAGGCCGTGCACGACACCACCGCACCCCACGACGACGACCTGCCCGCCGTCGCCGTCATCGGCATGGCGGGCCGCTTCCCCGGCGCCGACGACCTCGACGCCTTCTGGGACAACCTCGCGGCCGGCCGGGAGTCCGTACGGCCCGTCACCGACGAGGAGTTCCTCGCCGCCGGCGGCGACCCGCGAGACCTCGACGACCCGGCCCTGATCCGCATGGCGTCGGTGGTCGAGGGCATCGACCGCTTCGACTCCGGCTTCTTCGGCTACAGCCCCGCCGAGGCCGCCGTCGTCGACCCCCAGCAGCGGCTGCTTCTGGAGACGGCCTACCACGCTCTGGAGGACGCCGGCTGCCTCGGCGGCGACCGTGCGGGGGAGGCGTTCGGCGTGTACGCGGGAGCCGGCGACAGCCGCTACTACCCCGCCCACGTCCACCCCCGCCACGCCGGACAGCCCGGCTCGGTGGCGCTCGTCCACGCCGCCACCGCCAACTCCCTCGGCACGCTCGCCACCCGCGTCTCCTACGAACTGGGCCTCACCGGGCCCAGCGTGTCCCTGCAGACCGCCTGCTCCACCGCGCTGGTCGCCGTGCACACCGCCTGCCAGGACCTGCTCGACCACCGCTGCGACACCGCGCTCGCCGCCGCCGTCTCCCTCAACCCCTCCGCGGCACTGGGCTACCGCCACGTACCCGACGGGCCCTTCTCGCCCGACGGGCACTGCCGCGCCTTCGCCGCGGACGCCGCCGGCACCTCCTCCGGCGACGGCGTGGGCGCCGTCGTGCTCAAGCGGCTCGAGGACGCCCTCGCCGACGGCGACCGCATCCGCGCCGTCATCCGCGGCAGCGCCGTCAACAACGACGGCCGGCGCAAGGTCGGCTTCAGCGCGCCCAGTGCCGCCGGACAGACCGAGGTCATCCTCGCCGCGCAGGCCCAGGCCGAGGTCGACGCCGCCACCATCGGCCTGATCGAGGCGCACGGCACCGCCACCAAACTCGGCGACCCCATCGAGGTGTCCGCCCTGACGGAAGCCTTCCGGCACAGCACGGAGCGCACCGGGTTCTGCGCGCTCGGCTCGGTCAAGACCAACATCGGCCACCTCGGAGCCGCCGCCGGCATCGCCGGACTCATCAAGGCGGTCCTGGCCCTGGAGCACCGGCAGATCCCGCCGAGCCTGCACTTCGACCGGCCCAACCCGCTCATCGACTTCGGTACGAGCCCCTTCCGCGTGCCGACCGCGCTGGAGGAGTGGCCCGAGAGCCACCACCCCCGCCGGGCGGCCGTCAGCGCCTTCGGCATCGGCGGCACCAACGCCCACGTCATCATCGAGCAGGCCCCCGAGCGCACGGATCC
>NZ_RSAJ01001200.1 GCF_003933965.1 Streptomyces sp. RP5T
TCCCAGCTGGGACTTCGCGAGCGGAAGAAGATCAAGACCCGGACGGCGATCCGCGAGGCCACGTACGCGCTGGTCGAGGAACAGGGCTACGAGGCCACCACGGTCGAGCAGATCGCCGAGCGCGCCGAGGTGTCGCCGTCCACGGTCTTCCGCTACTTCCCCACGAAGGAGGACATCGTCCTCACCGACGAGTACGACAGCGTCATGCAGGACGAACTGCGCGCCCGGCCCGCCGACGAGCCGTGGATGGAGTCCGTGCGGCACATCCTGCACCGCGCCCTCGCCTTCTCCTACGTGGACAGCGAGGTCACCCGGCTGCGCGCCCGCCTGATGATCCAGGTGCCGGCGGTGCGCGCCCGCATGATGGAGAGCATGTCCGTCACCGGGCGGCTGCTCTCCGCCGCCATCGCGGAACGCACCGGCCGGGACGCCGACGACCTGGAGGTACGGGTCCAGACGATGTCCCTGATCGGCGGTCTCACCGAGGTCTACCAGTACTGGGCGGAGCACGGCATGCAGGACGACCTGCTCGGCCTCACCGACCGCGCCCTCAAGGTCCTGGAACACGGGCTCCCCCCGAAAAAGCCCTGAGACCACCACCCGCCCGCATGTCATCCTGACCCGGTGAGCGCACCCGAGATCCACGTCGAATTCGCCCCCGAACTGGCCCTGTTCGTACCCCACGGACGGCGCGGCGGCGCCACCCCGGTCACCACCGACGGCCTCTCCTCCCTCGGCCATGTCGTGGAGTCCCTCGGCGTGCCGCTCACCGAGGTCGGCGCCCTGCGCGTCGACGGCCGCGAGGTCCCGAGGT
>NZ_RSAJ01001201.1 GCF_003933965.1 Streptomyces sp. RP5T
ACCCCGCCCCCCTGCCACCCTGAAGGCGTGACATCGACAACTTTCGTGCCGTTTCTCGGGGTTGTTCTGGGTGGTCTCGTGTCGACACTGGCCCAGTACTCGCTGGCTCGGGCGTCGGAGCGGGCCGAGGTGCGGCGGAGCAGGCGGGAGCGGGTCGAGGTGCGGCGGGGTGAGCGCGTCACCCATCTCATCGACTTCCTGTCCGCGGTGCAGGAAGCCGAGCGGGTCGCCGTGGACCACTACCACCACGGCGTGAGCGACGAGCAGTGGCAGGCGCGCGCCAAGCAGTCCATCGACCGGATGTGGGTGGCCCAGAAGACCATCCACATGCTGTGCGGCGCCGAGGTCAACGAGGCCGCACGTCGTCTGGCGTACGACGTCCAGAACGTGATCAGGAACGGCCCCGGGCCGGGCGATCCCCAGGACGAGAGGGTCTGGGCCTACATCCGCCCCCACCGCAGGGCGTTCCTCGACCTCGTACGCGACCACCTGCAGTAGCGGGACCCCGTCACACCGACAGCGGCACCGCGTGGATCTCGTCCGCCCGGTGTCCGGCCCGCTCGTGGATCCGCTGGACCGCCTCCGGCGACGGTGCCTCCGAGAGGCAGTACACGAGGCCGGACTCGGGGTCAGCCCAGGCGCGCTCGAAGTGCACGCCCTCGTCCTTCTCTATCGCGAGATCGGCCTGGTGGGCCTCCATCAGCTGGTCGGCC
This sequence comes from Streptomyces sp. RP5T, assembly GCF_003933965.1. Taxonomy (GTDB): domain Bacteria; phylum Actinomycetota; class Actinomycetes; order Streptomycetales; family Streptomycetaceae; genus Streptomyces. The sequence goes on from NZ_RSAJ01001201.1 coordinate 714, forward strand.
GTGATGCCCTGCATCCCACGGTGTACGTCCATGAACTGCGCCATGGCCTGCACCTTCCTGCCATCCCCGAGCGGAACCGAACCCCCCGCCCCCTCTCATG
>NZ_RSAJ01001202.1 GCF_003933965.1 Streptomyces sp. RP5T
GATGCGCGGGGCGCCCTCCTTCGGGGTGTGCGCGGGGTCCGTCTCGACGTACCAGGGGACCATCTGGCCGGTGTCGTCGAAGTAGGTCTCACTGCCGCGCAGCCAGGGGACGGGGCCGAGGCCGAAGGGGTCCGTGACGGCGTGCGCGAGTGCTCCCGACTCCCAGCGGCGGATGTGCTCCGGCGCTGATCGCGGTCCCGGCCCTGATCCTGGTCCCGGTCCCATGGTCGCTCCCCTCCCTCGTGCCCCGTCGGTCGTCGTGCGCGGTGCGGTGTGCGGTGCGGTGCGGTGTGCTGGGTGCGGTGGCGTGCAGCGCGGTGTTCGGCGCAGTGCGGTGTGCGGGGCGCGTGGTTCGTGCGTCTCGTGCGTCTGTCCTATGGCACGCGCCCTTGCCATGTGCGCGAACGGTCCCAGCACATCACATTCCGCACTCAGACTGTCACTACTCGTTGCGAATTGGCAGAAAGTGGAAGCGGGTATTCCGACTCGGTCAGACGAGGCGGACCGGCTTCTCGGGGCGTATCCCCGACTTGACCAGCCAGGCACGCAGAGGGGCCGGGTCGCCGTCCTCCACGAGGCTGAGAACGCGAGGGGCGAGGTCCACGGCCCGTTCGCCGTTGATGAGGAGGGACGGGCCGTCGAGCCAGTCCAGGCCCGGCGCGGCGCCCGCGGTGTCGATCGCGGCACAGCAGACCATCGCGGTGACGTGGTCGGTGAGCAGCTCCCGGGCGCTGCGAGGGGGCTGCAGCGGGAAGAGCGGGAGGGCGGTGTCGTCCCAGGGGGCGATGTCGGGAGCGCTACGGGAGTGTGG
>NZ_RSAJ01001203.1 GCF_003933965.1 Streptomyces sp. RP5T
GCCGGTCGGCTCTCGGTGGTTTCGTCACGCTGGCGGCATGCCGCCGATCTCTCTGGCCGAGCCCACCGGCCGCTACCTGTCCTTCGAGGAGCGCGAGGAGATCGCGATTCTGCGTGCCCAGGACAAGGGCGTGCGAGAGATCGCCCGCGCGATCGGACGTGATCCGGGGACGATCTCGCGCGAGTTGCGCCGCAACGCCGCCACCCGCAGCGGGAAGCAGGAGTATCGGGCCACGGTCGCTCAGTGGAAGGCGCAGCAGGCCGCGAAGCGCCCGAAGGAGGCCAAGCTCGCGGGCAACGACACGCTGAAAGAGCTCACTACTGACCCGAGTTGCTCACGGATCCGCATCGCAAGACACCCCTTCGGGAACGCGGCACGTGCGACCGCACTCGTTCCATCCGGAACACCGCCAGAAGCCGCTCCCATCGACACAGCGCCACCCCCCCGTCGTAGGGCGACCCCATTCACGCGCCCCTGACCAGCAGGATCCGTCCCGCCGCCTGCCTCCGACGGAGAGATCGACGCAAACTCCCTCGAATTGAGCAACAAGGTCATCGAGACTTCTACAACCGCCGCCGCCTGCGCAAGCACAAGATCTTCGGCTACCTCACCCCGGCCGAGACCAGGCAGCGGCATCAACACACCCTCGCGGCATAACCATCGAGTGTCCAAGATCACGGGGAAACTTCAGCATGATCTAGCGCGGAACCCCGGGCGTTCACGCCCGGGAGGAAGCGCTTCTTAACACTGCTCTGACGTGCACGAGTGCACGGGTCTGCACTGTTGGCCTCAGTCGGGACGTTTCTGGGTC
>NZ_RSAJ01001204.1 GCF_003933965.1 Streptomyces sp. RP5T
ACCCCACCCCCTACCTGCGCCCCTACGACCTTGCGCACCCCGCCGACCGCCGATGACCTCGTACGACCGCCTGCCGCACGGCCGGCGGGCGGCCGTACCCTTGCCCCCGTGGAGGACGACGACATCCTGGACACCGCGGACGGGCCGCAGCAGCGCCCGCAGTCGCTCATGCTCACCTTCTTCGGCAACCACGTCCTGGAGGAGGGGGACCTCGGCGTCTACTCGGGCAGCATCATCGACGTCCTGGGCCGCGTGGGCGTGGGCGAACAGGCCGTGCGCTCCACCCTCACCCGCATGGTCAACCGGGGCCTGCTCCAGCGGCAGCGCGAGGGCCGCAAGATGTTCTTCGGCCTCACTCCGCAGGCCACCCGCGTCCTGATCGACGGGCGCACCCGCATCTGGGAGCAGGGCGCCGTCAACGACGACTGGGACGGCTCCTGGACCCTGCTCGGCTTCTCCCTGCCCGACTCCTGGAAACGCCAGCGCCACGACCTGCGCTCACGGCTGACCTGGTCCGGATTCGGCGCGCTGTACAGCGGTCTGTGGATCGCGCCGGGCCACGTGGACGTCTCCGCGGTGGTCACCGACCTCGGCCTCACCGCCCACGTCAAGATCTTCCACGCGCAGGCCGCCGAGGTCACCGACATCGAGCAGATGATCCGCGACACCTGGGACCTGGAGTCCATCGCCGCCCGCTACGTCACCTTCGACAAGCGCTGGAGCGCCCACCTGGGCAACGGCGCCGACGACGACCCGATCGGCACCCGCCTGCGCCTGGTCAGCGACTGGCTCCGCACCATCCGCAC
>NZ_RSAJ01001205.1 GCF_003933965.1 Streptomyces sp. RP5T
GAGGGATGGCAGGCTTGGGGCATGCGTCGACCCTTCGCCCTGCTCGCCGGGATCCTGCTCGTGGGGGCCTTCACCGTGCCCGTCGCCGTGCCCGCCTCCGCCGCCGACGGGGACGGGAAGGGGGACCGGGGCTTCACCATCAGCGATCCCCGGATCACCGAGTCCAGCGGGCTGGCCGCCTCGCGGCAGCACCCGGGGATCTACTGGACCCACAACGACCAGGACACCGGCGCGTACCTGTACGCCGTCGACAGCGCCACCGGCAGGACCGTCGCCAGGATCACCATGACCGGCGTGGGTACCCCGAGGGACGTCGAGGCCATCGCCGTCGGGCCCGGGAACGAGATCTGGGTCGGTGACATCGGCGACAACGACGGGGTCACCTGGCCGTACGTGTGGATCTACAAGCTGCCCGAGCCGAAGGACCTCAAGGACCAGTCGGTCAAGGCCACCCAGTACGTCGTGAAGTACAGCGACGGCTCGCGCGACGCCGAGTCGATGGTCGTCCACCCGAAGACCGGCCGCGTCTACATCATCGACAAGCAGGAGGACGGCGGGCACCTCTACGCGGGCCCCGCCACCCTCTCCCCGTCCGGGGCGAACGTCTTCAAGCCGGTCAAGGCCGTCGACCTGTGGGCCACCGACGCCGCGTTCTCGCCGGACGGCCGGCGGCTCACCGTACGCGGCTACTTCGGCGGCATCTGGTACGACTGGAACGGCGGCGACATCAAGCGCGGCGGGCGGATCAGCGTGCCGCTCGGGCAGGGGGAGTCCGTCTCCTACTCCCCGGACGGGAGCAGGAT
>NZ_RSAJ01001206.1 GCF_003933965.1 Streptomyces sp. RP5T
CAATGGCACCCTTGACCGGTGACAACTCAGCGCAACCCGGTCGGCGGCCATGTCCCCGTGGCCGGCGGCCTCCACTCAGTGGGCCTGTCGTACGCCCAGGACCTCGGCGCCGAGACCGTGCAGGTCTTCGTCGCCAACCCGCGCGGCTGGGCCACCCCGGCCGGAAACCCCCGCCAGGACGAGGCCTTCCGCGAGACCTGCGGCGAAAGGGCGATCCCCGCGTACGTCCACGCCCCGTACCTGATCAACTTCGGCTCGCACACCGAGGCGACGGTGGAGAGGTCGGTCGAGTCGCTGCGGCACTCCCTCCGGCGCGGGCGTGAGATCGGCGCGCTCGGTGTCGTCGTGCACACCGGCAGCGCGACGGGCGGCCGGGACCGTGCCGTGGCCCTGAAGCAGGTGCGCGAGCATCTGCTGCCACTGCTCGACGAACTCACCCACGACGACGACCCGTATCTGCTCCTGGAGTCGACGGCCGGCCAGGGGGCCTCGCTCTGTTCCCGCACCTGGGACTTCGGCCCGTACTTCGAGGCCCTGGACGCCCACCCGAAGCTGGGCGTCTGCCTGGACACCTGCCACATCTTCGCCGCCGGCCACGACCTGACCGGCCCGAGCGGCATGCACCAGACGCTGGACCTGCTGGTCGACACGGTCGGCGAGGGCCGGCTGAAGCTGATCCACGCCAACGACTCCAAGGACGTGGTCGGCGCCCACAAGGACCGCCACGAGAACATCGGCTCCGGCCATATCGGCGAGGACCCCTTCCGCGCCCTGATGACCCACCCCGCCACCGAGGGCG
>NZ_RSAJ01001207.1 GCF_003933965.1 Streptomyces sp. RP5T
ACCTGGCCGTGCTTGTTGGCGTGCGTGCCGAGCGCGATGTGCCGCTCCTGCCCGGACACCAGGTCCAGGACCTCCACGCAGTCCCCGCCCGCCCAGATGTTCTCGTGCCCGCGCACCCGCATCGCCAGGTCCGTCAGCAGGCCGCCGTGGGCGCCCAGGGGCAGACCGGCCGCCTTCGCGAGCGTCGTCTCCGGGCGCACGCCGATGCCGAGCACCACCACGTCCGCCGGGTACTCCGCCTCCTCGGTGGCCACCGCGCGCACCCGGCCGTCCCCGTCCGTGAGCACCTTGGTCACCGCGGCGTCGTTGACCATGGTGATGCCCAGGCCCTCCATCGCCTCGTGCACCAGGCGGCCCATGTCCGGGTCGAGCGTCGACATGGGCTCACTGCCGCGGTTGACGACCGTCACCTCGAAGCCGCGGTTGATCAGGGCCTCGGCCATCTCCACGCCGATGTACCCGGCGCCCACGACCACCGCGCGGCGGCCACGCGTGTGTGCCAGCGTGTCGATGAGCGCCCGGCCGTCGTCGAGGGTCTGCACCCCGTGCACCCCGGCGGCGTCGACACCCGGCATGTCCGGGCGGATCGGCCGGGCGCCGGTCGCGATCACGAGCTTGTCGTACGACGTCCAGGACTCGGCCCCCGAATCGAGGTCACGCGCGCGTACCCGCCGTCCGTCCACGTCGATCCCGGTGACCTCGGTTCGCATGCGCAGATCGATGCCCCGCTCCCGGTGCTCCTCGGGCGTACGGGCGATCAACCCGTCCGGCCCCTCGAC
>NZ_RSAJ01001208.1 GCF_003933965.1 Streptomyces sp. RP5T
GCGTAGACCTGCTGTCCCCAGTCGACCGGCACCTCGTAGAACAGCGTCTGTCCGGGCCGTACGTCGTCGCGCCAGACGCCCGGCTCCAACGCGGCCGCCGAGTCGAAGCCCCCGCCCCCTCCGCCCCGCAGCCGCACGGCCTCACCGCCGGGAGGCGAGGGCGTGGCCGAGTCCCAGGACTCCGGGGCACTCGTCGAGCCCGCCTTCCGCAGCCGCGGTTCGAGCACGGGCGCGAGCTCCAGGTCCCAGTCGCCGGGCGAGGACTCGGTGCGCAGCACTCGCTCCACGACGACGTAGTACGTACCGGCGCTCCGGCACAACGACCGGCTCGACGGGAGCTGGCGCGCGGCCCACACGGTGAGGGGACGCGGGCTGCGGCCGGCGCCGATGCTCGCGGTGTCCCCCGCGGAGCAGGGACGGCCGTCGGCGTCCTGCAGGGACACCCTGACACCCTCCGTCGGGCTGACCGCCGCGTCCCTCGGAGGTACGGCCGTGGCGGCGACGTACACGGTCGACGTGCCGTCGAGCACGAGCCGGTAGAAGACCTTGCCGTCGCTCGGCAGCGAGCTCCGGTAGGTGGTTCCGGGTTCGAGACGCTCGGCGTCAGCGGTGCCCGCCGTCCCGGTGACCGACGGGGCGTTTTCGGCGAAGGCGTACCAGGAGGACGTAGCCGAGGAGGACGTAGCAGAAGGAGAGCCGGAACGCGAGGCGGAAGGAGAGAAGGAGACGGAGGGAGAGGGAGAGGGGGAGGCCGCGAAGCCGGCAGATC
>NZ_RSAJ01001209.1 GCF_003933965.1 Streptomyces sp. RP5T
GTACGGCGCCCCCCTGCCCCGAGCTGCCCCGCTACGGCACCTGCTGGTACGTCTTGTCCTCGTCGGAGTCGTAGATCAGCTTGCCGCCCTCGTCGTAGCCCTTGATGTGCGGATTCCTGGTGACCTGCTGGGTCAGGGTGCCGGAGGCGACGAACCAGCCGTGGTCGAGGACCGCCTCGCTGTCGGCGCCGCCGTAGGAGACGCTCACCTTCGCCACGCCCGGTTCGACCGTGCCGATGAAGCCCCAGCCGAACGGCAGTTTCCAATGGCCCTGGTCCAGGAACGACTGCTGGTAGAGCTTGTTGCCGTTGATGTCGGCCAGCACGGGCGGGGAGTCGGGCTGCCGGTCGCTGCCGACACTGGTGTTCAGCCCGGACGCCTCACCGTTCTTCACGTTGCAGATCAGCCGGGTCTCCTTCGGCTTCTCCTTCACGGCGACCACGAACATGCCGTCGCCGGGCGAGTTGGAGTCACCGGTGCTCTTCAGCGCCAGGATGATCCGGTACTCGTCGGCTTCGCCCAGGTCGGAGGAGGCCATGCCGCCGTGGGCCACGCGGTCGCGGTCGTAGGCCAGGCACTTGTCGAGCCCGTCCGCCGCCTGCTCCAGTGTGATCCCGTCCCGCAGCTGCCCCGCCGTGGCCGGTCCCGCGGGCCCGCTGGGCGTGGGCGAGGCGGTGGGTGTCGGTGAGGCGCTCGCGGAGGCCGTCGGGCTCGTCGCCGTGTCGGCCGTGCCCGTCCCCCTGCCGCCCACCGCGCGCGCC
>NZ_RSAJ01000120.1 GCF_003933965.1 Streptomyces sp. RP5T
GAGCGGGGCCGGCGCGCGCCTCAGTCGGGGGCGGCTGCCTTGAGCCCCGTCAGCAGGACCTGGGTGAAGCCGTGGACCCACGCCTCGTCCGCCGGTTCCGCGCTGACCAGTGTGCGGTGGACCACCGCTCCCGCCACCATGTCGAAGATCAGGTCGACCGTGCGGGCCGCCTCGACGGGGTCCGCCTCCGGAGGGAGCTCGCCGCGGGCCTGGGCGCGCTCCCGGCCCTCCAGGACCAGCCGTTTCTGGCGGTCGACGATCGACGCGCGGATGCGCTCGCGCAGCGCGTCGTCGCGGCAGGACTCCGCGACCACCGCCATCAGGCCGTTCTTCGCCTCCGGCCGCGCCAGGATCGCCGCGAACTGGAGGACCACGCCCTCGATGTCGGCGGCGAGGGTCCCGCTGTCGGGGAGTTCCAGTTCGTCGAAGAGTTCGGCCACCGCGTCGACGACGAGTTCGTTCTTGCCGGCCCAGCGGCGGTAGAGGGTGGTTTTCGCGACCCCCGCACGGGTAGCCACATCTCCCAGCGTCAGCTTCGACCAGCCCAGCTCCACCAGCGCGTCCCGCGTCGCCGCGAGGATCGCGGTGTCCGCGGCGGCGCTGCGCGGGCGTCCTGCGGCGCGGGGTGAGGGGCTGCGGCTCTGCATCCTCCGACCATAACCGGCCGTTCTTGTGAGGCAGTGAGGGAGATCACCGGGGTGGGGTACCGGGTGGGCACCCGGTGCCATTACGCTACGACTCGTAGCGAAAGCTCGCGGGGGACGTACGCGGGCGACGGTGCGCACGGCGTGGGGTGGGGACCCGGCGTCAGGACCGCGCTGCACGACCGGCTTTCACATCGCTTTTCACAGACGCGCGCCCACGGGGGAGGATAGACGCATGCAGCCACGGAACATGTCCATGAGCGGAGTCGTCGACCTCGCCGCGGTGAAAGCGGCCCAGGAGGCCAAGGCCAAGGCGGAGCAGGCGCGCGCCGAAGCCGCCCGGCACGGCGGCGGCCCGGGTGCCGTCTCCCCGGCCGATCTCGTCATCGACGTAGACGAGGCGGGCTTCGAGCGCGATGTCCTGCAGCGGTCCACCGAGGTCCCGGTCGTCATCGACTTCTGGGCCGAGTGGTGCGAGCCCTGCAAGCAGCTCAGCCCGGTGCTGGAGCAGCTCGTCGTCGAGTACAACGGACGCCTGCTCCTCGCCAAGATCGACGTCGACGCCAACCAGATGCTGATGCAGCAGTTCGGGGTGCAGGGCATCCCGGCCGTGTTCGCCGTCGTCGCCGGCCAGGCCCTGCCCCTCTTCCAGGGCGCGGCCGGCAAGGAGCAGATCCAGCAGACCCTGGACCAGCTGGTGCAGGTCGCCGAGCAGCGCTTCGGGCTGACCGGCCTCACCGTCGACCCGGACGCCCAGCCGGGCGGCGGCGCCGGGGCCCAGCAGGCCGCCCCGGTGCCCGCGGGACCGTACGACGCCCTCCTCGAAGCCGCCGTACGCGCCCTGGACGCCGGGGACTTCGGCGGTGCCGTCCAGGCGTACAAGAACGTACTGAGCGACGACCCCGGCAACAGCGAGGCGAAACTGGGGCTGGCCCAGGCCGAGTTGCTCCAGCGGGTGCAGTCGCTCGACCCGCAGCGGACCCGAAAGGACGCGGCCGACAAGCCCGGTGACGCACAGGCGCAGATCGCCGCCGCCGACCTGGATCTGGTCGGCGGTCATGTCGAGGACGCGTTCGGGCGGCTCATCGACACCGTGCGCCGCACGGCGGGGGACGAGCGGGACACCGTCCGGCTGCGGCTCCTTGAGCTCTTCGAGGTGGTCGGCGCCGACGATCCGCGGGTCTCGGCGGCCCGCAGGGCGCTGTCCCGGGCCCTGTTCTGAGCCGGGGGTCCGAGCGGGTCGCGAGCCCGGTTCTGACCAGTTGCTAAACACCACGGCATGTGTTGCCCGAGTGAAAGATCTGCCGTCGGGGTGTCACTGCGGCCGCGCTTTACCAAAACTTGGTAAACGCGGCCGCTGTTACTTCCAGTAAGTCACCCCCGTTGATCTGTCAGATTCTGTCCATCGATCAACTGCTTTGTCTCCCCCCTTGTTGCCACCCAGCGTTGCCGACCGAGACCGGCGGGTCGTTGTTCGGTTATCCGGCCGTTACTACCGAGTAACGAAGCCCCTTGTGCGGGCGGCGAGAATGCACCACGATCGGCGACGCTCGGTCCTTTCCCGTACCCCGACAGCCGGTCGGGCCGCGGGAATCCGTGGGTCCCCACCGAGCAGAGCCGGCGGCAGGTGCGCCGGTTCTTGGACAGGGGGGTCTTCGCCCAACCGGCGAAGCCTGTCCAGCAAGGTTGTGCGTGATGCGTGTCAGGCGCGACCAGTGGTTGTCGCTCGGGGGTGATCGCCGGTGATCGGTGCGCGGTTCGCGCCTCCGAGTGCGGGCGCTCTCCTTCCCGAGGACGTAGCACTTCTCCCATCCCTGCCCGGCTGAGCCGTCCTTTCGAGAGGGCAGTCAGGGTCAGGAGATGTACGTCCGAGAAGGAGGAAATATGGAGTCCCAGGTGCGTGGCGGGACCAGATGGAAGCGGTTCGCTGTGGTCATGGTGCCCAGCGTCGCCGCGGCCGCGGCGGTGGGCGTCGGGCTTGCGCAGGGTGCGCTCGCCGCGTCGTTCAGCGTCTCCGGCCAGCAGTTCAAGGTGTCGGCGGACGAGCTGCACGGCACGGGCTTCGCTCAGTACGGCGGTATAGACACCGTCTACAAGCAGGTCGACGGCAAGGAAAAGACCCAGGTGCCGGTGGCGATCTCGTCGTTCGACGACGCGACCATCACCAAGATGTGCCAGTCGGTCAAGACCACCATCCCCATCATCAACAAGACGTTCTACCTGCGTCTTGACGCGGGTGGTGGCAAGACGCCGGTCTCGGCCCACAACCTCTACATCGATGTTGCTGACCTCCAGGCCAACGCGGAGTTCACGAACATCGACATCGGCGTCGCGGTCAAGGACAAGACCCGCGGTCCCGACGTGAAGGCCGGCGAGAACGTGCTGCCGGGCGGCTTCGCCCAGCAGGCCGAGAAGGCCGACCTCTACGACGTCAAGCAGACGGCCTGGGCCACCACGGCCGGCACGTTCAAGCTGAGTGGTCTGTCCATGAAGCTCGGCGCGGACGCCAACATGGAGTGCTACTGACGGCTCCGGAGCCGGGATGTCCTGAGGGCGGCTGAGCCGCCCTCAGGGGGGCGGTGGAGCGTTCGCTTCTCCGCCCCACCCGGCCGACCGTGCCAAGGACACCCCCCTACAGACTCAGACTTTCCGGCTTCTCCACGCCCACGGCCGAGCCGGTACGAACTTCCACCGGACCCAGGGAGCTTTTTCCATGAGTGCCGAGACTCCGGTCCAGACTGCCGGGACCTTCACCCGGCTGCGTCTGCGATTCCGCGCCTGGCGGGGCAACCGGCCGTTCTGGGCGGGCCTGTTCACCCTGCTCGGTGGGGTGCCGATCGCCTACTTCCCGTACGCCACGTTCAAGCTGGGCACCATGTCGATCGCCATGGCGACGACCGCGGGGGCCGGCTCCCTCATCATCGGCGTACTGCTGGTCACTCTGGGCCTCACGATGTGGTTCCAGCAGGCCACCCGCGTCTTCGCCGGTGTCGCCGCGATCGTCCTCTCCCTGGTGTCCCTGGTGGTCTCCAACATCGGCGGCTTCATCCTGGGCTTCCTCTTCGCGCTGATCGGCGGAGCACTCGCCGTGTCCTGGGCTCCCGGCGCGCCGCCCCGGCCGCAGCCGCTGGACCAGGACGGGACGCAGGGCGGTGCGCCTCAGGGCGCCGACCCCGACACCGCGGTCCTCAGGCCGGTGGAGGGCGAGCCCGGAGCCGCGTACGAGGCGCCGCAGCCCGGCCGTGACGGATCGTCGGACCGGACGCACGAGAGCGCCTGGGCCGGGGGCGACGACGCGAACGGGGGGTACCGTGTCGGCTGAGAACCGTCATGGCGAGGGCGTCGCGGCCGCGGCGGAGGTCAGAACCGGCCCCCGCCACGCGGCCCCCAAGAAGCCGCTGTTCAACAGGTTTCACATGCCGGCCGGCAAGGCGATAGCCATGGCGGCGATGCCGACGGCGGTCCTCATGGGCATCGGGTTCACGCCGACGCTCGCCCTCGCCGACGACGCACCGACCGCCAAGAGCCTGACCGCGGACGAGTACAAGGACTGCGTCGCGGCACTGGACGGCAGCGCGTCCCCGTCCGCCTCGGCGAGCTCTTCGCCCGGCTCCGACGACGCCACGCCGACACCGTCCCCGTCCGCCACCTCCGGCTCGGGCGCCGACTCCGGCTCGGGCGATTCCTCTTCGTCGGATTCAGGTTCCGATGACAAGGCCACGCCCACGCCGTCCCCGTCCGCCTCCGCGAGCAAGCAGGAGAGCAGCTCCTCCTCGGACTCCTCCGGCTCCTCCGGCTCCGACACCGCCACGGCGTCCCCCTCGCCCTCCGCGAGCGACGACGGCAACCTCCTGACGGACATCGGCGACGCGATCACCGGGATCTTCACGGGCGGCTCCAGCTCCGGCTCCGGGGATTCGGCCACTGCCACCCCGACGCCCACCCCCTCGGCCTCGGCGTCCAAGAGCGCGGACGACAGCGCGGCCGACCCCGTCAAGGAGACGACCGACAAGGTCACCGACACGGTGAAGGACACCGTGAAGGACACGACCGACACGGCGTCCAAGGCGGCCGAGGACACCTCCAAGGCCGTCGAGGACACCACGAAGGCGGCGGAAGAGGCTGCGGCCGACGCCACGGCCTCCCCGAGCCCCTCGGCGAGCTCCTCCACCGACCCGGAGAACTGCCCGGCCGCCACGGACGAGGTGGGCGACACCGAGCCCGGTATCACGGTGGCGGACAACGCCTGGACCCTGAAGGCCAGTTCGCTGCTCCTCAAGGGCGCGGACTACCAGGGCGTCGTCAAGGTCAAGACCGCGAGCGGCAAGACCAAGAAGGTCCTGAAGTACGTCATATCCGACGGCACCGACATCGGCGACCTCCACCAGATCGTCACCGAGCGGGGCAAGACGTACCACGTGCAGGCGGGCAAGGGTACGACGTCGAAGATCACCGGCGGCAAGACGACGATGTACACCGAGAGCATCTCCGGCAACCTGCTGGGGCTGATCCCGATCACGTTCAGCCCGGACAACCCGCCGCCGCTGAACATCCCGATCATCTACTTCACCAAGGTGACGGTCCAGCAGGCCGCCCAGTACGGCGGGACCCTGACCGTGCCCGGGATGCACCAGTACAGCGAGGGCTGACCGACGCCCCTCACGAACCCTTCCGGGAGCCGCAGGAAGACTGTGCCCCGCCGGGCCCGCCCCGGCGGGGCACAGCCGCGGGAGGCCGCCCCTCCGGCGCAAAAAACTGTCCCTCCCGAAAATCCCTTCACAGAATCCACATAGTTCCCATACGGTGTCTCTTGCCGTGGACATGACCATACGCGGCGCGGGGGCGGCACCGGGGAACACCTGACCTGTGTTCACGGCGTCTTGGTGTGCGCGTGCGGGTCCCCGCCGACCCCACCGACGGGAACCTCTCGCCTTGATACGCATCTCCCTCAGCCGCCCCCTGCGCCGGGCGGCCGCCCTCGCTCTCGCGGGCGCCGTGACCACCGTGGTCGCGCTCACGACAGCGCACTCCGAGCCACCCGGAGCGCATGCCGCGGAAGCGGCCGCCAGCGACGGCGCCCCCACCTACGGCGCCCCCCTCCTCCAGCAGGCCGCCGCCGACGGCGCCGACCTGCTCCCGCTCCTCGCCCGCGGCAAGGACGGCCACCTCTGGGACTACGAGGCCAAGGGCACCGGCGGCTGGAAGGCCCGCGCCGACCTCGGCACCGGCTACTCCGTGGCCACCGCGCTCGTGCAGGCCGACATCTCCGACAACGGCCGGGGCAACGACCTGTACTTCCGCATCGGCGGCACCCTCTACTACACCGCCGAACGCGGCAACGACACCAAGGTGCTGGGCACCGGCTGGGACCAGTACAACCTCATCGTCTCCGTCGGCAACATGGCCGGCAGCGCCCAGCCCGACCTGGTCGCCCGCGGCACCGACGGCCAGCTGTGGCTCTACCAGGGCAAGGCCGACGGCACCCTCTCCGCCCGGGTCCGGATGAAGGACTCCACCGGCTGGAACGGCATGAGCGTCATCGCCGGGCGCGGTGACTACACCGGGGACGGCATCGCCGACCTCGTCACCCGCAACAGCGCGGGCAGCCTGCTCATCTACCCCGGCACCGGCAAGGCCACGGCCGACGCGGTGCTCGGCACCAGCGTCACCGCGGCCACGAGCGGCTGGAAGGACTACACCGCGGTCGTGTCGACCGGCGACAACACCGGCGACGGCAAGGCGGACCTGATGGCCGTCGACGCGGCGGGCGCCCTGTGGCTCTACAAGGGCACCGGCACCGCGAGCGCCCCCTTCGGCGCCCGCACGCAGATCGGCACCAGCGGCTGGACCCAGTACAACCTGCTGTTCTGAGCCCCCTCCCGTCGAACTCACAGACAGGTTTCCCATGCGTACGAACGCACGCAGACGGGGGCTCCTCGCGAGATCCCGTTTCCTGCCCCTGACCGCGATGGCCGTCGCCGGCGCGATCGCGGTGACGGGTGGTCAACTCCCCGACGTCACCGGACAGTCCGAGCGGATCGCGAGCACCGCCGACCCGGTCCCCACCGCCTTCGACGCGAAGGCCGCCGAACGCGTCCGCCAGGAGCAGTGCCTCCTGAGCGGAGTCCTGCGCAAGGGCGGCCCCGCGATGAAGGAGACCGCGCGGGCCGGCCTCATCGGCACCGAGGACCAGCTGCACACGGCAGCCGACCCCGCGTACTGGAAGGACACCGCTCTCAGCACGGCCTACGACAAGGACAAGGCCGCCGCCGACGCCAAGATGGACGAACTGTCCGGGCGCCGCGCCGTGTGGCAGCAGTCCCTGGCCGTCCAGACCCCGCCGCCGCCGTACACGTACACCGGCTTCCAGTGGGTGGAGACGAAGGACGACCCCTTCCAGAAGATCAGTCTGGTCAGCTGGGTCGCCGCCCAGTTCTGGAAGGACGAGGGCGACTTCTACGCCGACCCGCACCCCACGGCGAGCAAGGCGTCCGTCGACGCGGCCACGGCCGTCTACAACTCCCGTTACGGCAACGACCCGAACGCCGACTCCAAGGACGAACAGGCCTGGCAGTCGCTGCAGTTCATGCACGACATGTACGCCGACGACGCCCGGCTCTTCCTCCAGTACGGAGGTTTCCCGACCAGCGCTCCCGACCCGGACTCGATGGAGTTCCGGATCGACGTGGAGAACCTCAAGGCCCGCTTCGCGTCCTGCGCGTACACCGACCCCCAGGACCCGCACCAGGTGCTCGGCGACGAGATCGCCACGGCCCACTCCGAGTGGCAGGCGGAGATCGACGGGCAGAAGACCCAGCGGGACACCATCATCCGGGCCGAGAAGCAGGCCAACGCCGACCTGTCGACGGCCTCGCAGGCGCTCGGCGAGGCCCTCGCCCAGTCCCTGATCGCGAGCCGGCTCACCGACTGGCAGGCCTACTGGACCGGCCAGAAGGCCGCCGACCACCCGAACGACTATCCGACCACGGCCGAGTTCACCAAGGTCAAGAAGTGGATCACGGACGCCCAGGGGCGGGCCGGCGGACGCCTCTACGTCGCCTCCCGCGCCGCGCTGTCCGCCAGGACCCAGGCCGACGCGGTGACCCAGGCGCAGACACAGGCGTACGGCATCGCCGACGCGGCCGGTCTGCCGCGCGGCCGGGGTCTGCTGTACGGCCAGCAGGCCGCGCAGGTCGCCAAGGCGTCCGCGGCGGCCACCCAGGCCGCGGCGAAGGCCGTGGAGACGGCGTTCAACGCGACCCGCGCCTCCGCCGCCGACAGCAAGACGCTCGACTCCCTCGCCAACACCCAGGCGCACGCGGCCAAGGCGGAGTTCCGGCGCATCGCCGCGCAGGAGGCCGAGGCCCAGGCCAAGGCCGCCGCCGAGGGAGCGGCCGCCCAGGCGGAGGAGGCGGCCAAGCACGCCGCCGAGGCCAAGGCGGCCGAGAACAAGGCGAAGGCGGCCGAGGAGACCGCCAAGAACGCGGCGGCCGACGCGAAGGCCAAGCGGCAGAAGGCCGAGGCCGAGCGGGACTACGCCAAGTCGCAGGCGGACCTCGCCGCGTCCGAGCGGAACAAGGCCCACGACGCCGAGGCCCGCGCGCAGTCCCAGCGGCAGATCGCCGCCGACAAGCTGTCCGAGGCGCAGGCCGCGGGCGGCACGGCCGCCGACAAGAAGGATGCCGCGCTCGCCGCCGAGAACCGGGCGCAGCGGGCCCGCAACGGCGCGCTCGCCGCCGAGGACCGCCGTGACGCCCTCGTCGCCAAGGCGGAGGCCGCCGAGGCACTGCTGGCCGCCGTGGACGGCACCGCCGACGCCATCGAGGCACGGCAGGCCGCCACCAAGGCCCGCTCCGCCGCCGACGACGCCACCACCGCGGCCACCGAGGCCCGCCAGGCGGCCGACGAGGCCACCGCGGCGGCCACCAACGCCCGTGAGGCGGCCACCAGGGCCCAGGGGGCGGCCAAGCGCGCCCAGTCGGCCGCCGACGGCGCCAAGCGCGATGTCGCGATCACCGAGTCCGCGGTGAAGAAGGCCCACGCGGCCGCCGCCGACGCGATCGCCGCGTCCCGGGCCGCCAAGTGGAACGCCATCGCCGCCAAGGCCGAGGCGGAGACCGCGCGCAAGGCCGCCGACAAGGCCCGGGGCGACGCGTTGGTCGCCCGCTCCGAAGCCACCCTCGCGGGCGCCGACGCGATCCGCACCGCCGGGCACGCCTACGCCACCGCGCAGGCCGCCGCGGCGGCCCGGGACTCGGCGGCGAAGGTCGTCAAACCCGCCAACGACGCGATCGAGCTGGGCTCCCCGTACGCGGAGACCGACTCCTCCGCGGGTCTCGCGGTGCTGACCGGTCAGGCCGCGAAGACCGCCGCCCAGCAGCAGGTCGCCGTCGCCAACGCCAAGGCGGCCCAGGCCAAGAAGGCGGCCGCCGAGGCCAAGGCGCTCGCGGCCCAGGCGAACGCCGACGCGAAGGCCGCGGCCGAGGCGGCGGCGAACGCGGCCGAGTGGGCCGCGCAGGCGAGCACCTCCGCGGCGGAGGCGCAGGCCTCGTCGGACGCGGCGGCGGCCTCCGCCAAGGCGGCCCAGCGGTCCGAGGCCAACACCGTCGAGTACAACAAGCAGGCGGTGGCCGACGCCGCCGCCGCGCAGACCGCGGCCACCGCGGCCGACGGCTACGCCACCGACGCGGACGCCTCCGCCGACGAGGCCGAGCGGGACGCGGCGAGCGCCCGCAGCGCGGCCGACGCGGCCGAGGCCGACGCCTCCACCGCGCGGTCCGTCGCCGACAAGGCGGAGCAGGACGCGACCGTCGCCGAGGCCGCGGCCGCCAACGCCCGCAACCTCGCCGTGGAGGCCGCCGAGGCCGCCATCCGTACCCAGCAGGTCGACTTCGAGGACCGCAAGGAGCAGGAGCGCACCGCCGACGGCGGCGGCACCGGCGTCGAGGGCGTTGTGATGAAGCCCAGCGGCGACTCCAAGGTCGACATCAACCCGCTGAGCGACTGCGTGGGCAGCCACTCCGGCAGCGACATCGGCTGCGAGATCGACCTCGAGTTCCACATCTACGGCGAGATGGACTTCTACGTCGAGTCCTGCCCGCTGCCCGGTGTGGACCGCGCCCACTGCGGCTCGTCGATCCAGCGCGACTACCTCACGAGCTCTCCCCTGGACGTCAAGTTCAAGGAGGAGAACGTCCACGTCGACGGGCTCAAGCTGACCGCGTCCGTCCTCAAGGCGATCGCCACCGGCGCCGTCGCGGACATCGTGGGCTGCTACAAGGGCAGGATCAGCAGCTGCGCCTGGCTGTTCGGCAGCATCATCATCCCTGGCCTGCTGGTGAAGGCGGCGGAGGCGGCCTTCGCGGTACGGACCGCGATGCGGGGCGGAGCGGGCCTGGGCGCGGCGATCTGGAGCCTGCGCGGTTCGGGGCTGGCCGCATCGGCCGCGGCGCGCCTGGAGCAGCTCGGGGCGAAGGCACTGCTCTCCATGTGCTTCCCGGCAGGCACGAAGGTGGACACCGCCGACGGCCCGAGGAACATCGAGGACATCCGCGTCGGCGACCGGGTCTGGTCCATGGACCAGCGGACCGGCAAGAGATCCCTCAAGCCCGTCCTGGAGCTGTTCCACCGCACCGTCGATCACCTGGTCCGGGTCGAGACGAAGAACGGCACAGTCGAGTCGACCGACTCGCATCCGTACTGGGTCCAGGAACGGGGCTGGACGGAAGCCCGGGACCTGCGTCCGGGTGACCGTCTGCGGACCCTGGACGGGGGCTCGGACGCGGTCACCGGCACCTCGCTGGTCGAGGGGTCCGTCGGGGTCTTCAACTTCGAGGTCGCCGACAACCACACTTACTACGTGTACGCGGGCTCGAGGCCGGTGCTCGTCCACAACACCTGCCTCGACGAGCTCGTCAAGAACCTCGTCAAGGACGGCGACCACATCATCCTCGGCATCAATCCCATGGGGGACGACCTGGCGAGGAGCCTGGGGGGACGCACGTTCAACGGCAGGGCGTTCGCCGATGAGCTGCCGGAGGAGATGGGGATGGGCGTACGGCCGGTGTGGACGGTCGGCGTCGAGAAGACGGTGTCCAACCCGAGGGTGAAGGTGTCGGTCTCCCTGGACGGCGTCGAAGGAGCGGCCACGGCGGACGACGCGCTGCGCATGCTGCTGCAACGCGGCGAGACGATCAAGGCGGGCGACTGGGCGACCGTGCGCAGCAACGGTTTCGGAACCGCCTGGGAGATGGTCATGCTGCGCACTCAGGTCCGACGGGAGGTCCGCAGCTGGTCCTCGATCGACTGGTACTGGAAGGGGAAGCGGGCTTATCCCGAGCGGTTCAAGCTCCCCGACGGTGTCACGCCGGTGCCCGAATAGCAGAGAGGATGGTGGACATGCCAGATTTCATCCGCCCCGGCCGGCTGTTCCGCGTCGTCGGCTTCAATCCGTCGCACAGGCAGCTCTACCTGGCCAGCGAGGCGCTCGCAGTCGACGAGACCACGACGCGTGTGGAGGTCTACTTCGGGCACGTGGAGCTCATGCTGCTGCGGCCCTACTACAGGGAGGGCGTGCACATTCGCCGGGCCACCGCCGAGGAGTTCGCCACCCTGGCCGAACGGCACCGGCTCGCGGCGGAGGACGCCGCGTACACCTGGATGCTGGAGCCCGACGGTGACAGCTTCGTCGTCAGCGGCACACCGAGCTGGCGCGAGGCCGAGTACGCGCTGATGGGCGACCGGGAGGCCCTGTACGACGCCTCCAAGCCCTGGCCCCCGGACTTCCCGGTGGAGTCCGGCTCGATCGGCTGAACCACGCACCGAGGGCGCCCCCCGTCACAGGGAGCGCCCTCGGTGTCGTACAGAAAGGACCTACTGCGCGCCGCCGATGTGGTGGACGCGGAGCATGTTCGTGGTGCCCGGGACGCCGGGGGGCGAGCCGGCGGTGATGATGATGGTCTCGCCCGGGTTGAAGCGGTTGATCTTGGCGATCTCCTGGTCGACCATGTCGACCATCTCGTCCGTGGTGTTCACGAACGGCACCACGTGCGACTCCACGCCCCAGCTGAGCGCCAGCTGGTTGCGGGTGTTCTCGTCGGTGGTGAAGGCGATGATCGGCTGCTGGGCGCGGTAGCGCGAGAGGCGGCGGGCGGTGTCGCCGGACTGCGTGAAGGCCACCAGGCCGCGGCCGCCGAGGAAGTCGGCGATCTCGCAGGCCGCGCGGGCCACCGAACCGCCCTGCGTGCGCGGCTTCTTGCCGGGCACGAGGGGCTGAAGGCCCTTGCTCAGCAGCTCCTCCTCGGCCGCGGTGACGATCTTCGACATCGTCTTCACGGTCTCGATCGGGTACGCGCCCACGCTCGACTCCGCCGAGAGCATGACCGCGTCCGCGCCGTCCAGGATCGCGTTGGCCACGTCGGAGGCCTCGGCGCGGGTCGGGCGGGAGTTGGTGATCATCGACTCCATCATCTGGGTCGCCACGATCACCGGCTTGGCGTTGCGGCGGCACAGCTCGATGAGGCGCTTCTGCACCATCGGGACCTTCTCGAGCGGGTACTCGACGGCCAGGTCACCACGGGCCACCATGACGGCGTCGAACGCCATCACGACGCCCTCCATGTTGTCCACCGCCTGCGGCTTCTCCACCTTGGCGATGACGGGGACCCGGCGGCCCTCCTCGTCCATCACCTTGTGGACGTCGTCGACGTCCTTGGCGTCCCGCACGAAGGACAGCGCGACCATGTCGCAGCCCATGCGCAGCGCGAAGCGGAGGTCCTCGACGTCCTTCTCGGACAGCGCGGGGACGTTCACGGCCGCGCCGGGCAGGTTGATGCCCTTGTGGTCGGAGACGACACCGCCCTCGATGACGATCGTTTTGACCCGCGGGCCGTCGACGTCCAGGACCTTCAGCTCGACGTTGCCGTCGTTGATGAGGATCTGGTCGCCCCGGGAGACGTCACCGGGCAGGCCCTTGTAGGTCGTCCCGCAGATGGTCTTGTCACCGGGGACGTCCTCCGCGGTGATGACGAACTCGTCACCGCGCTCCAGCTCCACCGGACCCTCGGCGAAGGTCTCCAGGCGGATCTTCGGGCCCTGCAGGTCGGCGAGGACACCGATGGCCCGGCCGGTCTCCTTGGCGGCGGCACGGACGCGGTCGTACCGCCCCTGGTGCTCGGCGTGCGAGCCGTGGCTGAAGTTGAAGCGGGCCACGTTCATGCCGGCCTCGATCAGCGAGACCAGCTGCTCGTGGGAGTCGACCGCGGGGCCGAGAGTACAGACGATTTTCGAACGGCGCATGGGGCGATCCTATCGGTTTGTTTCGCTACGGAATATTCCGTCTGGCGGAAGAAGCAAATGAGAGGAGGCGCGCTCAGTTGTCTCCGGCCAGTGCGTAAGTCTGGGTCGCGATTTCCAATTCTTCGTCGGTCGGCACCACCGCGATGGTTACTCGCGAGTTCGCCCGCGAGATCAGCCGAGCCTCGTCCGCGCGTACGGCGTTCAGTTCCGGGTCGAGGAGCAGTCCCAGCTCCTCCAGGCCCGCCACGGCGGCCTCCCGCACCGGTGCCGCGTTCTCCCCGACCCCGGCCGTGAACGCGATGGCGTCCACCCGGCCGAGCACCGCGTAATAGGCGCCGATGTACTTCTTCAAGCGGTGAATGTAGATGTCGAAAGCGAGCTTCGCCTGTTCGTCACCCTCGTCGATCCGGCGGCGGATCTCCCGCATGTCGTTGTCTCCGCACAAGCCGATCAACCCGCTCTTCTTGTTGAGAAGAGTGTCGATCTCGTCCGTGGACATTTTGCCAACACGCATCAAATGGAAGATGACGGCCGGGTCCAGGTCTCCCGATCGCGTACCCATCACAAGCCCCTCCAAAGGCGTCAGCCCCATGGAGGTGTCCACGCACCGGCCGCCCCGCACGGCGGACGCGGACGCGCCGTTGCCGAGGTGCAGCACGATCACGTTCACCTCCTCCGGCGCCTTGCCCAGCAACTGGGCCGTCGCCCGGGAGACGTAGGCGTGCGAGGTGCCGTGGAAGCCGTAGCGCCGCACCCGGTGCGCGTCGGCGGTCTCCACGTCGATCGCGTAACGCGCCGCCGACTCCGGCATCGTGGTGTGGAACGCGGTGTCGAACACGGCGACCTGCGGCAGGTCCGGGCGCAGTGCCATGGCGGTGCGGATCCCGGTGAGGTTGGCCGGGTTGTGCAGCGGGGCGACCGGGATCAGCCGCTCGATCTCGGCGAGCACGGTCTCGTCGATCACCGTCGGCTCGGTGAAGGTCTTCCCGCCGTGCACGACCCGGTGGCCGATGGCGGCCAGTTCGGGGGAGTCGAGCCCGAGCCCGTCCTTCGCCAGCTCGTCCGCCACCGCCTTCAGCGCGGCGTCGTGGTCGGCGATCGGACCGGTGCGCTCACGGGCCTCGCCGCCCAGGGGGGTGTGCTTGAGCCGCGAGGACTGCTCGCCGATGCGCTCGACGAGTCCCTGCGCGGGCCGGCTGCCGTCCCGCATGTCGAGCAGCTGGTACTTCACCGACGAGGAGCCGGAGTTGAGGACGAGGACGCGGGTGGCGCTCACTGGGCGGAAGCCTTCTCTGTCGAAGCGGTCGCGGCGGTCGGGGTCTGGGCCTGGATCGCCGTGATGGCGACGGTGTTGACGATGTCCGAGACGAGGGCGCCCCGGGACAGGTCGTTGACGGGCTTGCGCAGGCCCTGGAGCACCGGGCCGACGGCGATCGCGCCGGCCGAACGCTGCACGGCCTTGTAGGTGTTGTTGCCGGTGTTCAGGTCCGGGAAGATCAACACGCTGGCCTGGCCCGCGACTTCGGAGTCCGGCAGCTTGGTCTGCGCGACGGTCGGCTCGACCGCGGCGTCGTACTGGATCGGCCCCTCGATCTTGAGGTCGGGCCGCCGCCTGCGCACCAGCTCGGTGGCCTCGCGCACCTTGTCCACGTCGGCGCCCGAGCCCGACGTACCGGTGGAGTACGACAGCATCGCGATCCGCGGCTCCACGCCGAACTGCTCGGCGGTCGAGGCCGACTGGATGGCGATGTCGGCGAGCTGCACCGCGTCCGGGTCGGGGTTCACGGCACAGTCGCCGTAGACCAGCACCTTGTCGGCGAGGCACATGAAGAAGACCGACGAGACGATGTCGGCGTCCGGCTTCGTCTTGATGATCTCGAAGGCCGGGCGGATCGTCGCCGCGGTGGAGTGCACCGACCCGGAGACCATGCCGTCGGCGAGGCCCTCCTGGACCATCAGCGTGCCGAAGTAGTTCACGTCGGAGACCACGTCGTAGGCCAGCTCGACCGTGACGCCCCGGTGGGCCCGCAGGGCCGCGTACTTCTCGGCGAAGGCGTCGCGCAGTTCGGAGGTCGCCGGGTCGATCAGCCGGCAGTCGCCGAGGTCGATGCCGAGGTCGGCGGCCTTCTTGCGGATCTGGTCGACCGGGCCGAGCAGCGTGAGGTCGCAGACGCCCCGGCGCAGCAGCACCTCGGCGGCGTGCAGCACCCGCGGCTCGGTGCCCTCCGGCAGGACGACCCTGCGCTTGTCGGAGCGGGCCGTCTCCAGGAGCTGGTGCTCGAACATCATCGGCGTGACGCGGTCGCTGCTGGGCGCGGAGACCCGGCCGGCGAGCTCGGCGGTGTCGGCGTACCGCTCGAAGAGGCCGAGCGCGATCTCGGCCTTGCGCGGGGTGGCCGCGTTCAACTTGCCCTCCAGCGCGAAGAGTTCGGCGGCGGTCGGGAAGCTGTTGCCGGTCACCGAGAGCACCGGGGTGCCGGGGGCGAGGCGGGCGGCGAGGGTGAGGACGGCGTCGCTCGGCACCTCGTTCAGGGTGAGCAGCACACCGGCTATCGGCGGGGTCCCGGCGCTGTGCGCGGCGAGCGAACCGACCACCAGGTCCGCGCGGTCACCCGGGGTGACCACCAGGCAGCCCGGCGTCAGGGCGTTCAGGAAGTTCGGCAGCATCGCACCGCCGAACACGAAGTCCAGCGCGTCCCGGGCGAGCCCGGAGTCGTCGCCGAGGATCACCTTCGCGCCGAGGGCCTGGCCGATCTGGGCGACGGTGGGCGCGGCGAGCGCGGGGTCGTCCGGCACCACGTAGCAGGGCACCGGCATCCGGCCCCGCAGCCGCTCGGCGATCTCGTCACGGTCCTCGCGGGCCACCCGGTTGGTGACCATGGCCAGCACGTCGCAGCCGAGGCTGTGGTAGGCCCGGTGGGCGTTGCGGGTCTCCGCGAACACCGACTCCGCGGGCTGGGTGCGGCCGCCCACCACCGGGATCACGGAGGCGCCGAACTCGTTGGCGAGCCGCGCGTTGAGCGCCAGCTCGTCCGGGAGCTGGGTGTCGGCGAAGTCGGTGCCGAGGACCAGGACGACGTCGAAGTCGCGGGCCACCCGGTGGAAGCGGTCGACGAGGGTGGAGACCAGCTCGTCGGTGCCCTGCTCGGCCTGGAGCGCGGACGCCTCGTGGTAGTCGAGGCCGTACACGGTGGCCGGGTCCTGGGAGAGCCGGTAGCGGGCGCGCAGCAACTCGAAGAGCCGGTCGGGGCTGTGGTGCACCAGCGGCCGGAACACGCCCACCCGGTCGACCTGGCGGGTCAGCAGTTCCATGACCCCCAGCTCGACGACCTGGCGGCCGTCGCCGCGGTCGATGCCGGTCACGTACACGCTGCGGGTCACGCGTGATCTCCCTCTCTCGCACGGGCAGGAAAACAGGGCATGAAAATCGCCCACCGAGGTGAGCGGAAACCCTCTTGACAGTACCGCGCTCGATGGATAAGGCGCCCGTCAGCACGGGATGCGACGGTGCTCTGCGGGACGTGAAACAATCGGGGCAGGCTCACCGGTATCAACAGCGAGCAGGAGACACAGCACGATGCGCATCGGAGTTCTCACCGCCGGCGGCGACTGCCCGGGTCTGAACGCAGTGATCCGGTCGGTCGTGCACCGAGCGGTCGACCACTACGGCGACGAGGTCATCGGCTTCGAGGACGGCTACTCGGGCTTGCTCGACGGCCGCTACCGCGCCCTCGACCTGGACAGCGTCAGCGGCATCCTGGCCCGCGGCGGCACCATCCTCGGCTCCTCCCGCCTGGAGCGCGACCGGCTGCGCGAGGCGTGCGAGAACGCCTCCGACATGATCCACGAGTTCGGCATCGACGCGCTGATCCCGATCGGCGGCGAGGGCACGCTCACCGCCGCGCGGATGCTCTCCGACGCGGGCCTCCCGGTCGTCGGCGTCCCGAAGACGATCGACAACGACATCTCCTCCACCGACCGCACCTTCGGCTTCGACACCGCGGTCGGTGTCGCCACCGAGGCCATGGACCGCCTGAAGACCACCGCCGAGTCGCACCAGCGCGTGATGGTCGTCGAGGTCATGGGCCGGCACGCGGGCTGGATCGCCCTGGAGTCCGGCATGGCCGCCGGCGCCCACGGCATCTGCCTGCCCGAGCGCCCCTTCGACCCGGCCGACCTGGTCAAGATGGTCGAGGAGCGCTTCGCCCGCGGCAAGAAGTTCGCCGTGGTCTGCGTCGCCGAGGGCGCCCACCCCGCCGAGGGCAGCATGGACTACGGCAAGGGCGAGATCGACCAGTTCGGCCACGAGCGCTTCCAGGGCATCGGCACCGCCCTGGCCTACGAGCTGGAGCGCCGGCTCGGCAAGGAGGCCAAGCCGGTCATCCTCGGCCACGTCCAGCGCGGTGGCGTACCCACCGCCTACGACCGGGTCCTCGCCACCCGCTTCGGCTGGTACGCGGTGGAGGCCGCGCACCGGGGCGAGTTCGGCCGGATGACCGCGCTCAAGGGCACCGACATCGTGATGGTGCCGCTCGCCGAGGCGGTCACCGAGCTGAAGACGGTCCCGAAGGACCGGATGGACGAGGCGGAGTCGGTCTTCTAGGCAACCGGCAGCCGGGCCGGTCAGTACCCGCCCGGCCGAAGTCCCCCCGGCTGAAGCCCGGCGTCGCGGGCGAGGAGGGCGGCCTGGACGCGGTTGTCGCAGTCGAGCTTGGTGAGGATGCGGCTGACGTACGTCTTCACCGTCGCCTCGCTCATATGCAGCCGCCGCCCCGCGTCCGCGTTGGAGAGCCCCTCCCCGAGCAGCGCCAGCACCTCGCGCTCCCGGGTGGTGAGCCCGTCGAGCCGGCGCCGCGCGGCCTCCCCGCGCGTGGTGGCCCCGGTGGCGGAGAGCGCGTCCGCCACATGCCGGGTGGCCGCGGGCGAGAGATACGCGTTGCCCGCCGCCGCGGCCCGCACCGCCTGGATCAGCTCGCCGGGCGCGGAGTCCTTCAGCAGGAACCCCGCACCGCCGTGGCCGAGCGTCCGCAGTACGTTGTCCCGCTCACCGAAGGTGGTGAGGATCAGGACCCGTACCTTCGGCGCGGCGCGGCCGAGCTCGACCAGCGCCGTCAGCCCGTCCATCACCGGCATCTGGATGTCCAGCAGCGCCACGTCGACCCCGCCGCCCCGGGCCTTCTCCACCGCCTCGCGGCCGTCCCCGGCCTCGGCGACCACGTCGATGTCGTCGGCCGAGTTGAGGATCATTCTGATCCCGGCCCTGATGAGCGGCTCGTCGTCGGCGACGAGGACCCGGATCACACGGCCTCCTGCGCGGTGTCGATCATGACGTTGTAAGGGAGAAGCGGACGGAGTGGCCCCGCCATCATGCCCTGTTGCGGCCGACCCGCCGCACGGCGGCCGGCATCACTTCGCCTTGTACGTCTCCTTGGAGACCAACTTCCCGTCCTGGAAGCAGAACCGGAAGACGGTGACGGCGTCGAGGTCCCGGTCGTCCTTGGAGGTGAAGTGCCGGCACGTCGCTCCCTCGGGCGGCTTGGGCCCCTGGTCCGCCAGGTCCGAGGTGAGCCACGAGTCCTCCTCGGGGAGCCTGGCCTGGATGTCCGCCTCGGCGTCCCCGACCTTCGCCTCCTCGTAGACGGTCGGCGAGATGTCCGCCTTCTTCATCTCCTCCGTCATGGCGCCCACCCCCCAGACGCCCAGGGCGATGACGCCCGCGACGAGGACGACGGCGGTGACGCCGCAGCCGATGGCGACGTTCTTCCTGGTACTCATGGTGGTGGTGAACTCCCTTTGTGGATCGGCCCCGTTGATGACCGTTCCACCGTCGCCCACCGCCCCGGGAC
>NZ_RSAJ01001210.1 GCF_003933965.1 Streptomyces sp. RP5T
GAGTTGGTGATCGGCGGGGTGCTGCCCGCGGCCAGGTCCTCGGCCAGGGCGCCGAAGTCGACGTATCCCGTGGCCTCCAGAATCCTGATGTGGTCCAGCACGGTGCTGTTGGCGTCGTCGGCCAGGGCGCGGACCAGGGAGTTCTGGGTGCTCGCGCGGACCTCGGCGACGACCGAGAACACCCTGCCGTGCGCGAGGCGCGTGATGTTGGCGAACTGCCGGTCGAAGTCGACGCCCTGGGCCCGGTCGAGGGTGGCGAGCCACTGCTTCTGCTGGTCGTTGGGCTCGTTGGGCAGGGCGAGTCCGAGCTTCGCCGCCACGTCACGCACGCGTGCGTCGAGGAAGGTGTGCCCCTCCACGAGGTGCTGCCCCGCCGTCCGCACGGCCTGCGTCGTCCCCTTGCGCTGGGCCTGCTGGCCCGCGGGCAGCTCCCACAGCCCCGCCAGCCGCACCTTCGTGACGAAGTCCCGGTCCAGGGCGGACAGCGGCCCGTACGGTGTCGTCACGGTTCCGGCCCTGAGCACGCTCAGTCCGGTACCGGAGCGGTCGGCGTACGACCAGAGCGGGATGAGCAGGGCCACGAGGGTCGCCGTCAGCCCGGCGATGATGACACCGGTGCCGGTGAATATGCCACGTCCCTCGATGGGCGGTCGCGGTCGCATGGTGCCTCCTGTTACGGCACCGCACGCTTGTGGGTTCCAGGTGCGGGACCGACATATTACTGCCGGGTCCGTAC
>NZ_RSAJ01001211.1 GCF_003933965.1 Streptomyces sp. RP5T
CTCGTTGGCGTCCGCCGGGCGGACCACGTTCAGGCCGGGGATCGCGCGCAGCGAGGCCAGGTGCTCGACCGGCTGGTGGGTCGGGCCGTCCTCGCCGAGACCGATGGAGTCGTGCGTCCACACGTACGTCACCGGCAGGTGCATCAACGCCGAGAGTCGGACGGCGTTGCGCATGTAGTCGGAGAAGACGAGGAACGTACCGCCGTAGATGCGGGTGTTGCCGTGCAGCGCGATGCCGTTCATCTCCGCGGCCATGGAGTGCTCGCGGATGCCGAAGTGGATCGTGCGGCCGTACGGGTCCGCCTCCGGGAGCGGGTTGTCCGCCGGGAGGAAGGAGCTGTTCTTGTCGATCGTCGTGTTGTTCGAGCCCGCGAGGTCGGCGGAGCCGCCCCACAGCTCGGGGATCACGGCGCCGAGGGCCTGCAGGACCTTGCCGGAGGCGGCACGGGTGGCGACACCCTTGCCGGGCTCGAAGACGGGGATCGCCGACTCCCAGTCCTTGGGCAGCTCACCCGCGGCGACACGCTCGAACTCGGCCGCGCGCTCGGGGTTGTTGTTGCGCCACTCCTGGAAGGACTTCTCCCACTCGGCCCGGGCCTGCCGGCCGCGCTCCAGCGCGCCGCGGGTGTGGCCGATGACCTCGTCGGAGACCTCGAAGGACTGCTCCGGGTCGAAGCCCAGCACCCGCTTGGTCGCCGCGACCTCGTCGTCACCGAGCGCCGAGCCGTGCGCGG
>NZ_RSAJ01001212.1 GCF_003933965.1 Streptomyces sp. RP5T
TTCCCGGGGGCTACCGCAAGCGCGTCTGGTCCGTCGGCGGTGTCACGCGCGTGCTCGTCGCCGCTCCCGACGGCTCCCTCGCCGCACGCGGCCAGCTGGCCCCGACCGGTGCGACCGCCGTCTTCGACCGGATCGAGACCGCGCCCGCCCACCGGCGCCGGGGCCTGGGCAGCGTCGTCATGCGCACGCTCCAGGCCACGGCGGCCGCGGCGGGCGCCAGGACCGGCGTCCTCGCCGGGACTCCGGCGGGCCGGGGCCTGTACGAGTCTCTGGGCTGGCATGTGCAAGCTCCGCTCACCAGTGCGAAGTTCATGGGCCGGGACGCCGGGTGACCGCCCGTCACGGGAGGCACCCCGGCAGGGGCCCTGTCATGCCGCGCCGGTGATCGACCCGACACCTCCGGTGGCCCCCACCGCCCGCACGGCGGACAACACCGGCCCGGCGCCGGCTCTTCCCGACACCGCGGAACGACGCCGACGGCACCTCACGAACACCGATCACGCCCCGCCCACCAGCCGCCGGACCTGCCGCCCGCAGTCCCAGAACGCACCCCGCACCGGACGGACGCGATCGGGCGGCAGCCGGAGACCGGCAGGACACGGACCACCGACCGGACCGGACACCACCCTGGCCATCGACGCCAGGCCCCCCCCCCCGGGGCACGGCCACATCGGGACCGCCGACCGGACCGGACACCGACCTCGCCCCTCAACGCCCGGACCAACCC
>NZ_RSAJ01001213.1 GCF_003933965.1 Streptomyces sp. RP5T
GTGGCGAGGAGTCCGGGGTGGCGGCCGGGGACGTAGAGCTCGATGCGGTGTTCGCCGGTGCGGAAGTAGAGCACGGTGGCGTTCTCGTGCGGGTTGTGGCCGCCGCTGTCGGCGAGGGCTCCGGCCCGGTCCAGCAGCAGGGCCGTCAGTCCGTGCAGGGTGACCGGGCCGGGGGTGAGGACCTCGAACGCGATGTGTGCCTCGTGGTCCGCCGCGCGTTCGGCCGCCGCCACGGTCGCCAGGTCCGAGCCGTCGGGCACCTCCAGGGTGAAGATCTCGATCTCGCCGCATCCGATCCTGCCGCATGCGATCTCGCCGCATCCGTGCCGGGCGTCCGGCACCGCCGCCCGGAGGATGCCGACCGGGAGGCTGCCGGCCGGGCGGGCGTACCGCTGGGCGAGCCTGCCGCGGACGACCACGCTCGGGGTCGGCTCCCCCGCGTGCAGGCCCCGGGCGGACAACTCCTCGCGCAGGCCCGCCAGGGTGTGCGGGAAGACGAGCAGAGCGGTGTGCGCGAGCCGGAGCAGGCCGGCGAGTTCCTGTCGTTCCGCAGCGGTCAGGGCCGGGAACAGCGCGTCGAGGGCGCTTGCCGTGTCGTTTCGGCGGACGAACTCCGCGGCCTGCTCGATGCGGTCCAGGTCAGCCGGGGGGAGACAGCGCTCCGTTGCCGGGGCGAAGGGCATGGGTGTCCTCTGGATGTGGGTGCGGGGTGGGAGCGGGACGGAG
>NZ_RSAJ01001214.1 GCF_003933965.1 Streptomyces sp. RP5T
CTCGAGTCCGTCATGCCCGCGGACTACAGCCAGATCGAGCTGCGGGTGATGGCCCACCTGTCCGAGGACGCGGGGCTCATCGAGGCGTTCACCTCGGGAGAGGACCTGCACACCACGGCCGCCTCCCAGGTCTTCGCGGTCGAGCCCGGCGCGGTCGACGCGGAGATGCGGCGCAAGATCAAGGCGATGTCGTACGGGCTGGCGTACGGGCTGTCCGCGTTCGGGCTCTCGCAGCAGCTGAACATCGACGCGGGGGAGGCGCGGGCGCTGATGGACGCGTACTTCGAGCGGTTCGGCGGGGTGCGGGACTATCTGCGGCGCGCGGTCGACGAGGCGCGGGCCACCGGGTACACGGCGACGCTGTTCGGGCGCCGGCGCTACCTTCCCGACCTCAACAGCGACAACCGCCAGCGGCGTGAGGCGGCCGAGCGGATGGCGCTGAACGCGCCCATCCAGGGGACGGCGGCGGACATCGTCAAGATCGCGATGCTCAAGGTGGACGGGGCCCTGCGTGACGCCGGGCTGGCCTCGCGCATGCTGCTCCAGGTCCACGACGAAGTCGTGCTGGAGATCGCGCCGGGTGAGCGGGCGGCGGCGGAGGAACTCGTCCGGCGGGAGATGTCGGAGGCGGTGAGTCTGCGGGTGCCGCTGGGGGTGTCGGTGGGGGACGGGACGGACTGGGAGTCCGCCGCGCACTAGCCTCCGGCGGTTGGGCGGTTCTTGTG
>NZ_RSAJ01001215.1 GCF_003933965.1 Streptomyces sp. RP5T
TCGGCGAGCAGAGCCGGGACCATCGCGACCTGGACCTGATGCACCGGCGGGAGCAGGAGCCGGCCGTCGTGGCGGCGCTGGCCGGAGCCGGGTTCGTGGAGAGCCTCGACCTGCGGCCGGTGCGGTTCGTGGTCACCGCTCCCGGCGGCCGGGAGGTCGATCTGCACCCGCTGGACTTCGCCGGGGACGGTTCCGCCGTTCAGGCGTCCGGGGACCCGGAGCGGCCCTTCGTCTACCCGGCCTCCGCCTTCGTGACCGGGACCGTCGGCGGCAGGGCCGTCGCGTGTCTGTCGGCCGAGCAGCAGGTCCACTTCCACCAGGGGTACGAGCCGACGGAGCGCGACCGGCACGACATGGCCCTGCTGCGGCGCGCCTTCGGGATCGCCACCCACTTCTGAGCGCCGACGCGCCGGAGCCCCCGGGTCCGGTGGGACCTGGGGGCTCCGAACGGCTCTGCGGCGGCGGCTACTTCACCGGCTCCGGCTCCGGCTCGCTCTCCGTCTCCGAGGTGTCCTCCGGGTCGAGCGGCGTCTTCACCGACTGCAGCAGCAGCTGGGCGACGTCGACGACCTGGATGGACTCCTTGGCCTTGCCGTCGTTCTTCTTGCCGTTGACCGAGTCGGTGAGCATGACCAGGCAGAACGGGCAGGCCGTGGAGACGATGTCGGGGTTCAGCGAGAGAGCCTCGTCGACGCGCTCGTTGTTGATGCGCTTGCCGATCCG
>NZ_RSAJ01001216.1 GCF_003933965.1 Streptomyces sp. RP5T
GGCCTGCGACGTCGAGCACACCTCCAGCGGCGGCAAGGTGATCTGGGCCGCCCTGCCGCTCAAGGCCGTGCGCGTGTCCTGAGGGCGTTCACCAGCCGGCGGACGGTCCCGTCAGCTCCCTGACCGCCGGCCGGGCCGCGTCCAGCACCGTCATGAACCACGCCGAGAAGGTGTCCTTCTCGTGCCGCTCCGCCAGCTCGGCCGGGGTCACGAACGCGGTCGTGGCGACCTCCTCCGGGTCCGGGCCGAGCGGGGACTGGACCATGCCGACGAACAGGTGGTTGTACTCCTGCTCGACCAGGCCCGAGTCCGGGTCCGGGTGGTTGTAGCGGACCGTGCCCGCCTCGGCGAGCAGCGAGGGGGAGACGCCCAGCTCCTCGAAGGTGCGCCGGGCCGCCGCCGCGAAGGGGGCCTCGCCCGGGTAGGGGTGGCCGCAGCAGGTGTTGGACCACACGCCGGGGGAGTGGTACTTGCCGAGCGCGCGCTGCTGCAGGAGCAGCCGGCCCCGCTCGTCGAAGAGGAACACGGAGAAGGCGCGGTGCAGTTGTCCCGGCGGCTGGTGGGCGGCGAGCTTCTCCGCGGTGCCGATCGTCACACCGTGCTCGTCGACCAGTTCCAGCAGGATCGCGTTCGCGGCGCCGTTCGACGGAGTGTGCGTCGTGGTGGCAGGTGTGGTCGGCATACCCATCCTTCACATCGGTCTTCGCGCCCCAAGTG
>NZ_RSAJ01001217.1 GCF_003933965.1 Streptomyces sp. RP5T
CTCTCCTCGTCGTCCACGGCGACCGCGACGGCTACTTCCCCCTCGACCACCCGCGGATGCTCGCGGAAGCCGCCGGCGACCACGGCGAACTGTGGATCGAGCCCATGGGCCACGCCGAGCACGCGGTCGGCGACGAGCTGCTGGACCGTATCGGGGACTGGGCTGTCACAGCGGGCGGCTAGCCTGGCTCCGTACACCACCGAACGATTGAGGAAGCGGATGCCAAAGGTCACGGTGCGCTACTGGGCCGCCGCGAAGGCCGCGGCCGGGATCGCCGAGGAGCCGTTCGACGCGGCCACGCTCGCCGAGGCGCTGGACGCGGTGCGCGAGCGACACCCCGGCGAACTCGTGCGCGTCCTGCGGCGATGCTCGTTCCTCGTCGACGGTGACCCCGTGGGCACCCGCGGACATGAGACGGTACGGCTGGCCGACGGCGGCACGGTCGAGGTGCTCCCGCCGTTCGCAGGAGGGTGACGATGACGAACCAGCCGTACGAGGGCTACGACCAGCAGTACCCGCAGCAGGGCTGGCCGGCCCACGCCCAGCAGGGGTACGAGGACCCGCAGGCCGCCCAGCAGTACACCCAGCAGTGGCAGGGCCAGACCTGGGAGACCCAGGTCCAGGCACCCGCCGTGGGGGCCGCGGAGACGGCGTACCTGCCCCAGCAGGCGTACGACCCGCAGCCGCAGGGATACGGCACCGGACAGCAGGGGCC
>NZ_RSAJ01001218.1 GCF_003933965.1 Streptomyces sp. RP5T
CCTAGGCGCCCGGCCCCTGCAGCAAGGGCATCGGGTCGACCCCCACGCTCCCCGGCAGGAACTCCGCGATCGACTCCGGCGTCCACCCGCCGGAGGCGTACGCGGCACGCAGCTCCCGCGGCTGCTCCCACACCGCGATCTTCGCCCCCGCCACGGTGTACACCTGCCCGGTGATCTCCCGGGCCCGCTCGGACAGCAGGTAGACCACCATGGCGGCCACGTCCTCCGGTTCCCCGATCTCCGCCAGGTCGAAGGGCACGTTCGCCGACATCCGGGTACGGGCGACCGGTGCCACCGCGTTCGCGGTCACCCCGTACTTGTGCATCCCGAGCGCCGCACTGCGCACCAGCGAGATGATCCCGCCCTTGGCCGCGCTGTAGTTCGCCTGCGAGTAGGACCCCTGGTGGTTCCCGCTGGTGAACCCGATCAGCGTGCCGGCCCGCTGCTGCCGCATCACCGCCGAGGCCGCCCGGAAGACGGTGAACGTCCCCTTCAGATGGGTCGCGAGGACCGGATCCCACTCCTGCTCGGACATGTTGAACAACATCCGCTCACGGAGGATCCCGGCCACGCAGACCACGCCGTCGAGCCGCCCGTAGGCCGACAGGGCGGTGTCGACGACCCGCTGCCCGCCCGCCATCGTCGAGATGTCATCGGCCACGGCGACGGCCTCACCGCCGGCCGCCTCGATCTCCTTCACGACCTCCGCGG
>NZ_RSAJ01001219.1 GCF_003933965.1 Streptomyces sp. RP5T
TTCCCCGCCCGCGTCCGGCGCAGCACCCGCAGCGAGTCGGTCGCGGAGACCTCCGTGAAGGCGCCGGAGTCGAGGGCCCGGAGGTAGATCCGGTAGGGCGCCTGACCGGTGAACTCGTCCTCAGGGTCCGGGAATACGTCATGGATGACGAGCAGCCCGCCCTCGGCCACGTGCGGGGCCCAGCCCTCGTAGTCGGCGTTCGCGTGCTCGTCGGTGTGGCCGCCGTCGATGAAGACGAGCCCGAGCGCAGTCCCCCAGACCTTCGCGATCTGCGGCGACCGCCCGACCAGAGCGACGACGTGCTCCTCCAGCCCGGCCCGGTACAGGGTCCTGCGGAAGGTCGGCAGCGTGTCCATCACCCCGAGCTCGGGGTCCACGGTCTCCGGATCGTGGTACTCCCACCCCGGCTGCTGCTCCTCACTGCCGCGGTGATGGTCGACGGTCAGCGCGACGACCCCGGCCTCCCGGGCCGCGTCCCCGAGCAGGATCGCCGAACGACCGCAGTACGTGCCGACCTCCAGCAACGGCAGCCCGAGCCGCCCGGCGTTCAGCGCGGCCTCGTACAGGGCGAGGCCCTCACCCAGGGGCATGAATCCCTTGGCGGCCTCGAAGGCAGCGAGGATCTCGGGCTTGGGCGCCGCGGCCATGGGGTGTTCCTTCCAGTCGTCCGGTACGGGAAGCCTAAGGGGACGGGAGATTGCG
>NZ_RSAJ01000121.1 GCF_003933965.1 Streptomyces sp. RP5T
CACCCTCACCGGCGGCCCCGGCGACCAGACGATCGTGATCATGACAGCGGCCCCGGGATCCGAGGACGAACACAAGCTCGACCTGCTGCGCGTCATCGGGCTGCAGCAGCTGCACACCCCGCCGGCGGGACGGCTACCCGCCGTCCCGCCCGAGAAGGACCACTCCCCATGACAATCGTCGCAATCATCGGAGCCGGCGAAGCCGGCAGCCAGCTCGCCCGCACGGCCATCTCGACCGGATACGAGGTCGTCCTCGCGAATTCTCGCAGACCGCAGACGCTCGCCTCCCTGATCGCCGGGCTGGGCCCGGCTGCGCGTGCGGCGCACGCCGCGGAAGCGGCAGCGGCCGGCGACTTCGTCGTCATCGCGGCGCCCCTCACGGTCTTCTCCGGCATGCCGGCTGAGGCCCTCGCGGGCAAGATCGTCTTGGATACGAACAACTACTTCGTCTGGCGAGACGGCCACATCCCGTCATCGATTCCGGCGCGAAGACGGAACACGAACTGCGCCAGGAACAGCTCCCGGCCGCCAAGGTGGCGAAAGCCTTCACCATGATCGAGGCGTGGCGGATCCCCACCGCCGCCCGGCCGGCCGGTGCGCCGGACCGGCTCGCGCTCCAAGGGCTGCGCTCTGTGCGGCTGAACTGCCTCTCTTGACATCGGTGCGCCCTTCGGCAGGAGAAAAAGCGGCACTTTCGTTTCCCAGGTCCAGGCCATAGATGACCCGGGCTCTTGCGATTTGAGAGCGCTCTCAAGCCGGGAAGGCTAGGATCACCTCGGGTGACCGTCAATACAGCGCGCGATGATTCTTCGCCGCGACAACCCTGGTGCCGGCCGTTACCCCACCGGCCGCTACCCCATCACCTCCGCCCGCGGCGATGTCCGTCGCGCCGGCGGGTTACTGCTCGGACACGAGGCCGGTCACTGCGCCGATGATCCCCCCTGCTGTCGTGCGGGCCTGCTGGTGAAGAGCTGGTATCCCGAAGCTGCGGTATTCGCCGTCGACGGGGCCGATGCTGATCGCGATGAGTTGGCTCGTAGTCCGCTGGCCCGACTACGGCGACGAGGGGCTGAGCGCCAACCGCGTCCGCCGGTCACCGCCTCGCCGATGGCCCGCTTTCGGTGTGGTCGGCGTAGGTGGACCAGGTGCATGCCCGGATCGCGGGTCAGGTTCGCGCGTCAGGAGCCGCGGTTCGGACTCAGTGCGATGGCGCTCGCCCAGGCCGGGCTGCTTGGCCTGCGTCAGGACCTGTACCGCCATCGCGCCCAACTCGGCCTGCAACTGGGCGATTTCGAGCGGGCGGCGACAGATCTCGGCGCTCTCCTTCGCTCGCACCCGGGCCGCGCCGAGCTGCGGGAGCTGCACATGCTCGCTCTCGAAGGTCTGGGAGGTGCGTCGGAGGCCGTCGCCTCGTACGAGGCGTTCAGGCGGTACGGCGAGCCGACCCCGGCCATGGCGCGGCTGTACGGGCAACTGCGTGCTGTCGCCCGGGACGGCGACCATGTCTTCTTCGACGTGCGCCACACCCCGGGCACGCCCGACGCCACGCGCGACGCCGTCAGCCGCGCTCTGGCACGGCTGCTCTCGGAGAGCGAGCCGGCCGAAGCTCCCGCCGAGGTGGACGCCCACGAGGACTGCTCTCTCGTCTTTCCCCTGTCGGGCCCTGTCGCCCTCAGCCTCCTCTCCCGGGTGGTGTACGAACTGCCGCGAACACTGCAGGAGTTGGTGGATCCGCCGACGATCCGCGCGACCTTCTGGCACACCGTGCCGCCCGATGAGGTCAGGGGCCTGCCGGATCCTGGCGACTGGACCGTTCTGGTCGTGATCTCCCCGGTGCTCCACGGGCAACTGGCGAGCGGCCGCACCGGTCTCGCCGCAGCCCGCTTCTCACCCGGCGACCCGCCCGATGCCTGGTACAGCCTGCTGGGGAGGCGAGCCGCACGCCTGCCGTCCGCCCCGGAACGAGACCTCGTCCGCGGCCCCTTCACCACCCGCGATCTGCGCTCCCTGCGGACCCCGGACCCCCGGAACACCGCGATCGTGCACACGCTGCCTCCCGACGGCTCGCTGACCCTCCTCAACCCCGGCCGGCCGCTCGGCAAGCGCACGTCGTGGCCCCTCATCACGTACTACGAGGTCGTCCTCACCTCCCAATACTCCACCGTGAGCTGTCCCTGCCCAGTTCCGGCGGTGGCACGTTCGCCGCCACGGCCGAGCTGACCTGGCACGTCGACGATCCGGTCGCCTTCGTGCGGGCGAAGGTGATGGAGGCGGGGGAACGCCTCTTCGCGCACTTCGTGGAGGCGGGAGGGCAGATCACGCACCGCTATCTCCTGCGCCAGGCCACCGCCGCCGAGAACGCCCTGCGCCAGAGGCTGCACACGTGGCAGGTCCCCGGTCTCTCCGTGACGTGCGAGGTACGGCTGGCTCCGGCGGAGAAACCGTCGTCCGCGACGCGGGCCCGGCAGGCCACCACCAAGCGTCGTGGACGCCGGGCTCTCTGACCCGGCGTCCGACGCCGCCGTTTGGCCCGCCATCGCGTCCTCCGACGCACTGACCACCGCCCGGCGGACACGACTGCCGGCTCCAGGCGTTGGCCATCTGTGGCGTCGGCGCGTGGCACGGATGGTGAAGCACCGACCACGCACAGAGTGGCCGCTCTGCTGTGGTCCTGGTCCGGGACTCGTAGCGGGGATCAGGTCGGCGACAGGGGACTTCCCCCTGCGCATGCCCCTCCCGCCTCCGACACCTCGGCCCACCGAGCAGGCCCACAGCCCAGCCCAGCCGCTGCGCCTGCGCTGCACCGGTGTGCCCGGCGGCTGGGGCGCTTCGGGGTACAGCACCTGGCATGCGGGTCAGCCGGAAGTTCTTTGCCTGGGTCCGCCCGGGTACACACCGGCCGAGCGCGCAGGGCGCAAGACGTTCTCGGCGCACACCGAGATGCGTCGGCGTGTCTGAGGAGTTCGGCATTACGCGAGCCAGGCAGGGCGGGCCCCCCGCATGGATGTCCCGGGCATACGGGCGGGCCGGCGACTCGCGGCTCTCACTGCCGGCTTACCCTCTTCGCCGGAGGGACGGCTCGCCGGGGGACAGTTCGCCGAGGGGCGCTCTGCCGCCCCCGTCGCAACCTACCGGGCCTTCGAAGAGAGCAGGGTTGGCCTGCTCCGCGCTCGGGGGAACGGCAGTCCGGCCCTGAGGCCCGGGTTCAGCCGAGCCCGTCGATGAGTGCCTCCAGGCGGCGCTCCCCGTCCCGCGTCTGCGCGCCGGCGGCCAGCGCCTCCTGTCCGAGGCGACCCGCGACAGAGGTGTTGAAGAGCCGGCCGAAGAGTTCGTTCGCCTTCCGCAGTCCGTCGGCGGTGGACACCGCTGCGGCGTCCACCGCTTCGACGGTGGCGTGAGCTACGCCAGGCGGAAGGGCGGCGATGCGGGCAGCAAGGGTGTCGACCACGTGATCGAGTTCGGCGCCCGGCACGGCCCGGTTCACCCAGCCCATCCGTTCCGCGGTCACGGCGTCGATCAGCCCTCCGCCGAGAATGATCTCCAGCGCCCGAGCACGGCCGACGAGACCGGGCAGATAGGCGGTGCCGCCCGCCCCCGGAATGATGCCCATCCTGTCCTCCGGCTGTGCCAGGCAGGCATGTTCACGCGCCGCGAACCGCAGGTCCATCGCAGACAGCAGTTCGGCACCACCGCCACGCGCCAGCCCGCGCAGCTTGGCGATGGTGATCTGGGGCAGCGTCCGGATGCGCTCGTGCAACCGCATCATCGGATTCAGGGACGGGTCCTGCTCGGGCGCGAGGGTGAGCGCCGCGAACGATTCGAGGTCGTCGGCGATCCGCATGTCACCGTGCGCGACGAAGAACTCCGGGTCCGCGCTGTCAAAAACGATCACTCGGATGTCGTCGTTGACGGCCATGGCCCCCGTGAAGCGGTCCAGGTCCGTCATGAGGGCGGCGTCGAGCAGGTTGACTGGAGGGTTGTCGATGACGGCGTACGCCACGCCATCGGAGAGGGAGACATGGAGGGTCGAGTACGTGTCAGTCATGAGTCCTGCCCTTACGGGATAGCAGCAACAGATATCTCATGTATATCTAGTAGTTCCCGTACACTTCAACGAGATCAGGTATCACGAAGGGAACCGGCGTGCCCCGAACGGAACTCGACGACAGCGGTCGTCAGCTGCTCGACCAGCTCTTCGACAAGTGGTCGCTGCTGGTCCTGGCCGCGCTGTGCGACCGCCCCCGGCGTTTCAACGAGCTTCGCCAGCACCTGCCCGCCATCACTCCGAAATCACTGACCGCATGCCTGCGGCGACTGGAGCGCAACGGCGTGATCGAGCGAGTGATCCTGTCCACGGAGCCGGTGGGGGTCGAGTACCGCATCTCCCCCCTGGGACGGACACTTGAGGCGCCCCTTCAGACCCTGCTGGGGTGGGTACACGATCATCTCGACACCATCAACGCCTCCCGCTCCCACTACGACCAGGGACGTGCGGACGACTGAGGCCCGGGGTTGCGCCGCTTCCCGCCTCGCGTACGGGGCCGAGGCAGGAAGCACCACACCCGGCTGCCGGCACGTCGGCGGCAGCCACCCACCGTTCGGCGCCTGTGGACGCCCCACCCCGACGCGAGTGAACGGGCGCTGCACCTGGTCGTAGTCAGTCTCGGTGAAGCCCTTGCGCCGTCCCTTGGCGGGTCCGTGGTCGAGGTGCATGCGGTAGATCAGCCGGGAAAGTTCACCGGGCTTGTAGCAGGTCGGTGCGGCGATCCAGATGCGGCGGCGGGAGCGGACCCGGAACATAGGGGTGTGCCCGCGGCGGGCCCAGGTGCGGGCGATGGGTGGCGTCATCGAGAAGCCAGCCTCGTCCTCGAAGACGATCCAGGCGTCGAGCGCCGCCGCGGTGCTTCCACCTGTGGCCAGGTCTCCTTCACCAGCCGGTGACCTGGTCCTCGTCGCGTTCGACAGCACGTCTGACCGGGCTCTGGCACGAGAAGCCGTGCCGGATCAGCAGCTTGCGCACCCCTTGCAGCGTGTAGCTCTTGCGGAAGCGGCGGCCGATCACGGTCTTGATCCGCGACAGCGTCCACCGCTGATCCGGCCAGCCGTGCGCGACGGGCCCCTTGGCCAACGCCGCTTCCAGCTGCACGAACTGGGTCTCGCTCAGCCTGGGCGGCGAGGCCGGACCTACCGAGCGCAGGGCCGCGGCCCACCCTTGCCCCAGGCCCGCCGCCACCGCTGCACCGACCGGACGCTCACCCGTAACTCCTTGGCGAGTGCCGAACTCGGCTCGCCCCGGGCGAACCCCTCGGCCGCGTTCATCCGGATCCCCTCGCGGAACTGCCGGCGCTCGTCCGACAGACCGCCGCCCTGCGCATGCCTCATGACAACGGCCTACCGCGAGGAGCAAGCTCTCTCAGCGGCTACGACAACGACAAACCCGAGTTCAAGCTCAGTAGCATCGTTGGCGAAATGGAGCAGCGACACACCAGCTTTCCGCTCAGCGCCTCTGCCCTCCCGGTCTCCCGTTGCGTGAGATCAGCTGAGACGGCCATAATTGGGTGCCCCCGCGCCCTTGATAGCCGTCAGTCTCCTGGGGAGGCTGCGTACCAGAGACAGGCGCTCCGTACACATATCGCTGATCGACAACAGACTGCATGGGCTGAAGGGCCGGATGCTCCAGCGCAGGTATTTGCGCCCTAGACGCAGCCCACACGCCGGCTTGATCCTTCTCTCTTATTCTCTTCTTAATATCAGTGATTGAGGTTAGCGACGCTTTGGATACGTCAATAAACCACTTGTCCTCACTATTCCGCAGGGGAACTCCATGGTCACACAGGACAGGAATTTCTTCATCCCACAGGGCATGCTGCCTGCCGTTCCTGAAGCTAGTGAGAGTGCGTAGTCTATTCACGGCCCCCTTTAATTCGTCTGGCACTGACCAATCTGCAACGTTAGGAGCGGCCCTAATATCCCCGCTAGGTACACTTCCGTAATCAAGAATGTTCTCTGTGTACAATTTTTTAACATATAGCACTTTCTGCCTTTTGGCCCTTTGGTTATCCGTTGGAGTGTCGGGGTCGATGCGTAAGCGAGTTTGACCCTTGGGTGACCTGTGAATGTTTATGCCGTGATCGATGAGTGCCCACGCTGTTGCCGGTTCTATAGGCCTCTGGTCAGTCCTTGCGTGGTACAGCATATTAATGGTTGTTGCTACCCATTGAGGCTCCCCCTTATTGGCGCTACTGGCTTTTATGGAGGGTGGTAAGTATCCGTCTACCGCTCCGTGGTCTTCGTAGAGCCTGTGGACGTATGCTGCTTCCTTTGCATCGTCTTCCCCTGCCC
The DNA here is from genome assembly GCF_003933965.1 of Streptomyces sp. RP5T. Classification (GTDB taxonomy): domain Bacteria; phylum Actinomycetota; class Actinomycetes; order Streptomycetales; family Streptomycetaceae; genus Streptomyces. Next base: position 6,343 of record NZ_RSAJ01000121.1, read on the forward strand.
AAGCATCAAGTTGCTCGTCATCCAGAAAGCCCGGATGAATGTGCGGGCCCAACTGGTCCAATTCATATACGGGCGCGCCCGCCGAGGCTAGAGCGTGCGTTGTCAGCCTACCCGCTCCGGGGCTGGCAGGATCAAGGAAGCTGTGCAGTATTTGTCCGAGCGGCACCTTCTTCATTGTCAGGCCAAGCTGTAGATCCCCAACACTGATGGATACCTCCACATCGCGGTCCGGAATCCGCCATTCTGTGTCTGTTTTTTGAGGTTTTTCATTAGTCCATACGAGGTATGCCGTCGAAATTTCGGCGTCAGAGAATGGATTTTGGTGAGGGTTGAATTGACTTGGCATGGTGTCCTCTATGCTTATCGAAGTGAGTGAGCTTCTTCAGGTCGGTCAACAACCGGGTGACTTGGCTGAGGCGTCGCGCACCATCATCGTGCTGGATTCTGCATCCCGTGGAGAGGTCGCAGGCGCAATGTAGTGGAACCGGCCTTCCATTTCTTAACTACGGGCAAGGCCCTGGAGGGGTTCACCTCGTTCTTCCTTACGAGTTGGTGCGTGATAGCGGGTGCGGCGTACTGGTCCGCTGGGGGACCGGTGCTCAGGCTTGAGCGGTGCGGTCGGAGACAAGGCCGGCGATGGCGCGGTAGGTGTCGGGCAGGCTGTCGCGTCGGTGCGTCCAACGCGTCAGTTGCTTCCACCGCTTGTGATCGGCAAGGGCGTGCTCGACGGTGATGCGGTCGGAGGAGTGCCCGTGGCGGTCACGTTGCCACTGTTCAATTCTGCCGGGGAGTGCTCCCAGCTGCGGCTTTCTGGACGGTGTTATTGCCTGCCCTCGGTGGCCGCGGCTGAGGCCGAGATAGCCGTCGTCCAGCCAGGCCTCGACGTCGGGGAAGTACCGGAAGCAGATGGCGATGCCTCGTTGCGGGCGGCCGTGGCGTCGTGCATGCGTCCAGGCTGCAAGCCATCAGTTCATAACGTGCGGCCACGCCAGTCAGCGATCACGGTGGCCTTCATCGTGTTCTGCATTTTCTTCCCGGACGCGAATACGCGTCGTCCGCCACGTCGGTCGGCGGACCTGGATCTCGGTGGTGTCCAGCCGCAGCTCGACGCCTTCGGCCTGGGCGTAGGCGAACACGTCGGCCAGAGTCCGTAATCGCAGACCAGGTTGGTCGGGGACCGCGCACCCCCGCTCGGCCAGGAGGGTACGTATCTCCGCAATCGCATGGGTGATGGTGGAGCGGTCGACACCGAACAACAGACCCAGTACCGTCTCGCCCTCGAGAGCGGACTCCAGCAGCCGCTTGGTCAGTTGCTGCAGCAGCCCGCCCTCACCCGTCAGCTGCAAGCCCTCAGCCTGGGCCCTGGTCACCAACTCCTCGATCAGCTGATCGTCCACGGCCTTCGCCGACACATCCGTTGCCGACTCGACAGCTTCGTGCTCGGCCACGTTCTCACTGGTCATCGATGCATCTTCCATGATCGGTAGCTACACCGAACGATTTACAGCCCCATGACCGTCGGATCCGCCGTTAGATTTACACTCCCCTCGACGGGCGGGAACCTGGCAGCTCCAGCCGTGCCGCTTCAACAAAGCCGCGACGCCCTGGACGGTGTAGCTCTTGTGGAAACGACGCCCGATCAACGTCTTGAACCGCGACAGGGTCCACGTCTGGTCCGGCCAGCCGTGCGCCACGGGGCCCTTGAGCAGGTCACGCTCAAGTACGGCGAAGAGATCGTCGCTCAGCACGGGCAAGGACGCCGGCCCTTTCGAGGCCAGAGCTCTCGGCCCGCCCTGGGACCCGGCGCTACGCCAGCGTTGCACCAACCGGACACTGCCCCGCAGGCCATGGGCGATGACCACGCTCTCGTCCCCGCTTTGGAACCACTCGGCCGCCTCCAACCGAAACTTCTCCCGGAAGGCCAGCCGTTCGTCCGTGAGTCCACCACCCTGCGCGTACCTCGTACAGGCGGCCTGCCGGTCGGTCAGCCCCTCCGCATGCTGCAACACCGACACCAGCGCTAACGCCCCCGGTGACACGGCAGGACGCCCACACGCCGCAAACGCTTCAGCGCCGCCGCATCCTCAAATAGCGGACCCAGCGCCTCATGGATCCGCACCGCGAGCGTCCCATGGGCAAACGCGGCCCGTACCACCCGGGCCGTAAGCTCCGGCACCCCCACGTCCGCCCGAGGCTCCAGCGACACCCTTCTCAACCCTCCCACGATGAACAACAACCATGGAGGACCAACGACACCCGCCTGCTCGAATCACGCCTTTCTCAGCAGAGTCCTGAAAGCCAGAGCACTGCAAATGAACTCCGGTAGCGGGCGAGGGGCCCGGACGCCGCCGGAGTGGGGCTAACCACGCTCCGGCGGGAGCTGCCGGACCGTCCAGCCCAAGAGATGAACCCCTTCGGGGCCTTCCCCGTAGTGCACGATGGGGGAAGGCTGGCTCAGCTGCCGACGGGGGGCGTAGGGAAAGCCCTCGACGTCAGAGAAATACCACACAGTACGATATAAATGGAGGACACCGTGCCAATTCAATTTGACCCTCATAATAATCCATACAGCGACACCGACATCGCGAAAGCCTACCTCGACTGGGTCGGTCAAGGCGGTGAAAATCAGTTCTGGCCGCCGGAATCCGACGAAGAAAATAAGCTGTGGCGGATGCCGGGCCGCAGTGTGGAGGTGACCATTTCCTACGGCCCTCCGTCCCCGGCGACAAAGGATGTGCCAATCGGTGCAATTCTGCACAGCTACGTTCACCCAGCCAATCCTGGACCAGGAGAACTGACAGCGGACACGCTCTACCGGGCGGGGGCTCCCCTGTGTGACCTGGGCCAGCTGGGTACACACATACACGTAGGCGCTCTGAGCAGCGACCAACTTGCCGCCTGGGCAACCATCGATGACATTAATGAAGCCAGCCAGGTTCACGGGCTTTACGAACAGCGTGGAGTGGCAGAAGGGCACATTCCAGCAACGGTGTCACTGAGCGACAACAGGAAAAAGCCAGCAGGAGAATGGGAGCCTCAGTGGTCAATTGATATGAGGAAGGCAATTTCTTTCTCACGGAGTGATCGTAGGTGGATAGGTCCGGCGACGGCTTGGGCGCTAATGGATCACGGTATCGAAATTCTCAAATCATCCAAAGGTGATCACCGGCTGTGCGTCGGACCTAAAAGCCCACTGGACAGCGAGAGGGTCAAAACGGAGAAAAACTCGGAAACTGTGCGTTCCATTGCTGAATTATACCGGCAGGGCGTCCTTGACTCCGGAAACTTGCCGAACGGTCCATATATTACAAAAACACACAATACTCGATACTGGATGGTGGCAGATTCGACCAAGACGGCCATAAATAGATTGGCCTACCTCGCCAATCCCGTCATACCCCTGCGAGATGAGGAAATTCCTGTACTGCGGGATAACTTCGTCCCTCTGATTGAGCGTGACGGTGCGACATACGTCAAACAAGACGTTCAAAAAATGCCAATCGGTACTATTGTGGACAGGCTCAAAGAGAAGTATTCGGCGCAGGTGCCTGCGTTGCAGCAGCCGGCTGGTCAGTCCCGGCAACCTGTCTTCGATCAGCAGTATGTGCTCAGTCAGCCTGGTCCTGGTACGCAGCCCTCTCTGCGGGCAAGCGGCTATCAAGAGGCGGGGGGATCCCTGCCCTGGCAGTCTCAGATCGCCTCCCGCGGAGGGAAATCGGGGCCTCCGGGGCGGTGAGGGACAGAGATCTGGTGCGTCGTTGCCCTGCTTTGCATGATGCCGGACCGCATGTCCGGATGTCCTGATCCGGGGAGCATCCCGCAACGGTCCCTGATCCGTGTCGTGCTCTACCTATCAGGGCTTCGGCGTAGTCGGCTGACGTCCGCCTAGTGATCATCCGAGGCCGAGAAGGGCGAGGGGGCGGCGGGCGTCGCGTGCGTTGCGGCGGGCGCCGGCCGCGATGTTCTTGGCGCCGCTCAGCCGTAGGGCCCCGACGGCGAGGTTGCGCCAGCTCGCCATGGCGCGGGGCGTGTTTCCGGTGCGCAGCTGGGAGGCATCCTCGGCGAAAGTGGTGTCCCGGACGTGGTGCAGGGCCTCGATCTTCCAGTGGCCCCGGATCAGCTGAGCGAGCTGGGCGGGCGTGGCCTGCTCGGCGGTCAGGCTGGTGACCGCGTAGACAGTGGCGATGGTGGTCTTCCCGGTCTTGCGGCAGGTGCGACGCCGCTTGATCTGGACGACCTGCCGGGCTCCGGGGAAGAGCAGGTTGTTGACCGTGGCGACCTTGATCCGGCGGATCTCAGACCGGCCGTGGCCGATGCCGCGGGTGCGGCCCTGGAGCGGGATCTCCTTCCAGGGAAGGGACTTGAGCTGCTTGCGCAGGTTCTTCTGATTGCCCTTGACGATGGCGATGTAGTGGGCCCGGCGGCCGAGGAAGTAGTCGGCGTGCTCGCGCTGGGTGTGCAGGGCATCGCTGGTGACCACGGTTCCGGCGAGGTCGGCGACGGTGTCCAGCAGCGGCTGGAAGCAGGTGGCTCCCCGGTCTTCTCGCCCACGTCGAGCTGGGCCAGGACCAGCCCGGTGGTGTGCTCCTCCGCGGCGAGCAGGTGGATCTTCCGGCCCCGAGCCCTCGCCGCTCCCCGCAGACTCTTGCCGTCCACGGCCAGACCGCGCAGCCCGGGGCGGGCAGGTTGACGGTCGGCGAGCCAGCCTCCCACCGCCCGGTCCAAAGCGTCGCCGTCGACGCGGGCGAGGAGCCGGCGGACCGTAGTCTCAGCCGGGACCCGCCGTCGTGGAAGCAGCGGGTCGGGGCGCACGCCGAGCCGGTCCAGCACCTGGGTCGGTGCGTCGGCGATCCACTCGCTCACTGCCAGCAACGAGGTGGCCCCGGCCAGCACCGCGAACGCCGTCAGGACCAGGACGACGGCCAACGCGTGCCGCACCGCGTGGATCGCGCGGGTCGGGCACCTGGGCCAGCCGCTCCAGCAGACCGGGTACCTCCCCTGACGCGGCCCCGGGCTGATCCCGGAGTTGGTCAAGGACGGGCGGGATCGGGGATGATGCGTCGGCAGGCACGGACTTCCAAGCAGGTCACGGGGCGTAGAGAACTCCATGACCTTGGAAGCCGTGCCTGTCCTGTCTCCTCGGCATCCGCCAGCCAACGCATCGTCACAAACCGGACGTCAACTGACTACACCGAAGCCCTGCTCCACCTATGGCTGTGAAAAGCCGCTTTCGAATCTGAAGGTGAAAAGCGTGTTGTGTGGCGCTTGCAGCCACGCTTACTGCGCGTCGAACCTGTTCGCCATGTCGTGTAAACCCTCGTTAAAGGGCTCACTTCACGGCACTGAACGAATTGTAAGGACTCCGCCGTTACCGGACACCTTCAAGAAGATTCAGGTGAGTCACGCCGACAACTCGGTGCCTACCAGTGGATGCTCACCGCCCCGACCTTCGCGCCTCGATTGTTGTTCTGCTTGTTATACGGAGGTGCACGGACCCATTTGCATTACGGGAACGCTGTGGTTTCGATTGCTTCCCGGATTGTTGGTCGGGCCGTCTTGGACCCGCAGCATGACGGGCCACATTAGCGTGCACGGGTTGGCATGCGGGGTGCGTGGAGTATAGGCGGGCGGCAGGTTGGGAGGACCAGGCGGACAAAGTCGTCGCCGGGAGCACGCTTGGCGTGTGGCTGCATGGCCTCGTCGATGGCGCGCGTGATGTGCCGCATCTCGGCGTTGAACAAGATGCGCTGGAAGGCGATTCATACTGCGGGGTCCTCCGACAGCTGCCAGCCGTCCGGGCTGTAAGGGCTTGCCGGGAATCAACACGTCGGTTTGATCTTGGTTTTGTCAGGGTCGAGGAACCTGACGACGTCTTCCCGTGTGCGGAAACGGGCTGTTGATGCGGGGGGATGCATCCCATGGGCTTCAAGGAGCGGGCGGACGTCTTTCACTGCGCGGCTGATGGTCATGGCGGTGGTGTTGAAGAGCTGACCCAGGAGATCCATGGTCGCAAGCTTTCGCAGGTGGAGCACGGTGACCAGGATCCGGTCGGCCGAAGTGAGCTTGGCTTTGGCGCCTGCGCCAGGGGCCACAAGGCGCTCGTGGCCTCGACGTGTGCGGAGCACTTGCTCGCGTTGAACCTCCATCGCCGGAGTCAACGAGTCGATGAGCTCGCTGAGCTGCCGGCGGGTCATCCCGGTCAGTTCCGGGTCCTGGAGCGAATGCCGCGTGAGGCGAGTCGGTCTGTCCGCCAGGGTCTCGTTCGGTGTGCCGCCGGTGGTCGCCGCGTCCATCGGACGCCGGGGGTGGAGGGTGTAGTTCCAGTCGCCGTGGAAGCGATGGCGAGTGATGGGCAGGGCGTCGATCTCGTCGTCGCTGACGCGGATGCCAGTGGGGTACTGGCCGCTGTCGAGTTCGGCATGGACCGTGAGGCCGGTGCGGCTGGTGGTCGCGGCGATGCTTTGGAGCATGACTTCATGACTGGTCAGGGGCCTGCCGCGCCAGTTCATGGTGATGTGAGAGAACAGCCGGTGCTCGATCTTGTTCCACTTCGAAGTGCCGGGCGGCAGGTGACACACCGTGATCTCAAGGCCGGTCTGGGCAGCGAGGTCGGCGAGCTGGGTCTTCCAGCCGCGGGTGCGGTAGCCGTTGGAGCCCCCGCCGTCGGCGGTGATCAGCAGCCGGCGGGCACGGGGGTAGTCGTACCGGCCGCGGGCCTGCCACCAGCGCCGGATCGAAGTGACGGCGAACGCCGCGGTGTCGTGATCGGTACCGATGCTGACCCAGCCGGTGTTCGCCGCCATGTCATAGATTCCGTACGGAATCGCTTTCTCGGCCTGGCCGGGGAAGTCGTGCGTCTTGACCCGCACGGGCTGCCCTGCGGGCCGCCATTCGTGCCCGGCGTTCTTGTAGTCGCCGATCAGTTCCTTCTTCTTGCTGTCCACGCTGATCACCGGGTCACCGGCGTCCCGGTGGTTTCGTGCCTGCTCGTTGAGATAGCTGAACTGGGCGTCCCGGTCCGGGTGCTGAGCACCCTCGATGGTCTTGGCGTTGGCCTGCAGACTGAACCGGCGAGTAAGCCGGTGTGGGGCGCAGAACGAGACAGCGTGTCCGTTGTGCCGGGGAACGCTGGTCACGGTGCAGTGCGACGTTGCGTCATCTCGTCTGCCGACCGAACTTCCGCATCGGGTGACGCGGGAGTTCGAGGGCAGCCGAGGTAGGCGGTTATCAGGCCGGGCCGAGGAGCGCCGAGGTGCGCGGATCGGGGAGCGGCTGCGGCGGTTGCGGAGAGGTGGGGACGAAGACCGGGGCGTCCTGCTGGTAGAAGATGTCGATGTCAGCTTCCTCGCCGCCGACGATCATTGTGTCCCATGCGCCGCTTTCTTGGAGCGTCCGCAGGGTCGCGGGCGTGAGGGTCGACAGGTGGGCCCGGAGAACGTGGTCGTCGGGCAGGCCCGGCATTCGGGGTGCCAGTCGTTCGCGTATGCCGCGCATGCGGTCCAGCAGGATCTCTAGGTCGGCGTTGGCCGAGTCCGAGGCTGCAATGGGTGCCTCGATCGGACCCGAGGGCTTGTGCTGTGCGGTGCCGGCTTCTGGCGATGTGGCCGTGCCGTTCATGCTGGCGTCGATGATGTCCTTGATCGCTCGGGTCACGCCCCGCTCGTCCGTTGTGACCATGGCATTCCAGGCGCGGCTCTTGTGCCGGTACTGCAGCATCGACATGGCCGCTTCGTGTCGGATGAAATCGGCGTCGCGCAGGGGGTGACCACGCCAGGCCCGGCTGAGGGAGCGGGCGAGTGAGACGGCTGAGGCGAGGCCGCTGTTGAGGCCGCGTCCGGGCCAGAAGTGGATGGCGTTGGCCGCGTCCCCGAGGAGAAACCCGTAGGTGCCCGGCCGGTCCGCGGTCGTGCGGGTGAGCTGGGCCGTGAACCGGGGGCGCTGGACCATGTCGAGGCGGAACGAGGTGATCGCGCTGAGGTCCTCTTCGGGGACGTCGAACAGCCGCAGCCCTTCCAGGATCCGCTTCCACAGCGGTGAGCTGCGCAGTAGAGCCGGGAGGAACAGCGTGCCGTGGGTCGGGCACGTGAATTCGTTGTCCTCGTGGCGGCTCATGAGGCACGGCCGGGCGGCTATGCACTCTTCGAAGACCTGCCGTACCGGGTCTATTCCGATGACGTTGCGGGCTTCTTCGCGGGTGAGCCGCATGTTCAGGAAGCCCTCGCCGCGCAGCGAGTTGAGCAGGAACCGGTTCTGCGCCACGGTCAGCAGGACGCTCATCGGGTCCGAGAGGCGGGACTTGACCTTGAGACCGAGGACGATGTCCTGGATGTGGTCACCGTCCAAAGAGTAGATGGAGGCGTCGGGCATGCCGAAGCGGTCGGCGAAGTGTTCACGGGTGCGGGAGCGACCCCCTTCGCTGATGACCAGGACGTGGTCGCGCGCGATGAGCTGTTCCTGCTCTGTGGGGTCGAAGCGCTTGGGCACGAGCCGGATGGCAGCCTTACGGTTGGCCAGTTCGAGGAGCTGGTCTTCGATGTAGGCGATGCGAATGTTGCGAGGCGGGCGTCCGTCCACGGAATCGGGCCCCAGCGGCCACATCTCGGAGAAGTGCTGGTTGTCGCCGAACATTGCCCTCTGCATGTCGTGTGTCAGTGCCGAGTACTGCCGGCTCTGCACGGTGACGACCTGCTGACGGCGGACGTTGCCCTGGGCGGCGTCCTTCCAGATCACCAGGGTGCCAGCGCGGACCCAGCGGCCGTCGTAGACGGTGATCGCGACTCGTCCGGCCAGCGCTTCCTCCAGCAGCAGGGCGAAGGCGAGACCGACCGGGCCGCCGCCGGTGACCGTGACCCGCAGAGTTCCCGGGTCCACGACCGCATTTGCGCGCGGCAGGTCCATCTGGGAGAGGTCCATGACCGTCTCGACGGCTTCCTGTGTCTCGAACAGGAACGTCTCGTTGCCGATGCGTATGGTGTCGCCGGGCGACAACTCATGTCGTTTGACACGCTGTTCGTTGACGAAGGTGCCGTTCCTGCTGTCGCGGTCGTGCAGGATGTATGCGCCGTTCTCGGTGACGATCTCGGCGTGGAAGCGGGAAGCGCTGACACTGACGATGATGACGTCGTTGTCACTGTGGCGGCCGAACGTCAGCGGTGTCTCTCCGAGAACCACGCTTTGATCGGTGAATGGACCGGTGCGTCCGACGATGACCGACAGCACGGAAACTCCTCAGGGAATATCGATCGTTCTGATAATGAAATACGGTGTTGTGTCAATTGCCGGCGGATCGGCAGGTGATGCTGAACGGCACGGAGTTGGACCTCGTGTCGAACGGCGACTTGATCTCCACGGCCATCGTGCTCGTCAAGGTCCCCTCTTGCGCCCACGTCGACAGCCGTACGGTCTCCGTCCTGCTCGTCGGATCACCTTCACGGAACGACATAGTCCGCCACTGACCGTCCACTACCGCACCGCTGTCGGACACCCATCGGTACGAGAACTGCAGCGGCGCCTGGTCTGTCTTGAACGTCGCGGTGAACCAGGGCGCTTGACCGGCTCCGCCCGGGCAACGCCCGTCGAACGTGGTGGCCTTGCCGGTGATGGCCACCGATACCGGCTGGGACGCACTGCTGGCGCTGGTGGTTTTGCCGTCTTTGACGGCAGTGCGATCGTTCTGATGCATGAGGGTGTAGCCGAGGCCCGCGCCGGCAGTCGCCACCAAGACGACGGCCACCGCCCGCACCAGAGGAGCCCTGCGACGGCCGCGCGCGGCAAGGACGGGCGGCGAACTGGTGCTATGGACCATGTCGGCGGGGAACGGGGCAGCAGAGCCAGGCCGGAAGGCGGCGCTGTCCGGGGCAGGCCCGAATGTGCCCAGCGGGGCTGGGGCCCCGGGTGCTGGTGTCGCGACAGTTGCAGCCGCGGTCTCGTCGGCCGGAGTCTTCGCCTCGGCGGTGATGGCGGTTGCGGCCGAGGTGACCTCGGCCGTGATGCCGTCCGTCGCCGAAGCCGCAGTGACCGGGGTGGCGGCCCCCGACTCGGGCGATGCTGTCAACGCCTGTGTGGCACGGATGAGTTCACCCATGGCCTCCTCGGAGCCCATCCGGTGCTCCGGATCCTTGCGCATGAGCCCTTCGATGACTGCCGTCAGCGGCCCGGCCCGATGCGGCGTCGGCAGTTCGTCGTCGACAACGGCGCGCAGCGTCGACAGGGCGCTGGTCCGACGGAACGGCGAACGACCCTGTACGGCCGTGTAGAGGAGCGCCCCGAGCGACCAGAGATCGGAAGCGGGGCCCGGTGTCTGTCCCAACGCCCGCTCGGGGGCCAGATATTCGGGTGAACCGACGACCTCACCCGTCATCGTCAGCGCGGTGCTGCCTTCCACGCTGGCTATACCGAAGTCGGTCAGTACCACGCGGCCGTCATCAGCCAGCAGCACGTTGGCCGGTTTCACGTCGCGGTGCAGCACGCCGGCGCTGTGGGCCGCACGCAGAGCCGCGAGTACCTCGACGCCGATGCGCGCGACGTCCTTGGGTGCCAGGGCTCCCTCAGAGGTGATGACGTCTGCGAGAGAGCTTCCGCGGACGAGTTCCATGACGATCCACGGCCGGTCGTCGAAGTTCACCACGTCGTGGATGGTCACGACGCCACGGGTGTTGACCCGTGCTGCCGCCCACGCCTCCCGTTCCAACCGGATGTGCAGTTGCCTGCTGCGTTCGACAGGCAAGTCGATGGAGGCGCGAACCTCCTTGACCGCGACATCGCGGTGGAGCACTTGGTCGCGGGCCCGCCACACGGTGCCCATACCACCCTCGCCGAGCACCGACAGCAGTCGGTATCTGCCGGACACCAGCCGTTCGTCGCCTGCTTCCGATGAGGCCTCGTCCACGTTGTTCATGAGGGTCAACTCCCTTATTCCGCCGCCTGCAGGGCTCAGTATGATGAATACGGCGGTGATCATTAAATGCGCAGTGTGAGAGCCGGACAGAAACCAAGCGGACAGCACTGTGACACTCGTGGTCCGATAGCGACCCAGCCACGGCACGTCATTTCCTGCACACGGCTCAGGCGGCCGTTGATCCCTCGCCGCAGGCCCGCCGTATGAGCGTCGGGGCAAGCTCTGCCGCTGCCCAGAGCACCCTCCGAGACCACGTGGCACCGGTCACTACGAGCGCAAAACTACGCCCCTGAACAGGCTCGACAGAGAGGGCTGCAGCAGCTCCTCGCGACCTTCCAACTGTTGCTCCCGGCCCCTTCCCGTCTTGACAGCTCACGCTGGACGCAGATCCACGACCAGCTGGCCCCCTGCGCCGACTCTACGCGGCAGTCGTTGGAGTCCGCGGCCACCGACGCCGTCCGCGCGTACGCGGCCCGGACCCGCGAGAGTGCCGACCAGATTGCCGCCGTCCTCGAAGGCTTTGCCGAGAATGGGCTGCCCGCCGTGGACGACTGCATCCGGTGAGAAGAGCTGCGCGAGGCCCACCGCGCCCCACTGGTCAGCGACCTCGCCTGATGCCCCTCAGCACGGCCCTCCCCGCACCCGCATTCGCCTTCTCCGATGCTGCCGCCGAACAGCTGGAGAGCATCACCAGCGAGTCGGAGCTTCACGCTCTGGAGCCCCTGGTCGTCCTCTCCGTCGCCCCCGAGGCCGGCATCCTCATCCCCGCCACACCCGGCCCTCAGCTGCGCCAGGGCACCGACGACAATGAGCACATCCGCATCCTGTACTTCGTCCTGGCCCTGCGCACTGTGGTCGTGGTCGCCTACATCGAGGTACGGCGTACGCCCACACGATCCGCTCCCGGTGCCGAGTTTTCGGTGTGCGGCGCACTCCCGTGGAGTCTTCAGCCCCCCCCGAAGGGCCTGGGGAGCTCGCCGCTGGGTATCCCGCGACCTTCGCAACTGTGTGCGGGCCGCCTTTGAGGCGGCCCGCACACAGCTCGGCTGTACACGACGCCTGCAGAGCAGACTCGTACTGTACGTGGGAACGGTCAGTCGCAGCCCGGAGACGGTTCTACCTCCTCATCCCCTGTCGTTGCTGCGGCTCACCCTGCTGCCACCGGGGAGGCTGGGCAGAACTCTCCCCCGGGGCCTGCCGATCCTGCTGTCCCAGACCGGCCGCCGCGGCCACCCCGGGGACCGGCGCATCGTGCCAAGCCCTCGGAGTGGCCGGCACGCCGAACTGGGCACCGCCCGCCGGCTGACGATGCACCGCCGGAGGAGCGTGCACTCCCAGAGCATGGTCGAGCGAGGGAAGCTGCCCGCCCCCACCTGGCAGCGGGGTACTCGGCCCCTGATGTTCGTAACCCGACGGGACACCGCCCGCCGGCTGACGATGCACCGCCGGAGGAGCGTGCACTCCCAGAGCATGGTCGAGCGAGGGAAGCTGCCCGCCCCCACCCAGCAGCGGGGTACTCGACCCCTGATA
>NZ_RSAJ01001220.1 GCF_003933965.1 Streptomyces sp. RP5T
GGATGTACTTGGGCTTTCGCCCGGTGCGGCGAAGGGGGTCCCCGTCCGAGCCCTACGCAGCAGGTTCGAGGATGGGGGCGTGTGCATGGCGTCGCGAGGCAGGCGGGACTTTCGCAACACGCCCTAGCGGGCCGACCCGCCCGCGCCGCACAATCACTCCCGGCCGGCGTCCGGCGCCGCAAACACACCGGCGCGATCCGAGGGGCGCAGGCCGCTGACGCGGCAGCGGCATGGCTAGCGGCCGACCCGCCGGCGCCGCACAATCCCCCGCCCGGCCGGCGTCCAGCGCCGCAAACACACCACCACCGCAGAAAGCCGCGCGACCCACGACTCCCAGGCCCTGACTCGACACCGGCAAGGGGAGCGACCGGCCCGCCGACGCCATCCGGTCCCCCGCCCGGCCGGCGTCCGGCACCTCAAACACACCAGCGCGATCCAGGGCGCGCAGGCGCTGACCCGACACCGGCACGGGTGGCGGGCCGACTCGGGAGGCGTCGCTGGCGAGCTGGCCGTCTCCTCGGACTGCTCGGCAGTTACCGGGTGACCGGTGACAGGCCCGGTACCTCGACCGGTACCGGGCCTGTTACGACACGTCGCTCGCGCCCCCTCAACCAGGAACCGGCGCAGGGGTGTTCAGGCCGATTCCGCGTGCCAGCAGCAGCGCTCCGTCCAGTGAGGACAGGGCGCCCAGTGCGGCGG
>NZ_RSAJ01001221.1 GCF_003933965.1 Streptomyces sp. RP5T
GGTCGACGGCGGGGGCGTGCTCGGCGATCCGGGCGTGCTCGGCTTCGGCGTGTGCGGCGCGCTCGGAGTCGAGGGCGAGGACGGCGAGGTGGTCGAGCCGCTGCTGCCGTCGCTGCGGTTGTCCGGGACGGTGCCGGTGCCGTCGGGGATCTCGTGGGTGCCCTTGCGGAAGTACTCCAGCCAGGAGCGGACCGTGTTGAGGTAGGCCCGCGAGGGGTTGTAGCTGAGGACGGCCTTGTCCAGGTCACCGTCGGTCGACAGGTCCCAGCCGTTGCGGCACAGGTAGTGACCGGCGGCGAGGGAGGCGTCGTAGATGTTGTTCGGGTCCTTCACCCCGTCGCCGTTGCCGTCACGGCCGGCCCACGCCCAGGTGGACGGGATGAACTGCATCGGTCCGACGGCCGAGTCGTAGGAGCTGTTGCCGTCGTAGGCACCGTTGTCGGTGTCCTTGATGAGCGCGAAGCCGTTGCCGTCGAGCTGGGGGCCGAGGATCTTGGAGGTCGTGGTGCCGTCCGCGTCGACCCGGCCGCCGCGGGCCTGGCCCGACTCGACCTGGCCGATGGCGGCGAGGAGCTGCCAGGGCAGGTTGCAGCCCGGCTTGGACTCCTGGAGTTCGGCGGCCGCCTTCTTGTAGGCGTCGAGGACGGTCGCGGGTATGCCCGCCTCGGACTGGACCGGGGAGATGGTGGAG
>NZ_RSAJ01001222.1 GCF_003933965.1 Streptomyces sp. RP5T
CCCGGGCCCTCGCCCGCGGACTTCTCCACCGGCGCGGACTCCCCGGTGAGAGCGGCCTGGTGGACGGCGAGTCCGGCTGACCGCAGCAGTCGTACGTCCGCGGGGACCAGGTCGCCCGGGCCGAGCCGTACGACGTCGCCGGGGACGAGTTCCTCGACCGGGATCTCACGGGTGACCGGGGGCGTGTCCTCGCCGGCCCGGCGCCGGACCGTGACGGTGGTCGCCACCAGGCGGCGCAGGCCCGCCGTGGAGCGGTCGGCCCGGTGTTCGCCGGAGGCGCGCAGGACGCAGCTCACGACGACCAGCAGGAGGATCACCGCGGCGGTCCCCCAGGCGAGGACGGCTGCCGACACCAGTCCCAGACAGAGCAGCACCGCGGTGAAGGGGTCACGCAGACTGCGCGCGAACAGGCGGGGCCAGGAGGGGTCCCGGGCATCCGGAACCGCGTTCGCCCCGACCCGCGCCAGCAGTTCCTCGGCCCGGGCCTCCGTCAACCCCCGCGGACCACTCCCGAGCCGCCGGAAGACCTCCAGGAGACTCCCGTCCGGCCCGGTGCCCTCGGCGCCAGGGAGAACGCGCAGGACGGGAGCGGCGGCGGCAGATACGGAGCCGGAGGCGACAGGAGTACGGGGACCGGCGTCGGAAACCCCGGACACGGCCGGCGAAGAACCGCCGCCCCCGCCCCGAAACC
>NZ_RSAJ01001223.1 GCF_003933965.1 Streptomyces sp. RP5T
CTCCTACGCCAAGGGCGCCTCCGCCCTGCGCCAACTGGTGACCTGGCTCGGCGAGAAGGACTTCCTCGCCGGCATCAACACCCACTTCACCCGCCACCGCTTCGCCAACGCCGCCCTCGCCGACTTCATCGACTCCCTCGCCTCCGCCACCGAACGCGACGTCCACGCCTGGGCCGACACCTGGCTGCGCACCACCGGCGTCGACACCCTGCGGCCCGTCGTCACCCGCGGCGAGGAAGGCACGTACACCCTCCAGGTCGAGCACAAGGGCAGCCGCCCGCACCGCATCGCCGTCGGCCTCTACGACCTCGACGTCGCCGACGAAGGCCGCCACCTCGTGCTGCGCGACCGCCTCGACCTCGACGTGCCGCAGAGCACCCCGCAGCCCATCGGCAAGCGCCCCACCCTCCTGCTCCTCAACGACGGCGACCTGACCTACGCCAAGGTCCGCTTCGACACAGAGTCCTTCAAAGCGGTCACCGAGTGCCTCTCCGGCCTGCCCTCGCCCCTGACCCGCGCCGTCGTCTGGAACGCCCTGCGCGACGCGGTCCGCGACGGCGAACTGCCGCCCACCGCCTACCTGGACGTGGCCCGCGCCCACCTCCCGCACGAGACCGACCTCGCCCTCGTCCAGGGCGTCCTCGCCTTCGCCTCCACCTACGTCGCCGACCGCTACACCACCCCCGAAC
>NZ_RSAJ01001224.1 GCF_003933965.1 Streptomyces sp. RP5T
CTCCAGCGGTCCGGCGCAGTGCCGACACCGCGCGGGCTCCCGGCAGTTGGCGCAGGCCATCCTGGGCACATAGCCCCGCCGCGGCACCTGCACGAGCACCGGGCCGTGCCGCAGGCCCTCCCTGACGGCCTGCCAGGCGAGCGTGGGCAGCCGGGCCGCCCGCGCGGCCTCGTCCCGCGCGAGGTCCTGGTCCCCGACGGTCCGCACCAGCGGCGCGACGGCCCGCACCTGCTCCCGGGAGGCCACCAGCGGCCGGGCCCACCCGCTCTCCACGAGCTGCGCCGCTTCCACGGTGCAGCTCCAACTGCCCAGCAGGAAACCGCACTTGTCCTGCGCGGCCCGCAACAGCAGCACCTCGCGCGCGTGCGGCTGCGGGGCGTGCGGCTCGCTGTGGCTGTCGTCGCCGTCGTCCCAGAGGGCGACGAGCCCCAGGTCCCGCACCGGCGCGAACATGGCGGCCCGCGCCCCCACCACGGCCCGTACGGCGCCCCGCCGGACGGCCAGCCACTCGCGGTACCGCTTCTCGGGCCCGGCGTCGGCGGTCAGGACCGCGTGCCGCCCCTCCCCGAGCACCGAGGTCAGCGCGGCGTCGACGCGGGCGACGGCCCGCCCGTCCGGCACGACGACGAGCGCTCCCCGCCCCGAGGCCAGGGTCGCGGCGACGGCCCGGGCCAGCTCCGCACTCCAC
>NZ_RSAJ01001225.1 GCF_003933965.1 Streptomyces sp. RP5T
AGGCGCCACTTGCGGTCCACGACCTCTTCCGGGTACTCCTGCCAGTCCACCGGAGACCAGTCCGGGCCCGTCTCCGCGGGGCCGCCGTGGAAGAGGCGGGCGGCGAGCAGGGAGGCGGCCTCGTCGATCGCGCCGGGCTCTTCGAGCAGGTCGCAGGCGGGGCGCTCGCCCAGCCGGGAGGCGAACCCCTCGGCCAGGCGGTCACGACGGGACAGCTCGGTGAGGGCGGCCACCACTCCCGCGTCCAGCCGGGAGGGCCAGCGGCCCATCCGCCAGGCGGGGAGCGCGACCCGGGTCAGCAGCCGGTCCCAGCCCGCGTAGGCCAGGCCCACCTGCTCCTGGGCCACGATCCTGAGGCCGTAGTCCACAGCCTGTGCACGCTCGGCGGCCGCGGCGGCCACCCCGCGCTCCATCTGGGTCGCGTGCTCCCGGCAACTGCGCAGGAGGAGGCGGGCCACCCGGGCGACGCCCACGCACAGCACGCGGGTGAGCGGGCAGCGGCCGGGTACCGAGCCGACGGCCACCGCCGCGTCCAGACCCCGTACGAAACGCCGGGCCGCCGCTATGTCGGGGTGGGCCGAGGGGCCCGTACCGGCGACGACCGGGGCAAGGACCGCGCGCAGTTCGCCCACGCGCATCCACCACAGGAACGGTGAGCCGATGACCAGCACCGGGGCAGCCG
>NZ_RSAJ01001226.1 GCF_003933965.1 Streptomyces sp. RP5T
GGGTGGGGGGAACGGTCACCGACCGGCCTTCGGCCGGGTCGTCGTTCCCACCCGCACCACCCGTACCGCTTTCGTCGTCGGCCGCGGGTGGCCCCTGCGGGGCGTCCTCGCCGTCGGCGGCCGCGGCGACCGTGGCGGCCGTGGCGGCCTCTTCGGCCACGGGGGTCGGCTCCGGTTCCGGTTCCGGGGTGACCTCGGCTTCGGGTGCGGGCGTCGGCTCGGGCTCGGCCTCCGGCTCCGCTGCGACCTCCTCCGCCGGCTTCTCTTCCTCCGCGGTCACGGGGGCAGGCGCTTCCGTAGCCGCTTCCTCCGCCACCGGCTCAGCAGCGGGAGACTCCTCCGTCACCGGGGTCTCGGTAGCCGGCTCCTCAGCGACGGGCTCCGCCGCCGGAGCCTCAGCAGTCGGCTCCTCGGCGACCGGCGTCTCGGCAACGGGCTCTTCCGCCACCGACGTCTCGGCGGCAGGTTCCTCCGCGACGGGCTCTTCCGTCGCCGGGGCCTCACCAGCAGGTTCCTCAGCGACCGACGTCTCGGCAACCGGCTCGTCCGCCACCGGCGTCTCGGCGGCAGGTTCCTCCGCGACTGCTGTCGGCTCGTCCGCCACCGGCGTCTCAGCGACCGGCTCGTCCGCCACTGGCGTCTCAGCGACCGGCTCGTCCGCCACTGGCGTCTCAGCGACCGG
>NZ_RSAJ01001227.1 GCF_003933965.1 Streptomyces sp. RP5T
CAACCCGATACGCGCCCCGAGGCACCCGCACCCCCTGCTCACGCGTCCCGGCGGCCGAAGTGAGGGGCCAGGACGAGTTGGGCCGCTCCCTCGGCGATCTCGTCGGTCGCGGGGCGGACGGGGACCGGCTGGTCGCCGGTGCGCCGGGCGCGTTCGTCGAGGACCGCTTCGACGCCTCGCAGGAAGGCGTCCGGGGCGTTGGTGACGGTACGGCCGCCCAGCAGGACCAGGTCGATGTCGAGGAGGGCGACGAGGTTGCCGGCCGCGATGCCGAGGACCCTGGCCGCTTCGGTGAGGTCGCCGCGGGCCACCGCCGCCAGGCACAGCGCCTCGACGCAGCCCCGGTCCCCGCACCCGCAGGGCGGCCCGTCGAGCTGGACGACCTGGTGTCCGAACTCCCCCGCCCCGGTCCGCGCACCCCGGTGCACGGTCCCGCCGAGGACGAGGCCGGCCCCGAGGCCCGTACCGAGGTGCAGATACGCGAACGACCCGCGCTCCCCCGCGACCGCGAGCCCCAGCGCGGCCGCGTTGGTGTCCTTGTCGACCACGACGGGCACCCCGAGCCGGTCCGCGAGCGCGTCCCGCAGGGGGAAGCCGTCCCACTCGGGGAAGCCGGTGACCCGGTGCAGCACGCCCCGGCTGTGGTCGAGCGGTCCGGGGAGGGCGACGCCGACGCCGAGG
>NZ_RSAJ01001228.1 GCF_003933965.1 Streptomyces sp. RP5T
GCAGCAGCCTCGGCATCTGCTTCGGGCTGGAGATCATCTCGCTGTAGTGGCTGCACTCGCGGAACAGCTGGTCGGGGTGGGTCTCCTGGAAGAAGCCGAGGCCGATCTCGCTGGAGGGGATGTGCGAGGCGAGGGCCAGGACCGGGGCCATGGAGCGGTGGGCGTCGTAGAGCCCGTTGATGAGGTGCAGGTTGCCGGGCCCGCAGGAGCCGGCACACGCGGCCAGCTTCCCGGTGATCTGTGCCTCGGCCCCCGCGGCGAACGCGGCGGTCTCCTCGTGCCGTACGTGGACCCAGTCGATCGCGGCGTTGCGGCGGACCGCGTCCACGACCGGGTTGAGGCTGTCGCCGACGACGCCGTAGAGACGCTTCACTCCGGCCTTGACGAGGATGTCCACGAACTGTTCGGCGACGTTCTGCTTGGCCATGGATCCATGCACCCCTTCGGTTTCCTTGGGTCCATCAATCCACAATGGCCGCGATCACGCCTCCCAAACAGCTGCGGCCGTACGGTCGTCGGCATATCCCTTGACCCTGACCTGGGAGTCGGCGAGGAACTCGGCGAGGCCGGGCGGGGTGGGGCCGGACCACCGCCCCGTGAGGTACGCGCAGAGTTCGGGCTCGCCGCGCAGCGGATCGGCGAGGCCACCGGTGCACATCAGGAGGGTGTCACC
>NZ_RSAJ01001229.1 GCF_003933965.1 Streptomyces sp. RP5T
ACCTCGACAAGGGCCGCGTCAGCCTCCAGAAGAACCAGACCGTGTCCCTGGTCAAGGGCGGGCGGCCCCTTCTCTCCCAGGTCAAGATGGGGCTCGGCTGGGAACCGGCGTACCGCGGCAAGGACATCGACCTCGACGCGTCGGTCATCGCCTACGGCCCGCAGCGCAACCACATCGACAGCTGCTACTTCGGCAAGCTGTCCATCGTCGGCGGCGCGATCAAGCACTCCGGCGACAACCTCACGGGCGAGGGCGGCGGTGACGACGAGGTGATCGTCGTGGACCTCGGCCGGCTGCCCCAGGAGGTCACCGGTCTCGTCTTCACGGTCAACTCCTTCTCCGGGCAGAAGTTCACCGAGGTCGCCAAGGCGTACTGCCGCCTCATCGACGCGGCGAGCGGGGAGGAACTGGTCCGCTTCGACCTCACCAACGCGGAGGCGCAGACGGGCGTGATGATGGCCAAGCTGATCAAGCAGTTCTCCGGCGAGTGGGAGATGACGGCGATGGGCGACTTCGTGAAGTCCCGCACGGTGCGGGGGATGGTGAAACCGGCGGCGCAGGCGCTGTGACGTAGTTGTTCGACTGCGGGCCGGTGGGGGCTGGTCGCGCCGTTCCCCGCGCCCCTGGGTGGGTGCTGTCAAGGCATGCCTGGCTGTACCGACCTCATAGG
>NZ_RSAJ01000122.1 GCF_003933965.1 Streptomyces sp. RP5T
CGAAGGGAGTTCACCCCATGCGCACCCGCGTCGTGCGTCTCGTCACCGTCCTCGCCACCCTGCTCGCGGTGTTCGCCGCCCCCGCTGTCACGGCGACGCCGGCTCAGGCGGCGGACAACTGGAACCCGCCCGCCAACCTCGTCCAGCCCCTGAACGAGGTGTGGAACCACGTCGAGTCGACCTACCCCGACCTCTACGGCTTCCGCAACTACGGCTGGGACCAGGTCGTTGCCAACAAGGGAAGCGTCAACTACTGCGTCCGCTGGGAGTCCGACGCCCCGGTCAGCGCCGCCCTGCGCGACCAGGTCCACGCCGCGCTGAAGAAGCAGTTCGGCAAGTGGGCGGCAGCCATGCTCGACAACGGCACCGGCACCAACGCCTGGCCGTACACCACCGTGCCCGTCAACATCGTCGGCTGGGCGGTGAAGAACCGCTCGACCCTGCAGTGGACCGACAACTCCGTCGACGTCTACGCCGGGAACCTCGACTCCGGCGGCGCCCCGCAGTGCGCCCCGGACTGTGGCCGCTTCTTCCATCAGGACGGCAACTACGCGAAATGCCCGGGCGGCGCGGCCCGCCACTACGACCAGTCGCTGTGGCTCACCAGGGGCTTCCAGGGCGGCGCCGGCGGGGACTGGGGCCAGCGCGTCGGCCAGGAGTACTTCACCGGGGCCCTCGCCCAGGAGGACATCCACATCTATCTCCACGAGGTCGGCCACACCTTCGGCCTCGACGACTTCTACGACTGGACCCCGACCGGCCAGTGCTGCTTCCTGATGAACGCGGGCAGCGCGACCCGGATCACCGACTTCGACAAGTGGATGCTGCGCGACTTCTGGCGCCACCTGAAGAGCCGGTACGGGTACTGAAGGCGCGGCCGGCCGGCTACCGCCCCGTGTCCGATGCCGTACACACCATTGACGCGGCCCGGTCCGGCTGTCACAGTCCTGACTACGTAGTCATGCACCTCCGACGGAAACCCGCGGTCCTGCATGACTACGTAGTCAAGAGATCCAGGGCGAGGAGCGCGCATGTCGGCCACCGGATCGGGACGCCCGAAGCGCGGCCCCGGCATGACCGAGGTCGCGCGGGCCGCCGGTGTCTCGCAGAAGACCGTGTCGCGGGTCGTCAACGGTGAGCCGCACGTCAGCCCGGAGGTGCGCGACCGCGTGCTCCGGGCCGTACAGGAGCTGGGGTACCGCCCGAACAACGCGGCGCGCGCCCTGCTCCTCGGCCGCTACCGGCGCATCGGCGTCGTCTCGCTCGGCAGCGCGCTCTACGGCCCCGCCACCCTGCTCCTCGCCCTGGAGCGGGCCATGCACCGGGCCGGCTACTCCTTCACCCTGGCCGGCACCCTGGAGGGACAGCCGGTCCAGGTAGCCGTGGAAGCGCTCCTCGAACAGGGCGTGGACGGGATCGTGCTGTCCGAGCCGATCGACGACGGCACACCCCTCCGGCTCAGCGCGGACGTGCCCGTGGTGAGCCTCGGCACGGGCGTCGAGGCAGGCCAGGGGGCGGGCGCCGTCGTCGTGGACGCGGACGGGTGCGCCGCCGCCCGGGAGGCCACCGAGCACCTGCTGTCACTGGGACACCGGACCGTCTGGCACATCCCCGGCCCCCACGACTGGGGGGCCGCCCGTGACCGTGCGCGCGGCTGGCGGGAGGCCCTCGCGGCCGCCGGCGCCCCCGAACCGCCCCTGCCGGCCGAGGGCGACTGGACGCCCGCCTCCGGTTACGCGGCCGGACGTCAGCTCGCCCAACTCTCCGACGTGACCGCCGTGTTCGCCGCCAACGACGACATGGCGATCGGCGCGCTGCGGGCGTTCGCCGACGCCGGCCTGTCCGCCCCCGGGGACGTCAGCGTCGTCGGCTTCGACGACATCCCCGCGGCCGCCTATCTCTCCCCGCCCCTGACCACCGTCCGCCAGAACTTCCCCGCGGTCGCGGACCGGGCCGTCGACGTGCTGATCGCCATGATCGAGGGCAGCCCGGTCCCGCCCGAACACACCCACATCGCAACCGAGTTGACCATACGGGCCTCCAGCGGCCCGGCACGCAGATCCGCACCGTCCCTTCGCTGACCCGTCGGCGTGACGGCCCGCGGCGCATCCCGCCGCGGGCCAGCGCCCAGATCTTCGAGGAGCCGTACCTGCTGACCGGCGGCGGACCGGGCGAATCCACGCTCTCCGTCACGATGTTCATCTACCGGGCCGCCCTCCAGCGCCGGCCGTTCGGCTTCCCGGCGGCCGCGGCCGTGGTGCTGTTCGTCCTGGTCTTCGGCCTCAGTCAGATCCTCAACCGACTCCTCGGCATCGGGAGGACGTCCGCATGACGCGCACCCGCATCCCCCCTGTACGGCACGCTAGTCTTGCTGCTGTGGGCGCTGAGCGCCTCCTTCAAGCCGCGCGGCGACATCTTCTTCGCCAAGTTCCGCTGCGCCGGGAGATGGCTGCTGTTCGGCGTGATGTTCAGCTCGCTGTCGGTGCCGTTCGCGGTGATCCTGGTCCCGTTGTTCGTGATCCTCGTCAGGACCGGGCTCGGCAGCCCGTGGTGCGCACTGATCGTGCCCTGGGTGGCGCCCGCGTTCGGCATCTTCCGCACGATCGTGCTGCCCAGAGCTACAACAGCTTCCTGTGGCCGTTGGTGCTGGTCTCCGACAGCTCCCGGTACACGCTGCCGCTCGGCCTGCAGACCCTCTTCGTTTCCGAACAACGGCAGTACGACCTCGTGCTCGCCGGAGCCGTCGTCGCCGTGGTCCCCGCGGTCGCCCTCTTCGTGATCCTGCGCAAGCAGCTCCTCGAAGGGCTGTCCACGGGTGCCGTCAAGGGCTGATCCCCACAACCACCGTATTGGAGAAGGATGTTCGAGCTTCCACCCCGGGTCCTGTTCGGCGCCGCCTACTACCACGAGTACCAGCCGCACGAGCGGCTGAAGGACGACCTCGACCTGATGGCCGAGGCACGCTTCACGGTGATCCGCGTCGGCGAGTCCGTGTGGTCGACCTGGGAACCGGAGAACGGCCGCTTCGACCTCGACTGGCTCCAGCCGGTCCTCGACGGCGCCCACGAGCGGGGCATCTCGGTGATCCTGGGGACACCGACGTACGCCGTGCCGCCGTGGCTGGCCCGGCAGTACCCGGAGATCGCGGGGGAGTCCGGCACCGGCCGGCGCATCGGCTGGGGCGCCCGGCAGGAGGTCGACTTCACCCACCCGGCCTTCCGCTTCCACGCCGAACGGATCATCCGGAAGATCGTCGCCCGGTACGCCGGACACCCGGCGGTCATCGGCTGGCAGGTCGACAACGAACCGGGCCTGCACCTCCTCCACAACCACGGCGTGTTCCAGCGCTTCACCGACGAACTGCGCGCGAAGTACGGCGACGTGGAGACCCTCAACCGCGAGTGGGGCCTGGTCTACTGGTCGCACCGGCTGTCCACCTGGGCCGACCTGTGGACTCCCGACGGCAATGTCCAGCCGCAGTACGACCTGGCCTGGCGGCGCTTCCAGGCGCGGCTGGTCACCGAGTTCATCTCCTGGCAGGCGGACATCGTGCGCGAGTACGCCCGCCCCGGCCAGTTCGTCACCACCTGCATCTCCTACGACCGCCCCGGCATCGAGGACGACAGGCTCACCGCGGGACTCGACGTCACCGCGGGCAACCCGTACTACACGATGCAGGACGCACTCGCCCTGCCCGGCCGCGGCGGCGACGGGCAGGACTGGACGACCAACGGCACCTGGGCGCTGTACCGCAGCGCCGACCGCATGTACTCCTCCCGCCAGGAGCCGTTCCTGGTCACGGAGACCAACGCCCAGGCCATCGGCTACCCGTGGAACAACCGCCCCGCCTACGACGGCCAATGGCGTCAGGCCGCCTGGGCGTTGATCTCCCGTGGCGCCTCGATGATCGAGTACTGGCATTGGCACACCCTGCACTTCGGCGCCGAGACCTACTGGGGCGGGATCCTCCCGCACAACGGCCGCCCGGGCCGCGTGTACGGGGAACTCGCCGCGCTGGGCGCCGAGTTGGAGAAGGCCGGCGACCTGGTGGCGGCCCTTACCCCGGACGCCGACGTCGCCTTCCTGTACGACGGCCCCAGCAAGTGGGCACTCCAGGCACAACCACCGCTGGCCACACCCGACGGGGGCCCGGACGGGCGGTCGTACGAGACGGTCTTCGACGCCTTCTACCGGGGCGCCTTCGACGCCGGGCTCCAGGCGCGCATCCTGCACCCCGGGCAGCTCCCGACGGCCGAACTGCCCCAGGTCCTCGTCGTCCCCGCCTTCTACGCCGCCGACGACGAGACCCTGCACTTCCTCAAGGGCTATGCCGAGGCGGGCGGCCACCTGGTCCTGGGGCCCCGCACCGGCTACGGCGACACGGAGGCGAGGGCGCGCACCGACGTACAGCCCGGACGGCTCGCGGAGGCGGCCGGGGTGACGTACGACGAGTTCAGCAACCTGGGCGCCCCGCTGCCGGTGACCGGCACCGGAACCCTCACACTGCCCGCCGAGGCGCGTGCCCTGCACTGGGCCGACGGTCTGCGGCCGCAGGGGGCCGAGGAGTTGGCGGCCTATGACCACCCCCACTTCGGCCGCTGGCCCGCCGCCACCACCCACCGGCACGGCGCGGGCCGGATCACCTACGTGGGCACGGTTCCCGGACCCGCCTTCGCCCGGGCCGTCTTCGAGTGGGCCGCGCCCGCCGCCTGGCGCCCGGAGCCCCCGAGCGTCACCGCGACCTCGGCCACCGCGCGCGACGGCCGCCGCGTCCGCTTCCTGCACAACTGGTCGTGGCAGACGGTGTCCGTCGCCCTGCCGGCCCCCGCACGGGACGTGCTGACGGACGAGATGCACCCGGCGGGGGTGACCCTCGGGCCCTGGGACGTCAGGATCCTCACCGAGGAGCAGCGGGGCTAGCCGCTCTCCGTCAGGCTCTGCGTGCCCAGCACCGAGACCAGCCGCAGCTTCTCGGCGGCCTCGGTGCCGGGCTCGGCCGAGTACACGAGGATGTGGAGGTCGTTCTCCTCCACCCGGAGCAGGTCGCAGTCGAGGGTGAGCGTGCCGACCTGCGGATGCTCGATCGTCTTGTGCGAGGTGGCGAGCCGGCCCACCACCCCGGCGTCCCACAGTTCGGCGAAGCGCCCGCTCCGGGTGCGCAACTGCGCGATCATGGAGGAGAGTTGGCGGTCGCCGGGATAGCGGGCGGCGGCCGCGCGCAGTTCGGAGACCAGGCCCGCCTCGAAGGCACGCCGTTCCTCGGGGGTGTGCCGCACCCGGGGCGGCATCCCCGTGAAGTTGCGCCACACGCCGTTGCGTTCGAAGCCCCGCAGGGCGGACGGGTCACCCATCAGGGCCGCGTACACCGGGTTGGCCAGCAGCAGCGTCATGGCCGCGTCGGAGACCGCGACCGGGGTGTCGACCAGCCGATCCAGCAGCCGCTGCACACTGGATGTGATGAACGCGGGCACGACCTCCGGGCCGGGCGGCACCAGACCCGCGAGACCGAACAGGTACGTGCGTTCGTCCCCCGAGAGCCGCAGCGCCCGGGCCAGCGCCTCGACGACCTGCACGGACGGGTTGGCCGCAAGCCCCTGTTCGAGACGGGTCACGTAGTCGACCGAGATACCGGCCAGCAGGGCCAGCTCCTCGCGCCGCAGCCCGGCCGCGCGCCGCCGGCCGCCCGAGGGCAGCCCGGCCGCGTCCGGCGGGACCCGCTCGCGCCAGCGCCGCAGCGCCTGTCCCAGTTCTGTAGCCGCCATGGTCCTCAGTGAACACCGCCGGCCCCGGATGTGCCTGGTACCGCCGTTCCCAGGAAAAAGGGTCTTCTGGCTGATCCCGCCGCGCCGCAGCAGCCTGGGTGGCATGACGACCACACTCATCACCGGAGCGAACAAGGGTCTCGGCTTCGAGACCGCCCGCCGGCTCGTGGCCGCGGGCCACACCGTCCACGTCGGCGCCCGCGACGCCGAGCGCGGCCGGCGCGCCGCCGACGAACTCGGCGCGCGCTTCGTCCAGCTCGACGTCACCGACGACGCCTCCGTGGAGGCCGCGGCCAAGACCCTGGAGGCGGCGGGCGGTCTGGACGTCCTGGTCAACAACGCGGGGATCGAGACCCGGACCGAGGACAACAGCGTGCCCGTCGCGGCCACCGTGACCGCCGACCAGATGCGCACCACCTTCGAGATGAACGTCTTCGGTGTCGTCCGCGTCCTGCACGCCTTCCTGCCGCTCCTCCAGCGTTCGGCCGCCCCCGTGGTGGTCAACGTCAGCAGCGGCCTCGGCTCGCTGACCCACCTGTCCGACCCGGACCACCCCGCGCACTTCTATCCCGGCATCGCCTATCCGACGTCCAAGGCCGCGGTCAACATGCTCACCGTGCAGTACGCGAAGGCGTTCCCGGCCATGCGGATCAACTCCGTGGAGCCCGGATTCACCCGGACCGACCTGAACGGCAACACGGGCACCCAGACCGTGGCGGAGGGCGCCGAGATCATCGTCCGCATGGCGCGGATCACCCCGGACGGGCCGACCGGCGGCTACTTCGACGCAAAGGGCCGCCTGCCGTGGTGACGCGCGGCTGAACGTACTCCGCGTCCCGGGACAGCCGTACGGCCTCTCGGTCCCGGGGCTCAGACCACCCGGTCGGCACGCAGCGCGGCGATGTCGTCGCCGGTCCGGCCCAGTTCCTTCAGGATCATCTCAGTGTGCTCGCCCACCGCCGGAACCGGATCCATGCGGGCCGGCACCCCCGCGAGGTCGGCCGGCGGCAGCAGCGCCTCCACCGTGGCCCCGCCCGGGACGGCGACCTCCTGCCAGCGGCCGCGGGCGGCCAGGACCGGATGGTCGAGGAACGCCGCCACGTCGTTGACGCCCGCGCAGGCGA
Organism: Streptomyces sp. RP5T; assembly: GCF_003933965.1. Lineage (GTDB taxonomy): Bacteria > Actinomycetota > Actinomycetes > Streptomycetales > Streptomycetaceae > Streptomyces. The sequence continues at coordinate 6,887 of NZ_RSAJ01000122.1, forward strand.
TGCCGATCCCTTCCAGGTCCCGCAGCACCTGCGTGGCCCCGGAGCGCGCGATCCGTTCGGCGACCACGGCGTTGAGCTCCTCGCGGTGGGCGACCCGGGCGGAGCCGGTCGCGAAGCGCGGATCCCCGGCCAGCTCGGGCCGCCGCAGGAAGGCGTCGCACAGGGCGGCCCACTCGCGTTCGTTCTGGATGGAGAACAGCACGTCCTTGCCGTCGGCGGCCGTGAAAGCGCCGTACGGGGCGATGGTGGCGTGCTGGGTGCCCAGCCGCGGCGGCTGACTGCCGCCGTAGCGCGTGTAATTGGCCGGCTGGCTCATCCACTCGGCCAGTGCCTCGAACAGGGACACCTGGACCGGGTGCGCTCTGCCGGTCGTGGCGCGGGTGTACAGGGCGGTCAGGATGCCGCTGTAGGCGTACATCCCGGCCGCGATGTCGGCGACGGAGATGCCGACCCGAGCGGTCTCCTGCGCGGTCCCGGTCAGCGACACCAGGCCCGTCTGGCACTGCACCAGCAGGTCGTACGCCTTGCGGTCGGCCCACGGCCCGTCCGTGCCGTATCCGGAGATCGTGCACGGGATCAGCCGCGGCAGGCGCTCGGCGAGGACATCCACGCCGAGGCCCAGCCGGTCGGCCGCGCCGGGAGCCAGGTTCTGGACGAACACGTCGGCGCCGTCGAGGAGCCGGTGCAGGATCTCGATGCCGCGCGGGTCCTTCAGGTCCAGGGTGAGCGACTCCTTGGACCGGTTGAGCCACACGAAGTAGCTGGAGTGGCCGTGCACGGTGGTGTCGTAGCGGCGGGCGAAGTCACCGTCGCCCGGCCGCTCGACCTTGATCACCCGGGCGCCGAGGTCGGCGAGCTGACGGGTCGCGTAGGGCGCGGCCACGGCCTGCTCCAGGCTGACCACCGTGATCCCGGACAGGGGAGGCTGCGGCACGCTCATGCGGCTCTTTGTACGGCCGGAGCCGAGACGGTGTCAACGATCACCCGGCCCGGTGCCGGGACGCCTCGACCAGGGCGGCCGACGGCGGTTCCTCCCGGAGCCGTCGGCCCGGGCACCTGCTCAGGCGGGTGCGCCGAGGGATTCCAACGCCCTGACGAGCGGGGCGAGTTCGGGGGTGTCGGCGGCCTGGTCGAGGGCCTCGCGCAGGGCCTTCTCGTTGGTGGGGCGGGCCTGTTCGAGCAGGGTGCGGCCGGTGTCGGTGACGTCGGTGTAGATGCCGCGGCGGTCGGTGGGGCAGAGGTAGCGGGCGAGCAGGCCGCGGTCCTCGAGGCGGGTGACCAGGCGGGTGGTGGCGCTCTGGCTGAGGACGACGGCGTCGGCGACCTGTTTCATCTGCAGGTGTCCGCCCTCCCCGTCGTGCTGGCGGCCCAGGACGTCGAGCAGGGAGTACTCGCGCACGCTGAGGTCGTGGGCGGACTGCAGGGCCTTCTCGATGTGGGCCTCGATCCGCCCGTGCAGCAGCGAGAGCGCGCACCAGCCCTGGGCGAGGGCGGTGAGCGAGGGGTCTGTGGCGGTCATGGGGCCTGCTTCCTCCGTCCCGATACGGATACGCCCAGGATATTGCATCAATGAAATTTCCGGCGTCGGCTTCTATAGCGCGCACGCAACTATCCGACCCGGGCGCCACGCCCGCCCTTGACTTCGAGAGCACTCCAGGTCCTAGCGTCGGCACGGTCGGCGACGGTCCCGTGAACGGAGACGGACATGCGTGTGGGTGTGCACATCAACCGGTTCGACCATCCCGCGGGCGCACCCGCTCTGGGTGCCGAGCTCGCCGCCTCGGGCAGGGCCGCGGAGGCGGCCGGGGTGAGCTGGCTGTCGGTGATGGACCACTACTTCCAGATGGAGTTCAACGGCGGCGCCGAGGACCCGATGCTGGAGGCGTACACGACCCTGGCGTTCCTCGCGGCCCACACCGAGACCGTCCGGCTCGGCGCGCTGGTCACCGGGGTGACGTACCGCCACCCCGGCCTGCTCGCCAAGATCGCGACCACGCTCGACGTGCTCTCCGGCGGCCGGGCGGCCCTCGGTATCGGGGCCGCCTGGTACGACCGGGAGCACGAGGGCCTCGGCGTGCCCTTCCCGCCCCTCGCGGAGCGCTTCGAGCGGCTGGAGGAGGCCCTGCGGATCTGTCTGCAGATGTGGGACCCGGCGGCGAACGGCCCCTTCGAGGGCACCCACTACCGGCTCGCCGAGACCCGGTGCGTACCGGCCCCGGTCAGCAGCCCGCACCCGGAGATCATGATCGGCGGCGGCGGTGAGAAGAAGACGCTCCGCCTGGTCGCCCGCCACGGCGACGCCTGCAATCTCTTCGCCACCTCGCCGCAGGAGGTCACGCACAAGCTCGACGTGCTGCGCCGGCACTGCGATGCCGAGGGGCGGGACTACGACGAGATCCGCAGGACGATCACCTACTCGGGCGAGGCTGCCGACGAGGGCGACCTGGACGCCTTCCTTCACGACATCAGCGGTTACGCCAAGCTCGGCATCGACACCGTCATCCTCGCCCCGAGCACCGGCGCGCCCGCGCAGTGGATCGAACGCTTCACGGCACCGGCCGTACGACGGCTCGCGGACCTGGACTAACCCGCCCGCGCGGCGGAGGGGCGGCTGCGGGAGACGACCCGGGTCCCGCAGCCGTCCGTGACGCGGACCTGCAGGGAGCCGCACGCGCAGCGAGTCCACGCCGTCCCGCCCGTCGCCGTGCCGTGCCGTGACACCACCTGGAAGGGCTCGGCGCCGTCCGGCCAGCCGCAGTGCGGGCAGACGGCGCGGGGCGTGCTGGTCATGGTGACTCCTCGAACCTCGAAACCGTGCAGGGCCGTCGCGACACGGTCCAGGATGCGGCGGGGTCTTCGTTCAGGTCCAGGTTGACTTACCGGACGTCACCTTGAAGCGTGGGCTTCATGATTGACCTGCGCCGGCTCCACGTCCTGAGGGCGGTCGCCCATTACGGCACGGTCACCGCGGCCGCCCGTGCCCTGCACTTCACCCCGTCCGCCGCCTCCCAGCAGATCCGCCAGCTGGCCCGCGATCTCGGCGTCGACCTCCTCGAACCCCAGGGCCGCGGCATCCGGCTCACCCCGGCCGCCGAGAGCCTGCTCGCGCACGCCGACGCCATTCAGGCCCGCTGGGAACAGGCCGAACTCGATCTGCGCTCCGACCACGGCGAGCCCGCGGGACCGCTGCGGGTCGGCGGTCTGTCCGTGGCCGTGTCGGCGCTGCTCGCCCCGATGGCGGCCCGGTTGGGCGAGCGGTACCGCAGGCTGACCGTCAGCGTCCAGGAGGCGGGCGTACCGGAGAGCTTCGACCTGCTCTTCGAGGGGGAGATCGACCTGGCGGTCGTGGAGGCGACCCCGCACAACCCGCCCATGAGCGACCCGCGCTACGACCAGCAGCCGCTGCTGGACGACCCGTTCGACCTCGTCGTACCCGCCGGTCATCCGCTGGCCGGCCGCGAGAGGGCGGATCTCGCCGAGGCGGCCCACGATGACTGGATCGCCCCCTTCGCGGACAGCCCCTGCCGCACCCACGTCATGTCGGCCTGCGGCGCGGCCGGCTTCACCCCGGGCGTGGTCCACCACGCCCGGGACTGGAACGTCACCGCCCACCTGGTCGCCCACCGCCTCGGCGTGGCCCTGATCCCCCGCCTGGCCCACCTGACGCCAGGGCTGGGGATCGCGCGGGTCCGTTGCGCGGGCAACCCGCACAGAAGGCTGCTGACCTGCACGCGAGCCGGAGCGCGGGAGCGGCCGGCGGTCGCGGCGGCACTGGAGGTTCTCCGGGAGCTGGCGCCCACGGCGGCTGCCTGAGGCGTCGTGAGGCGGGCGCACCTCGGAGCCCCACCGGCCGGCAGGCGCCACACGACAGGGGCCGGAGTGCCCCCACACTCCGGCCCCTGTCGGAAACCTGTTCAGGCGCCGCGGGTTCAGGCCGCCACGGCCTCGCTCGTGTAGCCGTGCACCTGCGCCAAGACCTCCCGCAGCTGGGCGGCGACCTCGGCGTCGTCGGCCGGGTGGGTCTCGGCGAAGCGGACCACGGAGCCCGGGATGGACAGCTTGACGTCCTCCAGGACCTTGCCGCCGGCGATGCCCACGGCCTTGCGGGTCTCGTCCTGCGCCCACACGCCGCCGAACTGGCCGAACGCGGTACCGACCACGGCGACCGGCTTGCCGCCGAAGGCACCGGCGCCGTACGGGCGAGACAGCCAGTCGATGGCGTTCTTGAGGACGGCGGGGATGGTGCCGTTGTACTCGGGAACGAACAGCAGGAACGCGTCGGCGGCCAGCGCGGCCTCGCGCAGCTGAGCGGCGGCCGCGGGGACGCTGCCCTCGACGTCGATGTCCTCGTTGTAGAAGGGGATCTCGGCGAGGCCCTCGTGGAGCACGACCTGCGCGCCCTCGGGGGCGTGCTTGACGGCCGCCTCGGCGAGCTGACGGTTGTGCGAACCGGCGCGAAGGGATCCGACGAGCGCAAGGATGCGAACGGACATGTCTGACTCCAGGGGGTGGTGAAACACGGCGGTAACGTTCCGGACCGGGGTCCGTTTAATTCTTAACATCTCAAACGGACCGAGGTCCAGTTTTCTTCCCATGCTTTACGCTGGCTTCATGTCCGCGACCCTGCCGCCCTTCCCGAAGCCTCCGGAGCCCGTCGAGGGGCCCCGACTTCTGGAGGTCGGCTCCGCGGCCGACGAGCCCTGCCTGCGCGCCGACGCGGCCCGCAACCGTGCCCGGCTGCTGGAGGCCGCGACCCGGCTGATCGCGGAGCACGGCGTCGCGGGCGTCACCATGGAGGCGGTGGCCACGGCGGCCGGCGTCGGCAAGGGCACGGTCTTCCGGCGCTTCGGCGACCGCACCGGACTGCTCATGGCGCTGCTGGACCACTCCGCGCGCACGCTCCAGGCGGACTTCATCGGCGGCCCCCCGCCGCTGGGCCCCGGCGCCCCTCCGGTGGACCGGCTGCGGGCGCTCGGCGTGGCCTTGCTGTACCGCTCCGCCGAACAGCTGGACCTGCTGCTGGCCGCGCAGTCGGAGCCGACCCGCCGCCACTCCCACCCCTCGAGCCGCGCGCTGCACCTGCACATCGCCATGCTGCTGCGGCAGGTCCTCCCGGAAGCGGACTGCGAGCTCCTGGCCCACACGCTGCTGGCGTACCTCGACCCGGCCCTCGTCCACCACCTCACCCGGCAGTGCGGAATGCCGCTGGAGCGACTGGAAGCCGGCTGGAACGACCTCGTCGCCCGGGTGACCGGCACCGATCCGGTGCGCTGAACCGGGCGGCAACCCCACATGTGGGCGTCGTCACAGGTTCTGCAAAGATGACGACCGTCATGGTGCAGATACAGAACACGTCCGCGTCCTCCGTCACGCGCCCGGTTCCCACGAGCGCCGATGTGGCCCGCGTGGCCGGCGTCTCGCGCGCGACCGTCTCCTACGTCCTCAACAACACCAGCGCCGTCCGGATCAGCGAGCCCACGCGCCGCCGTGTCCACGCGGCGGCGAAGGAACTCGGGTACGTGCCGCACGCGGCCGCCCGCAGCCTCCGTGCCGGTCACAGCCGGATGGTCCTGATGCCCGCCCCGTCCATCCCGGTCGGCCCGCTCTACAGCCAGTTCATCAGCGAACTCCAGTGGGCCCTCGGCCGGCTGGACTACACCGTCGTGCAGTACGGCAGCGTCGGCCTCCAGGGTGACGAGGCCGCCCGCGCCTGGGCCGAGCTGCGCCCGGTCGCCGTGCTGGTGCCCGGCGCCGGACTGGGCCCGCAGGGAGTGGCCCTGCTCCGCCGCTCCGGGGCCCGCGCGGTGGTCACCCTCGGTCCCGAGGCGGTCGAGGGGGCCCACGCCCTGCTCATGGACCACGCGGGCGTCGGCCACAGCGCCGCCGCCCATCTGTACGCCCGCGGCCGGCGCCGTATCGGCGTCGTGGTGCCCGAGGAGACCGGTCTTGAGGCATTCTCGCTGCCCCGTCTGGCCGGTGTGCGCAGGGCCCTGCACGGGACGGACGCCACCCTCACGGAACTGCCCCTCGCCTTCGAGGAGCAGTCCGCGGCCAAGCTCGCCGTCCGCTGGCGGGAGCTCGGTCTGGACGCCGTGTTCGCGTACAACGACGAATACGCGATGCTGTTAATGCGGGCCCTCCAGGACGAGGGCGTGCGCATACCGGAGGACACGGCGGTGATCGGAGCCGACGACCTGCTCCTCGGGCGGCTGCTGCGGCCCCGGCTGAGCACGGTCCACCTGGAGCTCCCGTCGGGCCGTGACCTCGCCGAACTGGTCGACCGCGCGGTGCGCGAACCGGGCGCCGCGACCGAGACGCACACGGTGCTGGGTGCCACGGTCGTGCACCGCGACTCCAGCTGACGCAGGGAGCCTGCCATGCGCACCACGGTCGGGATCATCGGGGGCGGCCCCGCAGGACTGCTCCTCGCCCGTCTGCTGCACCTGGCCGGCATCGACTGCGTGGTCCTGGAGAGCCGGACGCGCGAGTACGTCGAGCACCGCCAGCGCGCCGGGATGCTGGAGCAGGGGACGGTCGACGCCCTGCGCGCGTGCGGCGCCGCCGGGCGTCTGGACGCCGAGGGGCTCGTCCACCAGGGCATCGAGCTGCGCTTCGCGGGCGAGCGGCACCACCTGGACTTCCCCGTCCTCACCGGCGGTCGCACGGTCACCGTCTACGCCCAGACCGAGATCGTGAAGGACCTGGTAGCGCTCCAACTGGCTGAGGGGCCGCCGCTGTTGTTCGAGGCGGAGGCCCTGGCGGTCGAGCGGCCGGAGAGCGAGGCCCCCCTCGTGCGGTTCCGGCACGAGGGGCGCGAACAGACGCTGGCCTGCGACTGGATCGCGGGCTGCGACGGCTTCCACGGCATCTCCCGCGCGGCCTTCCCGGCGGCGACGAGCAGGACGTACGCGCACGAATACCCGTACTCCTGGCTCGGGATCCTCGCCGACGTCGCCCCGTCCTGCGACGAGTTGATCTACGCCCGCGGGGAGCGCGGCTTCGCGCTGCACAGCATGCGCTCGCCCCTGGTCTCCCGGCTCTACCTCCAGGTCCCCAACGGCACCGACGCCGAGGACTGGTCCGACGAGCGGATCTGGGACGAGCTCTCCGCGCGCTTCGCGATCGACGCCGACTGGACCCTCGCCAGAGGGCCGATCACCGCCAAGTCCGTGACGCCGATGCGCAGTTACGTCCACGAGCCGATGCGCCACGGTCGTCTCCTGCTCGCCGGGGACGCCGCGCACATCGTGCCGCCGACCGGGGCCAAGGGGCTCAACCTCGCCGTGTCGGACGTGTCCGTCCTCGCCCGGGCCCTGATCGGTCTGCAACGCACCGGATCTGCACAACTGATCGACGAATATTCGGAGTTGTGTCTTTCTCGTGTGTGGCAGACCACGCGTTTCTCGGACGACATGACTAGGATGTTGCATGCTCAACCAAATGGGGATGCCTTCGAGAGCCGGATGCAGCTCGCCCGGCTGCGCCGCATCACCGCATCCCGCCATGCGGCCGCCGAACTGGCCGCGAACTACACGGGACTACCGCTCCCCGGGTGAGTCCCACCGGTGATCGAACGGAGAGCCGTCATGTCGTTGCTCGACCCCAAGAGCTGGCAGCCCCACCCCCTGTCGGGACCTGAGTACGCGGTCACCGAACCCGCCACCGGCGACACCCTCGCCACGGTCACCCTCGCCGGCGGCGCGGACGTGGAGCGCGCCGCCGAGGCCGCCCGCGCCGCCCAGGCCGAGTGGGCCCGGCTCCCGCACTTCGTCCGGGCCGGGGTGCTGCGCAAGGCCGGTGACCTGTTCGCCGCGCACGCCGACGAACTGCGCGGATGGCTCGTCCGGGAGTCCGGCTCCATCCCCGGAAAGGCCGACTTCGAGCTGCACGTGGCCGCCCAGGAGTGCTACGAGGCCGCCGCCCTCGCCTCCCGCCCCGCCGGCCAGGTGCTGCCCAGCGAGGCCGCGAGGCTGTCGTACACCCGCCGGGTCCCGGTCGGTGTCGTCGGCGTCATCTCGCCCTTCAACGCCCCGCTGATCCTCTCGATCCGCTCGGTCGCCCCGGCCCTCGCCCTCGGCAACGCGGTGATCCTCAAGCCGGACCCGCGCACCGCGGTCTGCGGCGGCCTCTCGCTCGCCGCGGTCCTCGCCGAGGCCGGGCTGCCCGAGGGACTCTTCCATGTCCTGCCCGGCGGCCCCGACGTCGGCCAGGCCCTGGTCGCCGACCCGCGGGTCCCCGTCATCTCCTTCACCGGGTCCACCGCGGCGGGCCGTGCGGTGGGGGAGGCGGCCGGACGCCACCTCAAGCGCGCCCACCTGGAACTGGGCGGCAACTCCGCCCTGATCGTCCTGGAGGACGCCGACATCGAGGCCGTGATCTCCACGGCGGCCTGGGGATCCTTCTTCCACCAGGGCCAGATCTGCATGACGACGGGGCGCCACCTGGTCCACGCCTCGCTGTACGAGGAGTACGTCGAGCGGCTGGCGGCGAAGGCCGACTCCCTCGCCGTCGGCGACCCCAACGTGGCGCAGGTCCACCTCGGGCCGATCATCGACGACCACCAGCTCGCCAAGGTGCGCGGACTGGTCGACGCCAGCACCGCGCAGGGCGCCAAGCTGGCCGCCGGCGGCACCCACGAGAAGCTCTTCTACCGCCCGACGGTTCTCGCGGGCCTCGACGACAGCACACCCGCCTACGCGGAGGAGGTCTTCGGGCCCGTCGCGCCCGTACGGTCCTTCAGCACCGTCGACGAGGCGGCGGCGCTCGCCGCGGCGGGGCCCTACGGCCTCTCGCTCGGCATCGTCACCGGGGACGCGGCCCGCGGCCTCGACCTGGCCGAGCGGATCCCGACCGGCATCGTGCACATCAACGACCAGACGGTGAACGACGAGGCGGTAGCGCCCTTCGGCGGCATCGCCGCGTCCGGCACCGGCGCGCGCTTCGGCGGTGAGGCCAATGTGGAGGCCTTCACCGACGTGCGCTGGACGACGGTACGCGCGGACGTGGCGACGTACCCCTTCTAGGGGTTACTGGTCGTTCTGCTCGGCCTGCGCCTGCTGGGCGGCCACCGACTTGCGGACCTCGTCCATGTCGAGCTTGCGGGCCTGCCCGATGACGTCCGTCAGGGCGGACTCGGGCAGCGCGCCCGGCTGGGCGAAGACGGCGACCTGGTCGCGGACGATCATCAGGGTCGGGATCGACTGGATACCGAAGGCGGCGGCCAGCTCCGGCTGCGCCTCGGTGTCCACCTTGCCGAACACCAGGTCGGGGTTCTCCTCGGCGGCCTTCTCGTAGACCGGCGCGAACTGGCGGCAAGGTCCGCACCAGGACGCCCAGAAGTCGATCAGGACGAACTCGTTGTCCGTGACCGTCTGGTCGAAGTTCTCCTTGGTGAGCTCCACGGTGCTGCTCATTGCGCGAACCCTCTTCCTGGTATCGGGGAAACCGTCGGGACAACACGCCCGGTCGGGCACATATTCCGTGCGTCGCGGCGCGCGTACCCCTGGTGGCCCGAACGCACACCACCCACCAGACTGGGCCCATGACGGAAACGGAAAACATCGCCCACAGCACCTACGACGTAGTGGTGCTCGGTGCCGGGCCCGTGGGGGAGAACGTGGCCGACCGCACCCGCGCGGCCGGCCTCTCCACCGCGGTCGTGGAGAGCGAGCTGGTCGGCGGCGAGTGCTCCTACTGGGCCTGTATGCCCAGCAAGGCCCTGCTGCGGCCGGTGATCGCGCAGGCGGACGCGCGCCGCCTGCCGGGCCTGAGCGCCTCGGTGCAGGGCCCCCTCGACGCGGCCGCGGTCCTCGCCCGCCGGGACTACTGGGCCTCGGACTGGAAGGACGACGGCCAGGTCGGCTGGCTGGAGGGCATCGGCGCCGACCTGCACCGCGGCCACGGCCGCCTCAGCGGAGAGCGCACGGTCACGGTCACCGCTCCTGACGGCACGCAGAAGGTGCTCACCGCCCGGCACGCCGTGGCCGTCTGCACCGGCACCCGCGCCGTCCTGCCGGACCTGCCGGACCTCGACGAGGTCAGGCCCTGGACCAGCCGCGAGGCCACCAGCGCCAAGGCGGCTCCCGGCCGGCTCGTCGTGGTCGGCGGGGGAGTGGTGGCCACCGAGATGGCCACGGCCTGGCAGGCCCTCGGCTCCCGGGTCACCCTCCTCGTGCGCGGCAAGGGCCTGCTCAACCGCATGGAGCCGTTCGCGGGCGAACTCGTCGCCGAGGCGCTCACCGAGGCCGGCGTAGACGTCCGCACCGGCACCTCGGTCGCGTCGGTGACCCGGGAGAACGGCACCGTCGTGGTCGTCACCGGCACCGGCGACCGCATCGAGGCCGACGAGATCCTCTTCGCCACCGGACGCGCCCCGCACACCGACGACATCGGCCTCGACACCATCGGCCTGGAGCCCGGCAGCTGGCTGGAGGTCGACGACAGCCTCCGCGTCACCGGCAGCGACTGGCTCTACGCGGTCGGCGACGTCAACCACCGCGCGCTCCTCACCCACCAGGGCAAGTACCAGGGCCGCATCGCCGGCGCCGCGATCTCCGCCCGTGCCTCGGGAGCCCCGGTCCAGGCGGACCCGTGGGGCGCCCATACCGCTACCGCCGACCACGACGCCGTGCCCCAGGTCGTCTTCACCGACCCGGAGGCCGCCGCCGTGGGCCTCTCCCTGGCGGAGGCCGAGCAGGCGGGCCACCGCGTCCGCGCGGTCGACTACGACCTCGGCTCAGTGTCGGGCGCCGGCCTCTACGGCGACAACTACCGGGGGCGGGCCCGGATGGTCGTCGACCTGGAACGCGAGATCCTCCTCGGCGTCACCTTCGTCGGACCCAGCGTCGGCGAACTGATCCACTCCGCGACGATCGCGGTCGCCGGCCAGGTACCGATCAGCAGGCTGTGGCACGCGGTCCCGTCGTACCCTACGATCAGCGAGGTGTGGCTGCGGCTGCTGGAGGCGTACCGGGACAACTGACGGGCGGCGTTCGCGGGGCGCGCGCCCCAAGGGTCCGCCTGGACCGGGGCGCTCGGCGCGGGCAGCGGGAGCCGAAGAAAGCGCCGCCGCGTTCCCTTCCGTCGCCGCCCGGCGGGGCCGAGCAGGCTTGCGCCGGGCGCCCGCCGCCCGTCAGCCGGGCAGCTCGAAACCGAGGGACGCGGCCGCCCGCTCCGGCGTCGGCTGCGTCCAGCGCTCGGATACGGCCTGGTTGGAGGACAGTGAGCGCGGCTCAGCGCGGTCGAGGTAGAGCGTGCCGTCGAGGTGGTCCGTCTCGTGCTGCACGATCCGCGCGGGCCAGCCGCCGAACACCTCGTCGACCGCGCGGCCCCGCTCGTCCTCGCACCTCAGCCTCACCTCGGCGGGCCGCGCCACCACGGCCTGCCACCCCGGCACGCTCAGGCACCCCTCGAAGAACCCCACCCGCGCGGTGCCGACGGGCTCGTACGAGGGATTGACCAGGACCCGGAACGGCAGCGGCACCCGCCCGCGCGCCAGCCGGATCTCCTCCGGTACGGGCGCCGGGTCCTCCACGACCGCGACGCGCAGCGGCACTCCGACCTGCGGGGCGGCCAGGCCCACCCCGGGCGCCGCGTGCATGGTCACACGTAGTGCCTCGACGAAGCGGGCCAGGAGCCCGGCGTCCAGCTGGCCGTCGTAGCGCTCGGTGCCGAGCCGCAGCACGGGTGCGCCGGCCGCCACGATCGGCAGCGGGCCGCCCGTGGCCAGGAGTTCCTCGACCAGCTCGGCAAGGGGCGCGGGGTGACTCGGAGTTGCCATCGCGCCAGGATGCCACGAAGCATCTTGTGACGCAGGTCACTCCGGAGTGCGGGAACTCGACGCCCCTTCCCTCCGACTACTGGGCCGCCACCGTCC
>NZ_RSAJ01001230.1 GCF_003933965.1 Streptomyces sp. RP5T
GCCACGACAGCAGAGTCCCGGCCCGGGCTTGAGAAGAACCGCCCCAAGTCCATTGAGTCCCCAGGGTTCGCGCCACCGCTGTTCGGTAGCACGACGGCGGCTGCTGACGCCATCGTGGCACCCACGCAGACCGCGAGGGCGGCCCAGGTCTTCGTCTTCATGCGCTGCTGCTTCAACTTACTGACCTCCGGTGGGAAAAGCCTGACGCGCACCTCGGTGCTGACGTACACCATCTTCCTTAGTTACTACGTTGGTCACTCGCGCCTGGTTCATTGAGCCGTTTTCATCCTGTCTCTGCGGGGTGACGACGTCGTCGTCCGCGCCCCCTCGCCCTGATCGTTCGTACAAGGGTTGTTCCCGCAGAAGGAAGACCACGACCGTATCGGCAGGAGACCGCCGTCCCGGGGCAGGTGCGCGCACCGGCGCCCGAGGACGCGGCCGGTGCGATCGCGCGTTTGCCGCCAGGCCGGTCGCAGACAACGCAGGGCAGACGCGCACTGTGGGGGCACCAGCGGTCAGCTGGCGTGCACTTTCATGTGATCACGCAATTGCATGTCCCCGGCATGGTCAGCGCGACCCGAGTCTGAGCACACCCTCCCCTCGGTGTGAAGGCGACCGCCGTCATCGTTCGGATCATCCGCCCGCTTCTTCTGCGCTGACGCTGCCGGTG
>NZ_RSAJ01001231.1 GCF_003933965.1 Streptomyces sp. RP5T
GGGCACCATGCTCAAGAACCTGGAGAAGAAGGGCAACCCCTGGGGCCTGGCGAAGAAGCAGCGCCTGGAGTGGCTCAAGGAGGTCGAGTTCGAGGTCCCGGTCGTCGGCCAGGACATCGAGGACCTCTCCGAGGTCGAGTACCTGTACTGGGTCGGCTGCGCGGGCGCCCTGGAGGACCGCGCGAAGAAGACCACGAAGGCCTTCGCCGAACTGCTGCACATCGCGGGCGTCAAGTTCGCGATCATGGGCGGCGACGAGAAGTGCACCGGCGACTCCGCCCGCCGCCTGGGCAACGAGCCCCTGTTCCAGGAGCTCGGCATGGAGAACGTCATGGCGCTGAACATGGCGTTCGGCGAGGAGCTGGACGACGACGGCAAGGTGGTGGCGGAGTCCGCCAAGCCGAAGTCCGCGAAGAAGATCGTCGCGACCTGCCCGCACTGCCTCAACACCATCGGCAACGAGTACCCGCAGCTCGGCGGCGACTACAAGGTCATCCACCACACCCAGCTGCTCCAGCACCTCGTCGACGAGGGCAAGCTGATCCCGGTGACCCCGGTCGAGGGCATCATCACCTACCACGACCCGTGCTACCTGGGCCGCCACAACAAGATCTACACGCCTCCGCGCGAGATCATCGCGGGCGTCCCGGGTCTGCGCAACGAGGAGAT
>NZ_RSAJ01001232.1 GCF_003933965.1 Streptomyces sp. RP5T
CTCCTCGCCCTCCTCGGGGGCGAGCGGGGTGTCGGTCGGGGCGGCGTCCGCGAAGACACCGAACTCGTCGACGGCGTTGGCCCCGGCCCGCAGCCGGTCGCGCTGCCTGAGCAGGGCGCCGGCCTGGACGAAGCGCAGGGGCAGGCCCTCGGACTCGAACCAGAGGTCGCCGGCCCAGTTCGACTCCTCCTCCGTCAGCACGCGGCCGACGCAACGCTCCAGGAGCTCCACACCGTCGGCGCGCTCCAGGCCGCTGAGGAAGACCTCCTCGACGGCGGAGTCGGCCGAGGGCGCGGGCACGTCGGGCGTCGCGCCGATCACGAAGGCGCACTCGGGGGTGGCGTCGAGGAGTTCATCGAGGGCGGCGCCGCCGAACTCGATGTCGTCGAGGACGACGACCGCGCCGATGTCCCGGACGCAGGAGAGCAGCTCGTCCCGGTCGGGGCGGTGCAGGGGCGCGTCGAAGACGGCGTAGAAGAGGTCGTACAGCAGCTCGCCCGCCGTGCGGTTCCAGCCGGTGAGGCGGATCACGCCGTCGGGGGCGAGATCAGAGCAGTCCTCGGCGACGAGGTCGAGGAGGCTGGTGCGACCGGAGCCGGCCGGGCCGGTCAGGCGGACCGAGCGACCGCGCGCGAGCAGCCGTACGAGGCGTTCGCGCTCGTCCTGGC
>NZ_RSAJ01001233.1 GCF_003933965.1 Streptomyces sp. RP5T
GTGCGGTGTGGTTGATGGTGAGGAAGAGCACGGTTGTGTTTCGGGTGCGGGCGAGTGGGGGCTGGTCGCGCCCCGCGGCGGAGCCGCTGATCGATGCAGCCCCGCGCCCCTCAAGAGGTGGGTGCAGGCCGACCATGTCCGTCGCCTCGCTGCCTTCCGCCCGGCCTGCGCCCTCCACGACCTCCAGCCGGATCGGTGGGGACAGGGACAGGGGAGGTGCCTCCACCAACGCCCTTGTCCTCGCATCCCGCAGGGCATTGCGCCCCGCCTTCGGAAAGCTCACCACCTCCACGTCCGGCTCCGCCGTCAGTTCCCACTCGTAGCGGCGGCGGTACCAGCCCCCCGGGGCCTCCCGCATCAGAATCCGGGGGTGGCGGTGCAGGGCCTCCAGGAACGCCTTGCGGAGCCGGGACCGGTCCAGTCGCCCAGGCAGGTGCACCTCTATGTGGACCGTCTCCGGTTCCTCCTCCTGGAGGCAGTGGCGGGAGACCTCGTCGACCACCGGGAACGGGATGCGCGTCGGTGGGGTCATTCCGGTTCCGTCCTCCCCTTGTTCACCCCGGGCTCGGGCTCGGGCTCACGCACGCTCACCAGCGCAGCGAACAAGCCGATCAGCGCCAGCAGTTGGGCCACGTGGCCGAATGCCCCGTGCGACGCGCCCACC
>NZ_RSAJ01001234.1 GCF_003933965.1 Streptomyces sp. RP5T
GGTGAGGACGGCGCCGGTGGCGGTGCGGGGGTCGAAGATCGCGTAGACGGGGATGCCGATCAGGGGGTAGTCGCGGACCTTGCCGACCCAGTCGTTGTCGGGGTTGGAGCGGGAGACGACCTCGATGGCGGCGCGAATCGTATGAGGATCGAAGGTTCCTTCGGTCTCCATGTCGACCTCGGCGATCACCATTACGTCGGGACGTCGCATGATGCCTTCGGACTGGCCCTCCACATCCGGCTCGCCTGTGTGCGCCACGATCTCTTCCGGCATCACCTTTTCCAGACGCTTCCTGAGACGCAGCACTGTGAGCTCGTGCGGCCCAATGGGCGACATCATGTCGTGGACGATCCCTTCCTGGGTGATCTCGAACTTGCCAGGGATGGTGTCGTCCATGGACTGAACGAGATCTCGCATCGCCCGGTAGATGTGGGAGCCGCTCCGTTGCGCGTCGTCCGGTGCGATGGTCATGGCGCTCGCTCCTCGTCTGTGCCCAGGGGCCAGGATCGTCACGTCCATGCTAGGCGGCCTCCGGGAGATCGCCTCGGCAGTCGCGGCAGCGGCCTGGTTCGGGGGCGCGGAAGGCGCGGTCGCAGCCGTCGCAGGTCTGGAGCCGGTGTCGGACCTCCGGCGGTGGGGCCGGGGGCCGGAT
>NZ_RSAJ01001235.1 GCF_003933965.1 Streptomyces sp. RP5T
TGCACGGCTTCCGACGACTGCGGATCCGCTGGGAGCGACGCGACGACATCCACGAGGCCTTCCTCGGCCTCGCCACCTGTCTCATCACCCACCGGCACGTCCAACGCCTTTGTTAGGACCTCTTAGAGATGCCGCGGGTAGGGGCGCCGTCGCGAGCGCCGCGATACCGCCGCTCGGACCAACGGAACCTCTTAGCGATCGAGCGATGATCGGTAGTGGCGACCGACCCGCGAGGGCGGGTTACCATCGGGAGGGCTGAGTAGTGCCCCACGCGCTCGGCCGAGAATTGACAGTTTGTTACTCGCTACTACTGGGTTCTCTGGTATGTCTGGCCGAAACGGTCGAAACCTGACAGGGCGCGCATGCCCCACGCCTCCGAATTTGCGTTAGAGCGCACTCCAACTCCTAGGTTCCGAAGCATGCGATACATCAAACTCGGAACGACCGGACTGGAAGTCTCCGCGATCACCCTCGGCTGCATGAGCTTCGGCGAGCCGGACCGGGGTGGCGAGCCCTGGTCGCTGGGCGCGGACGCCGGCCGGGACATCATCAGGCAGGCCCTTGAGAGCGGCGTCAACTTCCTCGACACGGCCAACGGGTACAGCGCCGGAAGCAGTGAGGAGATCGTCGGCCGGGCGGTCAAGGACT
>NZ_RSAJ01001236.1 GCF_003933965.1 Streptomyces sp. RP5T
GTGCAGGTGTTGGTCCCGATCTGGGTGGGCCGGGGTGCCGTGTCCGCGCCGTGGGCACCGGACTGCGTGAGCCGGGGTCCAGGAGCCGTGCCCCGAGCACCGGACTGCGCGGGCCAGGGTCCCAGAGCCGTGCCATCGCCGGTTCCTGCCCGGGCTGCGCTCGCAGGACGACCCGCGACCGAGCCGCCCAGGGCCCGTCCGGCGGATCGCGCCGACCTCGCGGGGCCTGACAGGACGTCGTTCCCTGGAGCCGACCTGGTCTACCGGACAGGCCCCGGCGCTGGTGTCGGCCTCCGGAGCCGGGTCGCCGTAGGCGCCGATATGCGCGAGCCGGGATTCCGGAGCCGTGCCATCGACGATGGAGCCGTCCCGAGGAACGAGGGCACTGATGCCGGGACCCACCGCGGGCTGCGCTTCCACGACCGTCCCGCCGGTGGCCCGGAGCCGCCCGCGGGACGGCGGCGCCATCGCCGGTTCCTGCCCGGGCTGCGCCCGCAGGACGACCCGCCCAGGGCCCGTCCGGCGGATCGCGCCGACCTCGCGAGGCCTGGCACGACGCTGTTCTCCGGAGCCGGCACGCCGTCGGCGGCCGCCTTGGATCGGGCTGCACACGTCGCCGTGACGGGGAGCCCACCGTCCAGGCC
>NZ_RSAJ01001237.1 GCF_003933965.1 Streptomyces sp. RP5T
GGCGTGAGCTGCGGATTCGTACCGACGGGAATGGGCGGGCCTTCCTCGTGTTCGACAAGCTCTCCCCGCCCGGCAACAGCTTCTGGGGGCGGGTGCGGTTGCGGGTCGGTGGGTTTCCCAGTGCGCCGGACTGGGCGCACTGGACCATCGCCGAGGCGTCGGGGACCGGCTCGGCGACGCTCGTGCGACCGCTCGGCGGGCAGTACGCACCGACCGACCACGGCAACTTCTGGGGTGTCGGGTCCGATCTCGGGCCCACCGGGGACTGGACCTCCTGGAAGACCTCCTCGCCGGCCGTCGCGGGGACATGGCAGTGCGTCGAGTTCCATCTCGACGCCCGCGACAACCGCGTCAGCGTGTACCTGGACGGCGTACGGCAGTCCGACCTGACCGTGTCCACGAAGGACCACGGCGGCACCGCCGACGACTTCGTCTTCCCGGCCTTCGACAGGCTGAAGCTGGGCTGGCAGCTCTACCAGGCCGACCCCACGCCCGCGTCGTACGACATCCGCATGGACGACATCACGCTCGGCACGCGTCGCGTGGGCGGTTGTGGGAGCGAAGGCTGAAACGGGGATTGCGCCCCGCGTGCCGGGCGTGATCCACTTCGCCGGTCATGAGCTGAGCGGCCTCCGGGGAGG
>NZ_RSAJ01001238.1 GCF_003933965.1 Streptomyces sp. RP5T
CCTCGGCCCCGCAACCCTGGAAACACTCCCACCAGAACCGCTGCTCATCGCCGCCACCGCCGGCACCACCGACGCCGGCCTCATCGACCCCCTCCCCGAGATCGCCGCCCTGTGCGCCCGACGCGGCGCACGCCTGCACATCGACGCGGCCTACGGCGGCGCGCTCCTCTTCAGCCCCCGGCACCGAGCGCGGCTCGACGGACTCGCCGCAGCCGACACCGTGACCCTCGACCTACACAAACTCGGCTGGCAGCCGGTCGCCGCGGGACTCCTCGCCGTACGCGACGGACACGACCTCGCCGCCCTGAACCACCGGGCCGACTACCTCAACGCCGACGACGACACCGAAGCCGGCCTCCCCGACCTCCTCGGCCGCTCCCTGCGCACCACCCGCCGCCCCGACGTCCTCAAGATCGCCGTCACCCTGAAGACCCTGGGCCGCACAGGACTCGGCCACCTCGTGGACCGCGTCTGCGCACAGGCACAGGAGTTCGCGGAACTCGTCGACCGGCACCCCGGGTTCGAACTCCACGCCCCGCCCACCATCGGCACGGTCCTGTTCCGGCCCGCGGGCGCCACCGACGACACCGTGGCCGCCGTACGCCGACAACTCCTCACCGACGGCCGCGCCGTCCTCGGC
>NZ_RSAJ01001239.1 GCF_003933965.1 Streptomyces sp. RP5T
TGGGGTCCAGGTGCTGCAGGGCCATACTCACCACGGTGTCAGCCTCGGCCAGGACGCGGTCAGCGCGCAGCGAAGCGATCTCCTGGGCGTGCGCTTGCACGAGGCGCGCCAGATCTCCGTCCCGGCGGATGAGTTCTGCCCGGGCCTCGGCCAGCTGCCGGGAGACGCCGCGCAGCTGCTCGCTCAGGTGCTGCACCGCACGCACCACGAGCGCATGCCGCCGCTCGAGTTCGGCGTGACTGCCCGGTCCAGACCGCTGCCCCGGCAGCTGGTGCTGGCCATGGAGCGAACGGTTGTCGTTGTGTGCCGCGGCCGCCGTCGCCCGGGCTTCGTGCAGGGCGGCGGTTGCCGTGCGCACCATGGCTTCGAGTTCTTCGTTCTC
>NZ_RSAJ01000123.1 GCF_003933965.1 Streptomyces sp. RP5T
GGTGTCGGCGGTGTCGTCGACGATCGCGATCACCGCGTCGAAGCCGGCGCCGGCGACGTTGTAGGCGTAGCGGTCGCCGGGGCCGTCCGCCGGGTTGTCGTGGGCCGGGAAGGTCAGGCGGGTGCGGATCGCGTATCCCGGGTCGTCCACGGCGAGGACGGGGCTGCGGGTGGTGGTCGAGTACGTCACCTCGACGCCTTCAGCGACCTGTTCCAGCTCGCGGGCGAGGCGCAGGGGGGCGTACATCAGCTCTTCGAAGCCGAGGATGTGCACGCGGTGCGCGTCTGAGGGGAGGGCCTCCGCCAGGCGGGCGGCCATCGCGGGGAGGGCGGATTCGAGGCGTATTCGGTGTTGCGGAGTGAATCCGTGGCGGCCGCCGTCAGGGAGGTCCCGGGGCCAGAAGAGGTCCACACGGTTGTACGCCGGCTGCGGACCGGTGGGGGCTTGGCGCGCAGTTCCCCGCGCCCCTGAGTGGGAATCCTCGAACCTCGTCACCAGGTCCTGCCCCTTCTCCAAGACCCCTTCGGGCAGCTTCACCGTGCCCGATGCCGCCGCGACCAGGTCGACCCGCGCGCCGATCTCCCGCGCGAAGGCCTCCAGGCGTCCCGCGTCCGCCTCCGACCTCATGTCCACCAGTGCGACCACGACGTACCGTTCCCGCGGGTACCGCTCGTGCAGGTCCCGGATCGTGTTCAGGACCGTGTTGCCAGTCGAGAACTCGTCGTCCACGAGGACCAGGGGGCCCTCGCCGGCCAGCAGGGCAGGGTTCTCCGGCAGCAGGAGGTGACTCGTGGCGTGGGAGTGGGACTCCTCGAAGCCGCCCGCGGGGGCCACGCCGGGTACCGGGCGGCGGGTGGAGTGGAGATAGGGGGCGAGGGCCACGCCGTCGGCGACGGAGTGGCCGAGGCCGGTCGCGGTCTCCGCGTAGCCGAGGACGACCGCGCGGGCCGCCTCCTGGTCGCCCAGCAGCGCGCGGACCCGGCGGCCCAGGGCGAAGCCGTGGCCGTAGACCACGGACGGCGACTGCGGGACGTGCTTGCCCAGCACGTTGGAGACCAGCAGGTGGGCCCGCTTGGGGTTGCGGCGCAGGGCCAGTCCCAGCAGGTCGGTCAGCCGGTCGTCGCCGACGAGTTCCACGCCGAGCCGGTCGGCGACCCATGTCCCCGACCAGACCCGGTCGTTCACTGCCTTGTTCATGCGTCCCTTGGTGTCCACGAAATGATCAGCCGGAGATTCCGGCGGCGAGCAGCTCCACGAATCCGATGTCCTCGTTGGCCACCCCGAAGACCTCGGCGCGCAGCAGGGTGCGTTCGGCCCAGGCGCGGTGCGGCTTCACCTCGTTCATCTTGTTCGTGTACTGCGACCTGAGCACTCCGCCGCCACCGCGCTCGGGCCGCAGGATGTCCTGCGCATCGCTGAACTCCTCGTGGCTGACCACGGACAGCGCGTGCACGGGCAGGACGTGGGAGGGGTGGATGCAGGTCTTGCCGAGCAGGCCGTTGGCCTGGTCGAGGGTGATCTCGCGCAGCAGGCCGTCCATGGCGTGCTCGATGAGCGCCTCGCGCAGCTCCTCGGCCTGGCCCTCCAGGAAGGGGCTGCGGCGCAGCTGCGGCTTGAACATGCGCTCCTGGACCCGGAAGTACTCCCAGACCGGGCCGGTCACGGTGAAGCCGGTGCCGTCGGCCCGGCCCAGCATGTTGACCACGTCGGCGATCACCGAGGCGACGATCTGGACGTCCCAGGCGGTCATGTCGGGGGCGCGGCGCAGGCCGTAGGAGGAGCAGAAGTCGGTGACGCCGAGGCGCAGCGCCAGGACCCGCTCGCGGTACTTGTCGACCGCGCGGGCGATGCCCTCCAGGGTCTCTACGCGCGTCTCCCGGTAGAGCAGCTCCGGCGATTCCAGCACCGGCATGGCGAACAGCCGGTGGCCGCTCGCCGCCTCGGCGCCGGAGAGGGCCTCCAGGAAGGGGATGCCGCGCTCCTCGGTGAACTTCGGGAGCACGAACCCGGACAGCAGCCGCACCGCGGGACCGAGCCGCCGTACGAGGTCGGGTATCTGGTCGGGGGTACGGACCCGGATGAACAGCAGGGGAAGGTCCACCGGCCGCTCGGCGAGGTCCGCGAACTGCCGGACGAGGTTCTCCTCACCCTCGGCGACGTCCTCGTCACCGATGGAGTCTTCCAGGCACAGCACCATCGAGACCACGCCGCGTCCGGTCTGCTTGACGATGTCGTCGGCGAGCCGCGGCCGCGTGGCCGGACTGTAGAGCGTGGCGCCCAGAGCCGCGGAGAGCAGCCGGGCCGGGGAGTCCGAGGTGAACTCGCAGGGCTCCTGGTGGAAGAGGCGCTGACGCACCTCGGAGGCGAGGTGCCCGAAATGACGCATATGACTCCCCCGTGGTAGCTGTGTCACCTGTGAAGGGTTCACAGGTGGCCGGTAATAGTACGTAGGTACCCATGTCCGAGGTTCCCACCGGGCATGAATTTCAGGTAACGCAGACAAACACGGCCATGTCGACACCGGTATGACATCAACCGGTATCCCGTACCCCCGCGTTGTCGTGACCAGGACCGAGAGGGCAGGATGACCGCATGACGCACGCCATGCTGAAGGGGTCGAACGTCCCGCTGGAAGCCACCACGGTACGCGCCGTGCTGCGCTGGGCTCCCGGGCAGGGGGTCCCGGTCGTCGACGCCTCGGCACTCCTCCTCGGCCCCGACGGTCGTGTGCGGTCCGACGAGGACTTCGTCTTCTACAACCAGCCCCGGCATCCCAGCGGGAAGGTCTGGCTCCTCGGCAAGAAGCGCCTCGCCGAGGGGCCCACCGACACGATCCAGACAGATCTCGCGGGTGTCGAGCCCGAGGTCAGCCAGATTCTCCTGGTCGCCTCGGTGGACGACACCTCGGTCGAGAACGCGACGTTCGGCCGCGTCCAGGGCCTGTGCATCCTGCTGTACGACGCCTCGGTCGCCGACGGCGAGCCGCTGGTGTCCTTCGACATCACGCCGCAGACCGGCGAGGAGACGGCCCTGATCTGCGGCGAGCTGTACCGCCGGGGCGAGGGCTGGAAGTTCCGTGCCCTGGGCGAGGGCTACGCGGAGGGCCTGCAGGGCCTGGCCACGGACTACGGCATCGTGGTGGACGAGTCCGATTCCGCGCAGTCCGATTCCGCGCAGACCCCGCCGCAGCCCGAGGCCGCGTCCTTCCCGCTGCCCCCGGAACAGCCGGCGGCCCAGTCGGCCACCTCGGTCCCCACGCAGGCGGCCTACGGCTATCCCCAGCCCGCGACCCCGGCGACGGCTCCGGTGCCGGCGGCCTCGGGCTACGGCTATCCGCCCCCGGTGGCCCCGGTCCCCACGGCGGCGGAGTTCCGGATGCCGCCGCAGGGTCCCCAGTTCATCGGGCGGTAGCGGCGCTCACCGGTCGGCCTTCGCCTTGTAGCCCCGGCCCCACTGCAGCCCCCAGCCGTACAGCCGGTCCAGTTCGCCCTGGAAGCCGTACACGAACTGCACCTCGCGCCGGACGACGAGTTCGCCCTTGACGTTCTCGATCATCACCACCGCGCACGACCGGGCCTGGGGGTGCCGCTCGTCGAGGCCTATCTCGATGCGCGGCCCGTTGCTCGGGTACAGCGTCACGATGGCGTGCGTACGGTCGAAGGCCGGTGTCTGGTCGTAGATGTACACGAAGACCAGCAGCCGCTTGATCTGGTCCCGGTGGTCGAGGTTGACGTACATCGTCTCGCCGGAGGCCGAGCCGAACCGGTCGTCCCCGCTGAGCTTCACGTACGGCGGGGCGTTGACGTCGCCCAGCAGACCGCCGAGGGGCTGGACGACCCCCTTGGTGCCGTCGGTCAGCTCGTAGAGGCATCCCAGGTCGAGGTCGACGTTGACCATGCTCTGGCTGTGCCCGAGGACCTCCGGCGGCTTCAGCGCCTTGAAGGGGTGCCGCAGCAGCGACTCCCGCTGCGAGCCCCCGATGTCGGAGGTCCGCATCCGCCAGGTCAGGTTGACGCGGAGGTTCCCGGTCGCCGCGCCCTGCTTGGTGAGCGAGACCCGGTTGTGCCGCTTGGTCAGTTCGATCGCGTTGCTGGCCGCGCTGCCCGAGTCGAAGTCGACCTCACGGCCGCCCCGGAGTCCGTCCAAGAAGCCCATTCCCGCCCCCATGTTCACTGTGGAGAAACCGGCGGGGCGGCCGGAGTCCGGCCGCCCCGCTCAGAGCGTTCCTCACCGCGGAGGGTGTCACACCCCGGACGAGACCTCAGTCTTCTCGTCCGAGCCCGTGGCTTTTCCCTCGGCGGCCGCGATCGCCTTGTTGCGGCGCACCGAGGACCAGAAGGACCAGCCGATCAGGATCACGCCGACGAGGCCGGTGATGATCTCGTTGATCTCGTACTGGATCGTGATCATGAGGATCACGGCGAGGGCGCCGATCGCGTAGTGGGCGCCGTGCTCCAGGTAGACGTAGTCGTCGAGGGTGCCCTGGCGGACCAGGTACACGGTGAGCGACCGGACGTACATCGCGCCGATGCCGAGGCCGAGCGCCATCAGGACGATGTCGTTGGTGATGGCGAACGCGCCGATCACACCGTCGAAGGAGAAGGAGGCGTCCAGGACCTCCAGGTACAGGAACATGAAGAACGCGGCCTTGCCGGCCATGGCCACGGCCGACTTGGGCTTGCCCTCGCGCTCGGCGCGCTCCTCCTCCTCGTGCTCGCGTTCCTCGTCCTCCTCCAGCTTGTCCTCGAAGTAGCCGGAGAGACCGCCGACGACCATGTACGTGATCAGACCCGCGATCCCGGAGATCAGGACGGTCTGCGCCTTGTCGACGTGCGCCCCGCCGTGCTGGTGGGCGTGGGTGGCGAAGGTGAACGCGGTGATCAGCAGGACGACCAGGGCGATGCAGACCGACAGCATGTCGACCTTGCCGAGCTTGGCCAGCGGGCGCTCGATCCAGCGCAGCCACTGGATGTCCCGGTCCTCGAAGATGAAGTCCAGGAAGATCATCAGCAGGAACATGCCACCGAACGCGGCGATCGCCGGGTGGGCGTCGGTGACGAGTTCCTGGTAGTGGTCCTTGTTGTTCAGGGCGAGGTCGACGGCCTCGATCGGACCCATCTTGGCGCTGATCGCGACGATCACGACGGGGAAGACCAGCCGCATGCCGAACACGGCGATCAGTACACCGATCGTGAGGAAGATCTTCTGCCAGAAGGCATTCATCTTCTTCAGGATCCCGGCGTTGACCACCGCGTTGTCGAACGACAGCGAGATCTCGAGGATGGAGAGGATCGCCACGACGCCGAAGCCCTCCCACCCCCCGTAGAGGACGGCGGCGACCAGGCCGAGCGCGGTGACCGCGAACGACCAGCCGAAGGTTTTGAGAACCACTGGCTACCCAATCCGTACGTGTACGGGTCTCCCCCGTGCCGCACTCGGCTTTACGAAACTTTGAAGCGAAGTGTAGTCGGGCACCCTCGGAGCCCCACCCGGCCCAGGCTTTTGCTCATATCGCGTTACGAGACGTTGACCCCGAAGTCCAGGGCGATGCCCCTCAGCCCCGACGCGTAGCCCTGCCCCACGGCCCTGAACTTCCACTCGCCCTGGTAGCGGTAGAGCTCGCCGAAGATCATCGCGGTCTCGGTGGAGGCGTCCTCGGAGAGGTCGTAACGGGCCAGTTCCTGGCCGTCGGCCTGGTTGACCACACGGATGAAGGCGTTGCTGACCTGCCCGAAGGTCTGGCCACGGTTGTCGGCGTCATGGATCGACACCGGGAAGACGATCTTGTCGCACCGGTCCGGCACCTGGGCGAGGTCGACCAGGATCGACTCGTCGTCGCCCTCGCCCTCACCGGTGAGGTTGTCGCCGGTGTGCTCGACCGAGCCCTCCGGGCTCTTGAGCTGGTTGTAGAACACGAAGTACTCGTCACCCAGGACCCGCCCGCCGCCGCACATCAGGGCGCTGGCGTCGAGGTCGAAGTCGGCTCCGGTGGTGGAGCGCGCGTCCCAGCCGAGTCCGACCATCACCTGGGTGAGGTTGGGTGCGGCCTTGGACAGGGAGACGTTTCCTCCCTTGGCGAGCGTGACGCCCATGTGCTGTTCCCTCCCCGAGAGTGTGCTGCTGTGCTGTACCTGCGCGTCCGGCGCCGCACGCAAACCGCGCGGCGCCGGACGGGGAGACCGGGGGACGACCCCGGGATCTAGACGTTGACGCCGAAGTCCTGGGCGATACCGCGCAGGCCCGAGGCGTAGCCCTGGCCGATGGCGCGGAACTTCCACTCCGCGCCGTTGCGGTAGAGCTCGCCGAAGACCATGGCGGTCTCGGTGGACGCGTCCTCGGAGAGGTCGTAGCGGGCGATCTCGGCGCCGCCGGCCTGGTTCACCACGCGGATGAACGCGTTGCGCACCTGGCCGAAGGACTGCTGGCGGTTCTCGGCGTCGTAGATCGAGACCGGGAAGACGATCTTGTCGACGTCGGCCGGGACGGCCGCGAGGTCGACCTTGATCTGCTCGTCGTCGCCCTCGCCCTCACCGGTGAGGTTGTCGCCGGTGTGCTCGACCGAGCCGTCCGCGCTCTTGAGGTTGTTGAAGAAGACGAAGTTCGCGTCGCTGGCGACCTTGCCGGCCGGGTTCAGCAGCAGCGCGCTCGCGTCCAGGTCGAAGTCGGTGCCGGTCGTGGTGCGGACGTCCCACCCCAGACCCACGATGACCGCGGTCAGGCCCGGGGCCTCCTTGGTCAGCGATACGTTGCCGCCCTTGCTGAGGCTGACTCCCACGAGTCCTCCATAGGTTTGCTGTTTCTGAGTGCTGCCGGATCAACGATTCGATCCTAGTGAGGGGTTCCCGGCACACGCAGTCCCTGGAGGCGAACAATCACAGGGTGTCGAGCGCCTTGACGTACTCGTTCAGGTCGCGGGCGTCCGGCAGAGCGTTGACGACGGTCCAGCGGACCACGCCCTCCTTGTCGATGACGAAGGTGCCGCGGACCGCGCAGCCCTTGTCCTCGGCGAAGACGCCGTAGGCGCGGGAGACCTCGCCGTGCGGCCAGAAGTCGCTGAGCAGCGGGTACTCCAGGCCCTCCTGCTCGGCGAAGACGCGCAGGGTGTGGATGGAGTCGTTGGAGACGGCGAGCAGCTGGGTGTCGCGGTCCACGAACGTGGGGAGGTTGTCCCGCAGCTCGCACAGCTCACCGGTGCACACGCCGGTGAAGGCGAAGGGGTAGAAGAGCAGTACGACGTTCTTGTCGCCGCGGAAGTCGGACAGCTTCACGGTGCGGCCGTGGTTGTCCTTGAGCTCGAAGTCGGGGGCCTTTTCGCCGACCTGGATCGCCATCGCGTGGATGTCCCTTCGGGGAGGCTGTTCGAGTGACCCGCCCACCCTACGCAGCGATCACCGCGGGGAAGCGGACGGGCCGGTCGCGCCGGCCCGTCCGGTCCCACAGGGCTACTTCTTGGACTTGGCCGCCTTGGGCGTCACCAGCCGGCTGCCACTCCAGTCCTTGCCCACGCTGACGCTCTTGGAGGCGGACAGGCCTGCCGTCGTCGCGGCTTCGGAGATGTCGCTCGGCTCCACGTAGCCGTCCCGGCCGGTCTTCGGCGTCAGCAACAGGATCGAGCCGCCCTCCTCGATGTACGTGGTGGCGTCCACCAGCACATCGGTCAGGTCGCCGTCCTCGTCACGGAACCAGAGCACCACGGCATCGGCGACGTCGTCGTAATCCTCGTCCACAAGGTCGCTGCCGATGACTTGCTCGATGGCCTCGCGGAGTTCCTGGTCTACGTCGTCGTCGTAGCCGATCTCCTGGACCACCTGCTCGGGCTGGAACCCCAGCCTCACGGCAGGGCTCGTCTCCGCGTGGTCCGCGGTCGCGCTCACGGGGTGCCTCCTGATCTTGGTCTTTGGGTATGTCTCAGCCACGCGCGTGCGCGAAGCATTGGCCGTAGTCCACACGGGCGGGGCGGATCGCGCAAGTACCCGGCGTTTCAGACCGCCGAAACGGTGACGTTCCGGAACGTGTCACCCCAACTCCAGGCACATCATCGCGGTCACGTCGTGACGCATGCCACACCTTTCTGCCCTCTTTGTGTGTTTGGGAACCATACCCGGATGAGGAGCCCCGGGTTACCCCGGAGTAGAGATGACGTTTGGCCCCCCGAGGTACACGATGGGGAGCGGTGCAGACATACAGAAATACGGCCCTCTGACAGGTAAGGAACAGCGTGGCTTCCGGATCCGATCGCAACCCGATCATCATTGGCGGCCTTCCGAGTCAGGTTCCTGACTTCGATCCCGAGGAAACCCAGGAGTGGCTCGACTCGCTCGACGCCGCCGTGGACGAGCGCGGCCGCCGGCGGGCCCGCTATCTGATGCTGCGGCTCATCGAGCGGGCCCGCGAGAAGCGCGTGGCCGTGCCCGAGATGCGCAGCACGGACTACGTGAACACGATCCCGACCGGGGCCGAGCCGTTCTTCCCGGGCAACGAGGAGATCGAGCGCAAGATCCTGAACGCCACCCGGTGGAACGCGGCCGTGATGGTCTCGCGCGCCCAGCGTCCCGGGATCGGCGTCGGCGGCCACATCGCCACCTTCGCCTCCTCGGCGTCCCTCTACGACGTCGGCTTCAACCACTTCTTCCGCGGCAAGGACGAGGGCGACGGCGGCGACCAGGTCTTCTTCCAGGGCCACGCCTCGCCGGGCATCTACGCGCGCGCGTTCCTGCTCGACCGCCTCAGCGAGGACAACCTCGACGCCTTCCGCCAGGAGAAGTCGAAGGCGCCGCACGGTCTGTCCTCGTACCCGCACCCGCGGCTGATGCCGGACTTCTGGGAGTTCCCGACCGTGTCGATGGGCCTCGGCCCGATCGGCGCGATCTACCAGGCGCGGATGAACCGCTACATGCACGCGCGCGGGATCGCCGACACGAGCAAGTCCCATGTGTGGGCGTTCCTCGGCGACGGCGAGATGGACGAGCCCGAGTCGCTCGGCCAGCTGACCATCGCCGCGCGCGAGGGCCTGGACAACCTGACCTTCGTCGTCAACTGCAACCTTCAGCGCCTCGACGGCCCGGTGCGCGGCAACGGCAAGGTCATCCAGGAGCTGGAGTCGGTCTTCCGCGGCGCCGGCTGGAACGTGATCAAGCTGATCTGGGACCGGACCTGGGACCCGCTGCTCGCGCAGGACCGCGACGGCATCCTCGTGAACCGGATGAACACCACCCCGGACGGCCAGTTCCAGACCTACGCCACCGAGTCCGGCGCCTACATCCGCGACCACTTCTTCGGCGACGACCAGCGGCTGCGCGCCATGGTCGAGAACATGACCGACGACCAGATCCTGCACCTGGGCCGCGGCGGTCACGACCACAGGAAGATCTACGCGGCGTTCAAGGCGGCCGTCGAGCACACCGGCCAGCCGACGGTCATCCTCGCCAAGACCGTCAAGGGCTGGACGCTGGGCCCCAACTTCGAGGGCCGCAACGCCACGCACCAGATGAAGAAGCTGACGGTCGACGACCTCAAGGGCTTCCGTGACCGGCTGCACCTGCCGATCTCCGACAAGGAGCTGGAGTCGGGCGCGCCGCCCTACTACCACCCGGGCCGGAACTCGGAGGAGATCCAGTACATGCACGACCGCCGGCTCGGTCTCGGCGGTTACGTCCCGACGCGTGTCGTGCGCGCGAAGCCGCTCGCGCTGCCGGACGACAAGACGTATGCGACCGTGAAGAAGGGGTCCGGGCAGCAGTCGATCGCCACCACCATGGCCTTCGTGCGACTCCTCAAGGACCTCATGCGGGACAAGGAGCTCGGCAAGCGGTTCGTGCTGATCGCGCCGGACGAGTACCGCACCTTCGGCATGGACTCGTTCTTCCCGAGTGCGAAGATCTACAACCCGCTCGGCCAGCAGTACGAGTCGGTCGACCGGGAACTGCTGCTCGCCTACAAGGAGTCGCCGACGGGCCAGATGCTGCACGACGGCATCTCCGAGGCCGGCTGCACGGCGTCGCTGATCGCGGCGGGTTCGGCGTACGCCACGCACGGCGAGCCGCTGATCCCGGTCTACGTCTTCTACTCGATGTTCGGGTTCCAGCGCACCGGTGACCAGTTCTGGCAGATGGCGGACCAGCTGGCGCGCGGATTCGTACTGGGTGCGACCGCCGGCCGTACGACGCTGACCGGTGAGGGTCTTCAGCACGCGGACGGCCACTCGCAGCTGCTCGCCTCGACCAACCCGGGCTGTGTGGCCTACGACCCGGCCTTCGGGTTCGAGATCGCGCACATCGTGCAGGACGGTCTGCGGCGCATGTACGGGCCGACCGCCGACGGCAAGGTGGGTGAGGACGTCTTCTACTACCTCACCGTCTACAACGAGCCGATCCAGCACCCGGCCGAGCCGGAGAACGTCGACGTCGAGGGCATCCTCAAGGGCGTGTACCGCTTCTCGGAGGGCACCTCGGGGTCGATCCCGGCGCAGATCATGGCATCCGGTGTGGCCGTGCCGTGGGCGGTCGAGGCGCAGCGGATCCTCGCCGAGGAGTGGAACGTCAAGGCGGACGTCTGGTCGGCGACCTCCTGGAACGAGCTGCGGCGCGATGCGGTGGCCTGCGAGGAGTACAACCTGCTGCACCCGGAGGAGGAGCAGCGGGTGCCGTACGTGACGCGGAAGCTGGCCGGGGCGCAGGGTCCGTTCGTGGCCGTCTCCGACTGGATGCGGGCGGTTCCGGACCAGATCGCGCGGTGGGTGCCGGGCACGTACCAGTCGCTGGGCGCCGACGGGTTCGGCTTCGCGGACACGCGGGGGGCGGCGCGGCGGTTCTTCCACATCGACGCGCAGTCGATCGTGCTGGGCGTGCTGACGGAGCTGGCGCGGGAGGGCAAGGTGGACCGTTCGGTGCTGAAGCAGGCCATCGACCGGTACCAGTTGCTGGATGTCTCGGCTGCGGACCCGGGAGCGGCCGGGGGCGACGCGTAGTTCCCCGCGCTCCTTGGAGAGTAGAAGGGCGGTGCGCTCGTAGGCGCGCCGCCCTTTGCCGTTTCTCTACGATGCCGACATGAAGGAAGAGTCGGCGCAGGTCCGTTGGGAACAGCACACTCAGCGGCCCCTTCTGGCGCTCGCGGTGCTGTTCGCCGCCGCCTATGCCGTGCCGATCGTGGACACCTCGGCGGGGCGGTCGCTCACGGCGGCGTGCACGGTGGCCGAGTGGGTGGTGTGGGCGGCGTTCGCCGTCGACTACCTCATGCGGCTGTCGCTCTCGCCGAACCGCCGCGCGTTCGTACGGCAGCACTGGCTGGACCTGTGCGCCGTGGTGCTCCCGCTGCTGCAGCCGCTCCGTCTGCTGCGGCTGGTCTCCACGCTGCTGCTGGTGGGGCGGCGGGCGCGGATGGCCTCGCAGATCCAGGTGACGACGTACGTCGGCGGAGCGGTCGTCGGGCTGCTGATGTTCGGCTCGCTGGCCGTGCTCTCGGTGGAACGGGACTCCCCGAACGGGAACATCCGGACGCTGGGTGACGCGGTGTGGTGGTCCTTCACCACGATGACGACCGTCGGCTACGGCGACCACGCCCCGACGACCGGCCTGGGCCGCATGATCGCGGTCGGGCTGATGCTGTCCGGCATCGCGCTGCTGGGTGTGGTGACCGCGAACATCGCCGCCTGGTTCATCGAGCGCTTCGAGAAGGACGACGTGGAGGAGCGCCAGCAGACGGAGGCGATCCTGGCCCTGACGGAGGAGGTCCGGGCCCTGCGCGCGGAGGTGGCGGCCCTGCGGAAGACTTCCGTCGGAGGCTGACGGAGGACTCCGCCGAGGCCCTCAGGCATGGGGCGGGCCCCCGGTCGTCCCACCGGGGGCCCTTCCCTCACGCACCCCGGGTCAGTACATCCCGCTGCCCGGGGAGGCCGCTCCGACGAGCCAGAGGATCGCCAGGAGCGTGTCGATGGCGCCCAGTACGAAGGCGACCAGAGCGGGCCAGGCACGGTTGCCGCCCGACCATGTGCGGCCCATGGCAAGCCAGCCACAGACCATCGCGACGGGACCCAGGATGATGCCCAGTACGAAGAAGCCCGCGATCGCGCAGATGACTCCGATGATTCCGAGCGTCGCGCGGTCCGGCCCGGTCCGTGACCACGTCCGGCCACGTGAGCGGGGGTACTTGCGCGTTCCGTGTCCGTAACCCGCCATCATCAACTCCCTGACACCCGTGGTTGGTTGGGTTCGTCTCGGGTTCAACGATGCGGGTACCCCGGTTCCCGGGGTTAATCCTCCGGCCTTGCGGCGCGCCGCCCCCCTCCGGCAGCGCGCCGCAGCGCCGTCCGCCCTCCGCGTCGCACGAGCGTGCCGTGCGGAGGGCTTGACTTACTGTGACCTGCGGCGCGTACCGGAAGCGAGAAATCTTTAGCCTCTTCACCCTGATAGGCGAAGTCCGCTGACGTCTCGTCAGGCGTCAGATGTGGCCGACCCCCGCCCCCGCCTCCGCGTTCTCGCCGCGCTTGGTGAGCAGGGCGACGAGGACGGCGAACGCGGCGACGCCCGCGGCGACCAGCGACGCGAGGCTCATGCCGGAGATGAAGGTGTCGTGCGCGACGTCGGTGATCTTCGCCGCGATCTCCGCCGGGGTCCCCTTGGCGACCGGGGCCACACCCACCTGGACCGCCTCCGACGCCTGGTCGAGCTGGGCCGGCGTGAGCGGCGGCAGACCCGCGTCCTTCCAGTTGCCCGCGAGGTCACCGTCCACCTTGGAGGCCATCACGGCGCCGAGGACGGCCGTACCGAGGCTGCCGCCGATCTGCATCGCGGCCTGCTGGAGACCGCCGGCCACCCCGGAGAGCTCCATGGGCGCGTTGCCCACGATGACCTCGGTGGCGCCGACCATCACCGGCGCGAGACCGAGGCCGAGCAGGGCGAACCAGAGGGACATCAGCGCGCTGCCGGTGTCCGTCTCCAGCGTGGACATGCCGTACATGGCGATCGCGGTGGCCGCCATGCCGCCCGCCAGCGGGATCCGCGGGCCGAGCTTGGTGATCATCGCGCCCGCGAGCGGGGAGCCGACGATCATCATGCCGGTCAGCGGGAGCAGGTGGAGACCGGCGTCGATCGGGCTCATGCCGTGCACGTTCTGGAGGTAGAAGGTCACGAAGAACAGGCCGCCCATGAACGCGATCGCCATGAGGACCATGAGGACCACACCCGCCGACAGCGGGACCGAACGGAACAGCGCGAGCGGGATCAGCGGCTCCTTGACCTTCGTCTCCCAGAGGGCGAACAGCACGAAGCCCACGACGGAGACGACGATGAAGGTCCAGGTCATGCCGTCGCCCCAGCCCCAGGTCGGGGCCTTGATGAGGGCCCACACCAGGCAGAACATGGCGGCCGACAGCAGGGCTATGCCCAGCAGGTCGAAGGAGCGCGGGGCGTTCTCGGCGCGGTGGTCCAGCAGGATCAGCACGCCGAGGACGAGGGCGAGGACACCCACCGGCACGTTGATGAAGAACACCGACTGCCAGTTGACGTGCTCGACGAGGACACCGCCGAGGATCGGGCCGCCGGCCGTGGAGGCGCCGATGACCATGCCCCAGATGCCGATGGCCATGTTGAGCTTCTCGGCCGGGAAGGTGGCCCGCAGCAGACCGAGCGCGGCCGGCATCAGCAGGGCGCCGAACAGGCCCTGCAGGACACGGAAGGTGACGACCGCGGCGATGGAGCTGGACAGCCCGATCGCGCCCGAGGCGGCGGCGAAGCCGACGACACCGATCAGGAAGGTCTGGCGGTGGCCGAAGCGGTCACCGAGCTTGCCCGCGGTGATCAGGGCGACCGCCAGCGCGAGGAAGTAGCCGTTGGTGATCCACTGGACGTCGGCGAAGCTCGCCTTGAGGTCGGCCTGGATGGCCGGGTTGGCGATGGCCACGATGGTGCCGTCGAGGGCCACCATCATGACGCCGACGGCCACGGTCAGCAGGGTGAGCCAGGGGTGGCCGCGCAGCCCGGAGGCGGGCGGCTGATCCGACGGGGACGGCGACGCGCCGTCCCCCGGCCCCGTCGAGTCGATGGTGGTCTGACTAGTCATACGCGGGAGGCTAGTGACAGCCACTGACAATTGACAAACCAATTCACAAGTCGGTAACTGACACCAATGGAAACACTGCGCGAACGCAAGAAACAGCGGACCCGGGAGGCCCTGCTGCGGGTGGCGATCGAGTCCTTCACCACCCGCGGCTACGACCGGACGACCGTCGACGAGATCGCCGACGCCGTCGGGGTCTCGCAGCGCACCTTCTTCCGCTACTTCGCCGGCAAGGAGGACGCGGCGCTCGCGCTGCACGAGATGACGGTGACGCACTTCGTCGACGCCGTACGCGCGCGTCCCGCGCACGAACCGCCGCTGGAGGCGCTGCGCCAGGCCGTACTGGAGGGCTGGGACACCCTGCACGAGGTCGTGGAGTCGGTCGTGCCGGTGGCGCGCTTCCTCGCCCTGTACCGCGTGATCGAGTCGACCCCGGTCCTGCTCGCCGCCCATCTGCGGCGCTCCGCGGAGGTCGAGGAGGTGCTCACGCGCGTGCTCGCCGAACGCGAGGGCCTCGACCCGCGCACCGATCCGCGGCCCATGCTCCTGGTGGCCGTCTTCAGCGGTGTGATGCGCGTGACGGAACGGCAGTGGCTGACCGACGGGGAGTTCAGCCTGGAGGCCATGCGCGCGTTGACGGTCTCCCACCTCGAACTGCTCGGTCCCGCGCTGACCGGCAACTGGTCCCCCTACCTCAAAACGTGATACCCGTCACTCGATTAACCCGAGACCGTCCCGTTCTCCTAGTGTGTCCTTTCAGTGACTTCCTTCGACACCTCCCCGCAACTCAACGTCTGGCGCGCACTGCTCGCGCTGGCCGTGGTGTTCGTGATGCTGGCGACCACCGGCTGGACCGCCCTGCGCAACCAGCGGGAGGCCACCCCGCTGGCGGCCTCGCTCGAGTCCTGGTCGCACGGCCGCCTCCACGGACACCCGCTGCCGGACCCGGACACCGCCCCCGACCGGCTCACGCGCTTCTTCGCCGCCCTCACCTCCCAGGAGCGGGTCCGTCTCGCCCAGCGCTACCCGCTCGCGGTCGGCAACATGAACGGCGCCCCCGTCACCCTGCGCTACCAGGCCAACCGCCTCGCGCTCCTGCGGGCCCGCGCCGTCGAGCGCGCCCGCATGCACGACGCCCGGCTCACCCCGGCCGGTCAGCAGGAGGCGGGCCGCCGTATGCACCGCTTCGACGCGCTGACCGCGCCGGAGCGCCACATCCTCGCCTTCGACCCCGACGGCTCGGGACGGGTCGCCGAGGTCTTCGGCGATCTCGGCACGGCGCGGCGGATCTCGGTCGTCGTGCCCGGCGTCGACACCGACGTGCTCACCTTCCAGCGCACCAGTCGCAGCTGGTCCGCGCCGGTCGGCATGGCCAAGGCCCTGTACCGGGCCGAGGGGGAGGCCGGCCCCGCCACGCGCACGGCGGTGATCGCCTGGGCCGACTACACCGCCCCCGCGGGGCTCGGCATCGAGTCGGCCACCGCGATGCGCGCCGAGACCGGCGCCGTCCGGCTGAACGAGCTGGTGCGCGCGCTGCCCGGCACCGCTCCGGTCTCCCTGTTCTGCCACAGCTACGGCTCCGTGGTGTGCGGGGTGGCCGCGCCCACGCTGCCCGGGCGGGTGGCCGACATCGCGGTGGCCGGAAGCCCGGGGATGCGGGTGGCCAACGCCTCCCATCTGCGGACCGCCGCCCATGTGTGGGCGATGCGGGACGCCGACGACTGGATCCAGGACGTGCCGTACATGGAGGTCGGCGGCATCGGCCACGGTGCCGACCCGGTGTCCTCCGCGTTCGGCGCGCGGGTGCTGTCCGCGCGGGGTGCGGACGGTCACGCCGGTTACTTCGAGCCCGGAACGGAGAGCCTGCTCAACTTCGCCGAGATCGGCATTGGCGCGTACCGCTCGGTGCGCTGCGCCCATGAGGACGAAGCCTGCCGCGCCGGTTTGTCCGGCACGGCCACGGCCGGACGCGCGTAGAGACCGCAGGAATCGCGGTCTGCGCGAGGAGGGGACGAAGGAGCTCGTGCCGAATACGATGACCCGCATGGGTGACGTACTGGCCGGATTTCATGCCGCCTGGGAGTTCGAGTCCGACTCCGTGCTCATCCGCTACGAACGGGGGATTCGCACACCGAAGCTCTTCCAGGCACTGGGGGAACGACGGATCCCCCTGGAGGCGATCTCCGGGGTGACGCTGACTCCCGGCAAGCGGGGCACGGTGGTACTGCGCGCCGAACCGCGGCCCGGGGCGGATCCGCTCATGGAGGCGGCGGCGGGGCAGCTCAAGGAAGGGTGCGATCCGTACCGGCTGGTGCTGCCGGCCGACAAGGAGACGCTCGCCGAGTACTACGCGGACGAGCTGCGCGCGCTGCTGAAGGAGGACGCCGAACCGGCGGAACGTTTCCTGGTGCCGGCGCCCGAGGTGCCCCTGCAGTTCAAGGCGTACGACGGGAAGGCGACCTTCGACGGCCGTACCGTGCACTTCCGCTGGTTCTGGACCGGAGCGTCCTCGGCGAAGTGGAAGGCCGGCGACCAGAGTTTCCCGGTGTCCGAGCTGACGGGTGTGGAGTGGCGGTCACCGGAGGTCTTCGAGGGACATCTGCGGCTGCTGAGCGGTGAGCCGGGACCGGACCAGGCGGACCAGGATCCGGCGGCGGTGGTGTTCGGGCTCGGGTACGGGCCCGTCCACGAGTCGCTGCCGTTCGCGGCGGCGGTCCTCGCGGCCGTACGGCAGCGGGGGCCGGCGGCAGCGGTCCCGGCCGCGGGTGTGCCGCGCCGGGACCCTGCGGACATCGCCGAGCGGATTCGCCATCTCGGGGAGCTGCACCAGGCCGGGCTGGTCACCGACGAGGAGTTCTCCGTGAAGAAGGCGGAGTTGCTGGCGGAGCTCTGACCTACTCCCGGCCCGCCGACGAGAACCGCATGTCCGCGTAGCGGTCGCCCGCCACCTGGCCCGCGATCGGCTCCAGCAGCTCCAGCTGCTCCTTGGTGAGCTCGATCCGCGTCGCCGCCGCGTTCTCCGCCACCCGGGCCGGCTTGCGAGTGCCCGGGATCGGGACGACCGGGAGGTCGTGGACCGTGGTCTGCTGCTGGACCCAGGCCAGGGCGATCTGGCCGAGGGAGACCCCGTGCGCCTCGGCGACCGTGCGGATCGGCTCCAGCAGGGCCGCGTTCGCCGTCGCGTTGTCGCCCGTGAAGCGGGGCTGCTGGCGGCGGAAGTCGTCGGAGGTGAGGTCCTTGTCGGCGTTGGTGAAGGAACCGGTGAGGAAGCCGCGGCCGAGCGGGGAGTACGGGACGAGCGCCACCCCGAGGTCACGGGCGGCCGGGACCACCTGGGCCTCGATGTCCCGGCTGAACAGGGACCACTCCGACTGCACGGCGGCGATGGGGTGGACGGCCTGGGCCGCGCGCAGCTCCGCCGCGGTGACCTCGCTCAGGCCCAGGTGCTTGACCTTGCCCTCGCGCACCAGCTCGGCCATGGTGCCGACGGAGTCCTCGATCGGCACGTCCACATCGCGCCGGTGCATGTAGTAGAGGTCGATCGCGTCGACGTCCAGGCGCTTCAGGCTCGCCTCGACCGCCTTGCGGATGTAGGGCGGGTCGTTGCGGATGATCCGGCGGGTCGGGTCGTCGGCGGGTATCGACAAGGCGAACTTGGTGGCGATCACGACCTCGTCGCGGTGGGCCTTGAAGAACGGGGACAGGAACGTCTCGTTCTCCCCGTTGCCGTAGGCGTCCGCCGTGTCGTAGAGCGTGATGCCGAGCTCCAGGGCCCGTTCCAGGGTGGCCCGGGACTCCTTCGCGTCCGTGGGGCCGTACGCGAAGCTCATGCCCATGCAGCCGAGTCCCTGGACGCCGACCGCGGGGCCGGTGTCGCCGAGTCGTGCGGTCGGGATCGTGCTGTCCGTCATCCGGCTTTCTCCGATTCGTAGGCGCGACCGGCTTCGGCGTAGAAGCTGATCTTCCGGTCGAGGACGGCGAGCGTGTCCTGGAGTTCCGCGATCCGGGACAGGACGTCCCGGCGGGTCGTCTCCAGGAGCTCGAACCGTTCGGTGAACGTGTGGTCGCCCTCGCGCACCAGCTCCGCGTACCGCACCATGTCGGCGACCGGCATGCCGGTGAGCCGGAGCTTGCCGACGAGGTCGAGCCAGTCGAGGTCGCGGTTGCTGTAGCGGCGCTGGCCGGTGTGCGAGCGGTCGATGTGCGGCATCAGGCCGATGCGCTCGTACCAGCGCAGGGTGTGCGCGGTCAGGCCGGTGAAGGCGACGACCTCGCTGATCGTGTAGCTGTCCTGCCCCGCCGGACGCCGGTGGGGGTGCGGCGGCGCCGCGCAGCTGTCGGTCCTGGTACCCGTGGTCTCCATCACCGTCATGCCCCCAACGCTATGGCCTTGGAGTGCACTCCAAGCAAGCGGAACCGGTAAGAAATCGGCAGGACGCCGTCCAGGTGTACGGAGTGTGGGCGAGGGCGCGGGTGGTGGCGGGTTCCTGGTGGGGCGCGAGGTGGTCACGCCCGCGCGGCGGAGCCGTGGATCGATGCGGCTCCGCCCCGTGGGCGGGTGCGATGGACCACGCTCGGTCTCCGCCCGGGTCGGGCATTCCAGCCCACCGGGGCGGCCGCGGCGGGGTCGAAAGGGCGGAAGCACCTGGGGGA
>NZ_RSAJ01001240.1 GCF_003933965.1 Streptomyces sp. RP5T
TCCCCGCCCCGCTCGGCGCGGTCGGGCTGCCTGCCTCGGGGTGGGACGCGGTGCGGCGGGCCCGGTCCCCTGAACGGCCGCGTGCGCAGGCGTACCTGGACGCCTACTTCACCTCTCGCGCGGCCGTGTCCGGTGACCGCTGCGGCGGTACCGATCCGGGCATGCTGTGCGGCTTCGGCGAGCACGCGGGCCGGACCGTCGCCTACGCCGCCCAGACCGGGACGGCGACCCGCCCGGCCGGCTACCGCACCGCCGCCCGTCTGATCCGGCTCGCGGACCGTCTCGGCATCCCGGTGCTCACCCTGGTGGACACCCCCGGCGCGGCCAACGACGCGGAGGCCGAGCGCCAGGGCGCGGGCGCGGCCATCGCCGACCTGTTCGCCGCGGTCGCCTCCGCCCGTACCCCGATCACCACCCTGCTCATCGGCGAGGGCGGCTCCGGGGGCGCGCTGGCCCTGGCGGCGCCCGGAGCCACGTACGCCACACCGGACAGCTACTTCTCCGTGATCGCGCCGGAACTGGCGGCGGCGATCCTGAAGCGCGGTCCGGAGGAGGTCGAGTCGACGGCGGACCAGCTGCGGATCCGGCCGCAGGACCTGGTGGAACTCGGGGTGGTCGTACCGTACGGG
>NZ_RSAJ01001241.1 GCF_003933965.1 Streptomyces sp. RP5T
GCCCGGGTGAGGGTGGCGGCGGGGACGGGCGCGGGCCACTCCGGGCAGCGGGCCCTGATCCGCGCGAGGTCGGTGGGCTCGTCGTCCTCCAACACGCTCGGCAGGTCCGCCAGTTCGTCCAGCAGGTCCTCCGCCAGCTGCCGCAGATACCTGGACGCGGGCCCGGCCGAGGCGCCCGCCCGGGCCGGTGCCCGGTCGCCCCCCGCCGCGCGCCACCGCGCCGCGATCGCCGACGGCTCCCTGCCGTCCTGGACCGCCTGGGCGAGTTCGTGGCCGATGAGGTCCTCCGGCTGGACCCAGGTCAGTCGGAGCATCTCGTGCCCCCGAGTGCCGCGAAGGCCGCCTCCCGGGTCCTGTGGTGGGCCCTGTCCCGCTCGAAGATCTCCCGGGCCACGGCCGTCAGCGTCGCCGCCGGTTCCCACAGGTCCAGACGGCTCGCCTCCGCGCCCGCCTTCGACCAGTCGTCCGGGACCGGGGAGCCCAGTGCGCCCGCCATCGCCCCGGCCATGGTGGCGATCGAGTCGCAGTCCCTGCCGTAGTTCACCGCGCCGAGGACCGCGTGCCGGTAGTCACCGCCGGACACCAGCAACATCGCGAGCGCGACGGGGAGTTCCTC
>NZ_RSAJ01001242.1 GCF_003933965.1 Streptomyces sp. RP5T
GACGTATGCGCAGCGGATCGAAGTCCTCCGCCGCGACGAAGCCGGCGGCCGGGGCGGACGCGGCGCAGGAGACCGCGCCGCCGGTACTGCGGCGGGGATCCGAGGGCCCGGAGGTGGTCGAACTCGAACTACGGCTCACCCAGGTCGGCCTTTACGGCCGCAAGCCCTCCGGCCACTACAACGAGGGGGTCGAGGACGCGGTCGCCACGTACCAGTGGCAGCGGGGCCTCCAGGGGTCGGAACGCGGGGTGTACGACCTGCCGACCCGGGAACGGCTGGAGTCGGAGACCAGCGAGCCGTAGCCCGCCCCGCGAGCACGGCGCCTGCCTTACGGGGCGTGGTAGCCCGCCCCGCGAGCGCGGCGACTGCCGCACGGGGAGCCACAAGCCGCCGAAGCTGTCGCTGCGGAGCCGGAGGCCGGCCGCGCGCAGAGTGTGCGCCGCACGTGACCCCGCAGACCGGCCCCGCGCACACGGCGCCCGCCCTGCAGGGAGCCGTAGACACCCCGCGAGCGCGGGCACCTGCCCTGCAGGGAGCCGTAGACACCCCGCGAGCGCGGGCACCTGCCCTGCAGGGAGCCGTGGACCCCCGCGAACACGGCACCTGTCCTACGT
>NZ_RSAJ01001243.1 GCF_003933965.1 Streptomyces sp. RP5T
GCCCCATCCTCCGCGACCGCGCGGACGTGGCCGCCTACGCCGCCTACCGCATGCCCGCCACCTTCGAGGCGGTCCACGCGGCCCTGGAGGCCTTCGCCGCGGCCGTCCCCGACTGGACGCCCGGCGGGCACATCGACGTCGGCGGCGGCACCGGCGCGGCGACCTGGGCCGTCACGGCCACCTGGCCGGGCGACCGGGAGATCACCGTCCTCGACTGGTCCGAGCCCGCACTCGCCCTCGGCCGGGAGCTCGCCGCCGCCCACCCGTCCCTCAAGGACGCCCGCTGGCAGCGGGCGCGGATCGGCCAGGACCTCGCGCTGCCCGCGACCGACCTGGTCACCGTCTCGTACGTCCTCAACGAACTCACCCCGGCCGACCGCACCGCCCTCGTGGACACCGCGGCGGCGTCGGCGCAGGCGGTCGTGATCGTCGAGGCCGGCACCCCCGCCGGGTACGCCCGTGTCATCGAGGCCCGCGACCGGCTCGTCGCCGCCGGTTTCCGCGTCGCCGCCCCCTGCCCGCACAGCGCCGCCTGCCCGATCGCCCCCGGCGAGGACTGGTGCCACTTCTCCGCGCGGGTCAGCCGCTCCTCCCTGCACCGCAAGGT
>NZ_RSAJ01001244.1 GCF_003933965.1 Streptomyces sp. RP5T
TCCGGTAGACGAGCTCGGACCACCCGAGACTGGGGGGCCGGCAATGGGCGCGGGACCAGCGGCGGACTCTGCCCCGGCAACGGCCTCAGGCCTGGCAGACGGACTCGGGTCCGCCGGGACCTGAGGACCGACAGAAGACCCAGAACCGGCAGGCGGCTCTGTACCGGCAACGGCCTCAGGCCCGGCAGACGGACTCAGGCCCGCCGACGCTGGCGGCTCGACAAAAGCCCCATCAGCCCCGGGAACGGCCTGGGGTCCGGTAGACGAGCTCGGACCGCCCGGGACCGGAGAGCCGGCAATGGGTACGGCGCCACTAGGGGACTCCACCCCAGCAGCGCCCCCACGCCCGGCACCCGGACTCGGACCAGCCAGGCCCGCAGGACCGACAAGAGACCCACGACCGGCAGGAGACTCCGCCCCGGCCCCGGCCTCCGCGCCAGCACCGGCCTCAGGCCCGACAGAACGGCTCGGGCCGCCCCGGACTTGCGAGCCGGAAATGGGTGCGGAGCCATCAGAGGGCTCTGCCTCGGCCGCAGCCCCACGTCCGGCAGGTGAGGTCGGACCGGTCGGGGTCGGAGGGACGCCACCAAGGGGCCCTGCCTCGGT
>NZ_RSAJ01001245.1 GCF_003933965.1 Streptomyces sp. RP5T
GCAGAGCGGTCTCGTCAAGCCGCCGACGCCGGCTCCGGCGCCTGCTTCAGCTCCGGGTGAGGGGGACGCGCAGTGACCGCCGTCGGCTGGCTCCCCGCCCCCGCCGAGGAACTCTTCGGCCCCGAGGCCACCGCCGAGGAGTCCTACGAGGTCCTGACGGTCGACGTCCCGCCCACGAGCTGGCTCACCGCCCTGCGGGTCGCCCGCGACGAACTGGGCTGCACCTACTTCGACTGGCTCAGCGCCGTCGACGAACCCGGCACCGGCTTCCGCGTGGCCGCCCACGTGGCAGCCCTCTCGCCGGTACGACGCCTGCTCCTGCGCACGACGGTCCCCCACGAGAGCCCCGCCCTGCCGACCGCCGTCGACCTCTACGCGGGCGCCGCCTGGCACGAGCGCGAGACCCACGAGATGTTCGGCGTCACCTTCGAGGGTCACCCCTCCCTGGACCACCTCCTCCTCCCGGAGACCTTCGAGGGCCATCCCCTGCGCAAGGACTTCGTCCTGGCCGCCCGCGTCGCCAAGGCATGGCCCGGCGCCAAGGAACCGGGCGAGTCCGAGCACGGCGGCCCCAAGCGCCGCCAGATGCTCCCCCC
>NZ_RSAJ01001246.1 GCF_003933965.1 Streptomyces sp. RP5T
GAAGTAACCCCGTGACCGGCCCCCGCCCCAGCAGAGACAATGGACCCCGTGCGCTATCGCATCCTCGGCACCACGCAAGCACTCCGTTCCGACGGCACGTCCGTCCCGGTCGGCGGGGCGCGCCTGCGCGCGCTGTTGACCGTCCTCGCACTGCGCCCCGGCCGCACCGTCCCCGTGAGCGTCCTGGTGGACGAGGTGTGGGACGGCGACCCGCCCGCCGACGCGACGGGCGCGGTGCAGGCGCTGGTGGGACGGCTGCGGCGGGCGCTCGGCGCGGGCGCGGTGGCGTCCGTGGACGGCGGCTACCGGCTGACCGCCGCGCCGGACGACATCGACCTGCACCGCTTCGAGCGGCTCGTGGCGGACGGCGTGCGCGCCCTGTCCGACGGTGACCCCGCGAAGGCGGCCGGGATCCTGGACGACGCCCTCGCCCTGTGGCGCGGCCCGGCGCTGGCCGATCTGCCCGACCGTACGGCCGAGGCGACCCGGGCCCAGGCCCGCCGTCTGGACGCCCTGCGCGCCCGTCACACCGCCGCGCTCGCCCTCGGCCAGGCCGACCAGTGCCTGCCCGAACTGACCGCCCTGTGCGACGC
>NZ_RSAJ01001247.1 GCF_003933965.1 Streptomyces sp. RP5T
GTGTTGAGTCCCTCCTGTTCGAGTACGTGCCGCTTGCCGAGGTCGGCGACGGCCGTGGCGACGGCGGCGCCGGTGTCGCGGCCGCCGACGAAGGAGACGCAGCCGATCTCGGGCGCCCGCACCAGCGCCTCGGACAGCTCGCCCCCGCTACCGCTGACGAGGGTGACGGGGATCCCCTCGCGGGCGGCGAGCGCGCAGGCCAGGGTGAGACAGGCGACGCCGCCGTCGGTCGGGGTCTTGGCGATGACCGCGTTGCCCGCCAGGGCCTGCACCAGCATGGCGTGCACGAGCACGCTCATCGGGTAGTTCCAGCTCGCGATGTTGGACACCGGGCCGTCCAGCGGGGTCCGGCCCTCGATCATCGGCTCGATGCCGTCGACGTACCAGCGGACCCCGTCGATGGCCCGGTCGACGTCGGCCTGCGCGAGCCGCCAGGGTTTGCCGATCTCCCACACCAGCAGCAGCGCGAGGAGTTCGCGGTGCTGGGTGAGGGCGTCGAGGGTGGCGGCGACGCGGGCCCGGCGTTCTTCGAGCCGGACGTGCCGCCAGGCGCGGTGCTGGTCGAGACCGGCGCGGACGGCCTGGTGAGCGGC
>NZ_RSAJ01001248.1 GCF_003933965.1 Streptomyces sp. RP5T
CTGCTCGATCGGGGGGCCGGAAAATTGCTGTGGTTCGAGGTGGGTGGGGGCGCCGGTGTTCGATCGCGGGCGACTGGATCGCCGTAACACAATCAAGCGTGCAGCGGTGGTGCACGGAGAAGTCGGTCAGGAACGCGCCGTGCCTGCACGGGCACGCGGGAGGCGAGCTTGAGGGATCCGCGGCAGGCGACGGATGCCGCCCCACTCCCTACGAACGGGAGTGGGGGCACGGTTTGCATGGCCGTGCGCGCCCTCGTCGACCGCGGCCTGCCCCAGGATGTGATCGACGTCCACGCCGCCTGTCAGTACTACTCCGTGATCGAGATCGAGCAGCTGGGTGAGTTCGACCCGTGCGATCTGCGTGACCGGCTGGAGAGTGTCGTATGGGTCGGGGACGAGGAGTTCGCCGCGTGCGGGCTCAGCCCCGACGACATTTCCGAGCTGCGGCGATGGGCCCTGGACTGGGAGTCCGACCTCGGGCTGCGGATCCTGGAGGACTACGACGATCCGGAGGACGCCGACGACTGAGGTGGCCGGCCGGCCCTCACCCGCACGGGCTCCCGACCCGGAGCTCTTCGTAACAC
>NZ_RSAJ01001249.1 GCF_003933965.1 Streptomyces sp. RP5T
GCCAGCCAGTGCGCCCAGGGCTCGTCGCCGTGCGGATGGCTGATCAGCACCTGCGGCGGAGTGCCCGCGGCCCGCGCCCGCAGGGAGTTCCCCGAGTAGGCGCCGAGTCCGGTGCCCGCGGCCAGCAGGCAGATCACCACGAACTGCGTCCATCCGCCGACGAACCTGACCCCGGCGAGGGCACCCGCGGCCACGGCCGTACCCGCGACGGCCAACACCTGGTCCAGACGTCGTCTGCCCCGACTGTTACGGCGCATGGGATCCCCCCGCCCGACACCGTTCCCCCATGTGAGGCAACAAGTATGGGGCGAAGAAGGGCTTTTGGCGCCCCCGTTGCACAACTCGTCGGCCGGTGCGGTGAGGTTGGCCATGGGGCGCTCGTCCTTGGGTGCGCCGCCGGTTCCTCCTGAACCGCGGTTGGTTCGCCTTTGGCCGCGTTGCCGGACCGCCTCTGGCCTGCGGTGGGTTGGTCCCGTGTTGCGGTTGGTCCCGTGTTGCGTTGCCGGACCGCTTCTGGCCCGCAGCCGGTTGGTCCCTCGCCGCGCTGCTGGACCGCCCCTTCATGCGCGCTCGGTCTGTC
>NZ_RSAJ01000124.1 GCF_003933965.1 Streptomyces sp. RP5T
GTCCCGGACACCACGCCGCCCCGGCTGCTGGGGCAGTGAGCTCCGCCACCCCGACGATCGATCAAAACATCAGGGGGTTAGCATATGAGCGCTGCCTAGCTCGAAAGAGAATTCTGTGACTGTCAAGGACGACTC
This sequence comes from Streptomyces sp. RP5T, assembly GCF_003933965.1. Classification (GTDB taxonomy): domain Bacteria; phylum Actinomycetota; class Actinomycetes; order Streptomycetales; family Streptomycetaceae; genus Streptomyces. The sequence continues at coordinate 136 of NZ_RSAJ01000124.1, forward strand.
GTTCACCGACTGGAAGAACCGCGAGGAGATCGCGGAATCGATGATCCCGATGATCGGGAGGCTGCACCGGGAGCGTGATGTAACGGTTCTCCTGCACAGCCGTTCCCTGGTGAACAAGTCGGTGGTCAGCATCCTCAAGACCCACCGGTTCGCCCGGCAGATCGCCGGTGAGGAACTCTCCGTCACCGACACCCTGCCCTTCGTCCAGGCCCTCACCGCGCTGGACCTCGGCCCCTCGCAGATCGACATCGGCAGGCTGGCCGAGATCTACCAGGCCGACGACCGCGGACTGTCGGTGGCCGAGTTCACCGCCGAGGCCGTGGCCGGCGCGACGGGCGGCAACAAGATCGACCGCCGTGAGCCGCGGGACGTCGTCCTCTACGGCTTCGGCCGCATCGGCCGCCTGGTGGCCCGGCTGCTGATCGAGAAGGCCGGTTCCGGCAACGGACTCAGGCTGCGCGCGATCGTCGTCCGCGGCGGCGGCGGGCGGGCCTCCGAGGATCTCGTCAAGCGGGCCTCGCTGCTGCGCCGGGACTCCATCCACGGCCAGTTCCAGGGCACGATCACCGTCGACGAGGCCGAGAGCGCGATCGTCGCCAACGGCAACACCATCAAGGTGATCTACGCCAACGACCCCTCCGAGGTCGACTACACGGCGTACGGCATCAAGAACGCCATCCTCATCGACAACACCGGCAAGTGGCGTGACCGCGAGGGCCTGTCCCAGCACCTGCGCCCCGGCATCGACAAGGTCGTGCTGACCGCGCCGGGCAAGGGCGACGTCCCCAACATCGTGCACGGCGTCAACCACGACACCATCAAGCCGGACGAGCAGATCCTGTCCTGCGCGTCCTGCACCACCAACGCGATCGTGCCGCCGCTGAAGGCGATGGCCGACGAGTACGGGGTGCTGCGCGGGCACGTGGAGACGGTCCACTCGTTCACCAACGACCAGAACCTGCTGGACAACTACCACAAGGCCGACCGCCGGGGCCGTTCCGCGCCGCTGAACATGGTGATCACGGAGACGGGCGCCGCCTCCGCCGTCGCCAAGGCGCTGCCCGAGCTCAAGGCGCCGATCACCGGCAGCTCGATCCGGGTGCCGGTGCCGGACGTCTCCATCGCGATCCTGAGCCTGCGCCTGGGCCGTGAGACCACCCGCGAGGAGGTCCTCGAACACCTGCGGGACGTCTCGCTGACCTCCCCGCTCAAGCGCCAGATCGACTTCACCACGGCCCCCGACGCGGTCTCCAGCGACTTCATCGGCTCCCGCCACTCCTCGATCGTCGACGCCGGCGCGACCAAGGTCGACGGGGACAACGCGATCCTCTACCTCTGGTACGACAACGAGTTCGGCTACTCCTGCCAGGTGGTCCGGGTGGTGCAGCACGTGACCGGGGTGGAGTACCCGACCTATCCGGCGCCCGCGGTCTGATCCGCGGCGCCTCAAGGAGCGGGGCGGCGGGGCCGTTCCCGGTACAGGTCGCGCAGCAGGGCGATCTCGGCGCCGTGGTGCAGGACTTCCTGGTTGACCCACCACACGACGTCCAGGAAGGGCTCCTCCGGGTCGCTCCCGTGCGGGTAGGTGCAGCGGCCGACGACGTCGAGATCGCCGTCGCCGGTGGCGCGCAGCGCTGCGCGCCAGGCCTCGGCGGCCGCGTCGAAGGCGGCGATCGCGTCGGCGGCGGTGCCGCTGACGCGATAGTCGTCGCGGGTGAGGGTGTGGGTGCCCGTGGTGTGGTCGGCACGCAGGAGCAGCATCTCGCTGAGGTGGCTCAGGCGCCACGCGAGGGTCGTGAACGGCGGCGGAACGGGGTGCGGGTGGGGCGCGGCGTCCCGGCCCCAGTCGCCGGTCCCGGTCAGGAAAGCGGCCCGCGCCCCGGGTCCGTCCGTACGCCGCCGGACCGACCAGCACCGGGGCACCGGCTCCCAGAGGTACTCCTCGTCGGTCATCGCCCCGACCGGGGTCCGCGAGCCGTCGCCGCTGTCCATGACCGGCCCGGCGAGCCGGCCGGACAGCCGCTCGCAGGACCAGTCGAACTGGTCCAGCAGCGGAGCTAGGGCGTGTTGCGAAAGTCCCGTCGTTCGCCCGAAGGGCGGGCCTCGCGGCGTCAGGTGCGTGCTCTCGGCGTGCCGGGCGGAAGCCCTCGTACTGGATGTACTTGGGCTTTCGCCCGGTGCGGCGAAGGGGGTCCCCCGTCCGAGCCCTGCGCAGCAGGTTCGAGGATGGGGGCGCGTGCATGGCGTCGCGAGGCAGGCGGGACTTTCGCAACACGCCCTGGTCGAGGTCCTGGCGTCATCCGTGCTCCCTGGTCGTCGGGCCCGCCAGGCTGGCACATCGCGGGCCGCTCCCGCCCCTGCTTTTTGACGGGTCTAGTGCCCGCGGAACGCCTCCTCCAGCCACCACGCCCCGCGGTCCCGCACCACCTTGGCGTCGATCAACAGGGGGGCGGAGCGCGGTCCGGTGACCCAGTCCTCGACGGCCTTGAGATCCGTCGGCGTCCGCACGGTCACCGCCTCGAAACCGTAGCCGCGGGCCACGGCCGCGATGTCGGTCGGCGGGAACTCGACCGTGTCCAGCGGGTGCCCGCCGGGGCCGAAGTGGTGCACCTCGGCGCCGTAGCCGTCGTCGTTGTACACGACGACGACCATGGGCAGCCCGAGCCGCCGTACGGTGTCCAGGTCGGCGGCGCCCATCAGCGCGCCCCCGTCGCCGAGCGCGGCCACCGGCAGCCGGTCCGGACGGGCCAGGGCCGCGCCGATCGCGGTGGCGAGGCCGAGGCCGATCGACTGGTAGGCCTGGGTGAAGCAGAAGCCGTCCTGGTCGGGCACCGAAAGGAACATGCTCGGGTAGCCCATGAAGTTGCCGGAGTCCACGCCGACCACCCGCTGCGCGGGGAGGATGTCGTCGAGCGCGATGCTGAGGGTGCGGGGGTCGATCCGCTCGCGGGTGCTCGTGTCCTCGTACGGCACATCGCGCCAGCGCAGGCGGGTGGCGAGGGCCTCGGCGACGTCGGGGGTGCGCAGGCCCTGCCGTGGCCCGCGGGAGGCGGCGAGGACGTGCCGGGCGGTGTGTGCGACATCGCCGGTGATCCCCAGCCGCACCTCCCGGTGCGCGCCGAGGGCAGCGGGGTCGTCGTCGACCTGCACCACGGTCGTGCCCGCGCCGATCAGGGAGCCGTGCCGCATGGTCCACATGTTCAGCGCGCAGCCCCAGCCGACGATCACGTCCGCGCCGCCGATGAGTTCGGCCGCGAGGGGTGAGGCGAAGCCTCCGGACACGTCGAGCGACCAGGGGTTGCCGTGGAACAGGCCGCGCGCCACGGCCGACGTCGCCAGCAGGGCGCCGCAGCGTTCCGCGAGGGCTTCGAGGGCGTCCCGGGCGGCGGGTGAGCGTGCGCCGCGGCCGGCCACGAAGACCGGGCGCCGGGCCTCTTCCAACACCCTTGTCAGGGCCGCGACTTCGGAGGCGGCCGCTTCGACGGCCGGACGGGGCGGCGGGGGGGCCGCCTGGGCGAGGGCTCCCTCGGGTGCCTCCGACTCCTGTACTTCCAGGGGCAAGTTGAGCAACACCGTGCGCCGCTCGTGCAGGGCCCGCCGCACCGCCGCGCAGGCCTGTTCCACGGCCTCCCCGGCCGAGGTGATCCGCAGCGGCACCGCGCCCACCGCCGTGCCCAGCGCGTCCTGGTCGACGTAGAAGTTGGAGGTCGGCCGGGTGACCTCGGCCGCGAGCACCACGAGCGGTGTGCGGCTCTTGGCGGCCTCGGCGATCCCCGTCATCGCGTTGGTCAGCCCTGGCCCCTGGTGGACGCTGACGGCGGCCACCGTGCCGCTCACCCGCGCGTACGCGTCTGCCATCGTCGCCGCGCCGCCCTCGTGGCGTGCGGCGACGAAGTGCGCGCCGGCCGCGACCAGGGCGTTGGTCAGATGGAAGTTCCCGGATCCGACGACGCCGAAGACCTGCTCGATCCCGGCCCGGTGCAGGGCCCGTCCGACGGCCTCCGCCACCTTCATGACCGCTCCACCAGCGCCAGCACGCGCGCCGGTGCGCCGGAGCCCGTGACGATGGGCAGCGGCCCGGCGACGACGACGCTGCCGGTGGCGGGCAGCGCGCCGAGGTTCTGGAGCTGGGTCAGGCCGTACTTGCCGCTGCCCATCAAGTGGGAGTGGCAGGGGAAGGCGGGGTCGAAGGAGTGCGCGCGCCCGGCGTCCGTGCCGACCGTTTCCACGCCGAGCCCCAGCACGGGCGACTCCTCGGCCACCCAGCGGGCGCACTCCGGGGACAGCCCGGGAGTGTGCGGGCCGCTCTCGTCGGCGTTCAGGAAGGCCTCCTGGGAGTGCGAGCGGGCGTCCCAGCCGGTGCGCAGAAGGAGCCAACCCCCCTCGGGCAGCGCCTCGTTGTGTGCCTCCCAGGTCTTGATGTGGTCCACCTCCACCAGGAAGTCGGGGTCCTTGGCGGCCTCGGCGGTGAAGTCCAGTACGACGGCCGGGGCGATGAGCCGCTGCGGTGGGACGGACGCCACGTCGGCGAGGTCCTTGCCGGTCACCCAGTGGTTCGGGGCGTCGAAGTGGGTGCCGGTGTGCTCCCCACTGCGGAAGTTGTTCCAGTACCAGGCCGGTCCGCGGTCGTCGTACCGGCTGATCTCCTCGAGTTCGAACACCGCCGTCTGGCCGAACTGCGGCGGCAGCTGGATCACAGGGGTGGACGAGGACAGGGGCGAGGTGAGATCGACGACTTCGATCGAACCGGCCCGCAGGGCGGACACCAGCGCGGCGAGAAGGGACGGCTGCTCGTGCATGAGGGCCTCCAGGAACGCTCCGGGGCTGCCAGCATGGCATCGCGCCGGCCGTCGGGCCTCACCGTCCGCACCGAGGGGACCGCGAAGGACACCCGAAAAGCACGACGGGCCCCGGATCGCATGATCCGGGGCCCGTGGCAGGCGTGCGGTCAGTTCACGCCGACGTGGGCGTTGACGCCGAGCGCGACACCCTCGGCGGAGACGAAGGCACCGGCGTCGGCGCAGACCTCGAGGTGCGCCACCTGGAGGTGGACACCGGCAGCGGTCGCGGCGGCGACGCCACCGGAGACGTTGTCCAGGTCGGCGTCGTCGAGCTGGACGGCCTCGATGTGGGGGGTGACGTTCATGGCGCGCGGTTCCTTTCGCATGAGCAATCCTCAAGGAGGTGGGACACCGGATGGAAGCACGCCGGGCATGGACACGGCCAGTCAGCCGGACGTGCGCAGGCGCGGGATGCCATTGCCGCCTTCACCGGCGTCGCAACACGGTCACCCGATCCCCCTGTTCCTTCACAGGATTTGCTGGAGCGGTTCCCGCGCCTTCATGGCCGTGAGGTTCCCAAGACGGACACTCCACCACCAAAAAGCCGTGCGTCGGCGTGACCATGACTACGGTTCAGTTTCGGCGTGGCCGAGCGGTGAACGGTGTGCAGGTTCACCGGTTTTTCCATGCGGCTCAGCCGAAGTCGACATCGCCGCACAACTGGCCGTCGGGGACGACGGCCTTCAAGGCCGTGCCGCTCCCGCGGCAGCCAACGTGCGGAAAACGTTCCAACCATGGCCGGGGTAGACTTGCGTCGCCCATCTGGAAGTGCGTACGAGGACCGCGTCCTTCCTGGTCGTACGGCTGCAACAGCGAGGGGGTGGACGTCATTTCGGTTCGCCCCGCCCGTATCCAGGACGTCGCGGCCGCCGCCGGCGTCTCGGTCTCCACCGTGTCGAACGTCCTGAACCGGCCCGAGCGGGTCAACGCCCGCACCGCGGCCCGGGTCCGTGACGCGGTCGCCGCACTCGACTACGTCCCCCATCCGGGAGCCGCCGGGCTGCGCACCGGACACTCGTCGTCGATCGGCCTGGTGCTGCCGGACGTGGCCAACTCGTTCTACTCCCGCATCGCGCGCGGCGCCGCGGACGCGGCCTACGAGCACGGCTACGCCCTCGTCCTGTGCGACAGCGGGGACGCCCCCGAGCGGGAGCAGGGCTACTTCACCATGCTCGCCGAACAGCGGGCGGTCGGCGCGGTGGTGGTCCCGCTCAGCGCCGACCCGACCCGGTTGTCACGGCTGCGCGAGCGCGGCATCCCGCTGGTCCTGGCGGACCGCGCGATGCCCGCCCAGGAGGGCTGCTCGGTCTCGGTGGACGACATCGCCGGCGGCCGCATCGCCGTGCAGCACCTCCTCGAGCGCGGGGCGCGCGACATCCTCGTGGTCAACGGCGAGCGCACGATCCGTCAGTGCGCCGACCGCTACCAGGGCGCCCGCCAGGCCGTGCGCACCCGGCGCGAGGCCCGCCTCGGCCAGGTCGTCGCCGAGGAGATGACGGTGGCGTACGGCAGCGAGATCGCCCTGGGCCTCGACGAGTTGCCGGACGGGGTGTTCTGCACCAACGACTTCCTCGCCGCGGGCCTGTGCCGGGCACTGGGCGAACGCGGTGTGAAGGTCCCGGAGGACGTGCAGGTGGTCGGCTACGGCGACCTGGACATCGCGAGTTTCGTGGGCACGACCCTGACGACGGTCCGCCAACCGGTCGAGGAACTCGGCCGGGCGGCCGTCGAGATGCTCCTGGACGAGGTGGAGGCCCGCGCGGAACACGCCCACGAGGCAAGGGTGTTCGCACCGGGACTGGTCCTGCGGGACTCCACCCGGACGTCCTCAGACGCGCCTTTCTAGCCGCACCGGCCCGAGCAGCCCCGAGGGAAGCTGGGAGGGGAAGGCCCAGGCGGTGGGAGTGGCCTCGGCGAGGTACGGGGCCAGGGTGTTGTGGACGGTCACGTCGAGGCGGACGGTACGCCCGGCGCTCCCGCGCAGCTCGAAGCGGTACGGCGCACAGAACGCCTCGCCGACGAGTTCGCCGTCCACCCGCACCTCGACGCTGCCGCGCACCCGCCCCAGATCCAGCACCGGGTCCGGTCCGGCCGGCACCTGAAGGGTCCGCGCGTAGGTCACGCCCCCGCTCCAGCCGCCGAGCCCCAGCTCGCCCCACTCCCCCAGCGGCAGGGGCGCCGGTACCGTGCGCACCCGCACCGGCCCCCGCCAGGCGGAGCCGCCGCGCAGAACGGCCGTGGGCGCGGTGACGACTTCGCACTCGGCCGCCTTGTCGAGCGGCTGATCGAGCCGCAACTCCTGCTGGTGCAGCTCATGTTCGGGGCCGCCCTCGATCCTCACCCGTGCCGGAAGCTCCAGTGGCAGATCGAGTGACACGGTTCCCGCCGGCAGGGTGAAGCGGAAACGCTGTTCCGCCTCCCGGAGGCAGTCGGTGGACCGCAGGGGCAGTGCGGAGGAGCCGAGCACCGGGGCGCCGGCCAGCCACTCGGCACCGCGTAGCGGATGCGGCCGTACCGCGGCGGCACAGTGCTGCAACTCCCCCCAGCGGCCCTCGTGTTCGACGGTCGAGCCGTGCCACTGCCCGGTCCCGGCCTCCCAGCCCGGGCCGCTGACGAGGGCGGTGGTGTCCGCCACGAGGTCGACGTAGAAGGCGTCCCGGGCGTCGACGCTGTCGGCGACCAGGTCGAGGACGTGGTCGCCGCCCTCCAGGGTCAGTTCGTGCCGGAAGAACATCGGTACCGCGCCCCAGTCGGACTCGTAGTACTCGGCCTTCTCCTGCCGTGCGACGACGGCTCCGTCGAGCAGCACGGTCACACCGACCGCGGCGCCCACGACGAGGACCGCGGGCGCTCCCACTTCCCGGCCCGGGACGCTGATCCGGCCGCGGTAGGTCACGCTGCCGTCCGGTCGTACGCCGTCGGGCAGGCGCATGAACAGCGGCCGCCGGGTGAAGGCGTCCGGGTGGGACAGGCAGAAGTAGCTGCCCAGGGGGGTGTCGGCGGCTCCCGAGATGATCTGCGGGCGGTCGAGGGCGTCGGACAGCTCGTACTCCAGCACGTTGCGGGCCCGTTCGACCTCCACCCGGGCCGACGCGAGATAGCCGCCGCCGGTGTCCAGCCGACGGCCGTTCCACCACACGCGTTTGACCGCCGCCGCGCCGACGTGCAGGTCGGCGGGCCCATGGTGACCGGTCTCCACGACGGTCCTGACCCGGGCGAGGGTCCCGGGCACGGGCACCGGGACCCGCACGAACTCCTCCGGCACCAGGCCCTTGTTGCCGAGCACCCCGTCGGGGTCGGGGATGCCACGACTCGACGAGTACAGCGAGACATCCCACTCCGCCGGAGCCAACTCCTGTTCGCCGGACAGGACTTGTTCGACGGCCGCCGGGTCCAGGGGCGCCGGTGCCTGCGCGGAGGGCACGGGGGGCAGCACGCGGACGCGGTTGCCGTAGGTGGCCCTGACCGGCTGCCAGGAGTCCCCGGTCTCCGTCCACCCCATGGTCCAGATCTGCGGTTCACACAGGGACGATCCGGCGGGCAGGGCCAGGTCTCCCCAGGTGTTGTCCATGGTGGGCGCGAGGCGGCCCTCCCAGCCGGCCGACAGGTCGATCGACTCCGTCGGCCGCGCGGGCGAGGGGGGCACGGCCTCCGCGGACGGACCCTCACGCCATACGACGAGGGCGGCGGGGGCGCCCTCCAACGGCACCTCGATGGTCGAGACGCCGTCGGTGACGGTGACGCGCCCCATGCGGCGGGTGCCGGTCGCCGGGTCCCAGATCTCGGCCTCGGCGACCGGCGCCCGCACGGTGACGGAGGAGGTCCGGGCGTAGCGCGCGGGGTCGATCTCGTGGCGGCCCTCCGGCGGATGCGTCCGGGCGTCCGGGAACGCGCCCGTGACCAGGGCGACCGCCGTGTCGCCCTTCCTCCTGACGAGCAGCGGAACCTCCCCCGTCGCGTATCCGGCGGTGTCGGCCACCGCCGCCGCACCGGCCTCGGCGTCGGCCACCCGCTCCAGGCGGGGATGGTCGAGGAGCGCGGCCACGGCCCCGTCGTCGCCCGCGAGCCCGGCCGCGCGGGCCGGCGGGCGGCCGACGACCACGACCCGTCCCTGGGCGTCGAGCAGTTCGGTCAGCCGTCGGGCCGTCTCGTGCTCCAGGACGCTCGCGGAGGGCAGCAGGACCGTGGTGTACGCGAGGTCCCTGACGCGCAGGGCCCCGTCGCCGGCCTTGGCGCCCTGGATCGAGGCGTCGTCGATGACGTCGAAGGAGACAGACCGGCGGTCGAGGGCCCCGACGGCGGGCCTGAGCCAGTTGTTGCTGCCGCACAGCTCCAGGTAGTCGCGCTGGGTCTCGTCGGCCTCGGCGTGGGCCGCGCCGAGGCGGCCGTCGCCGAAGTGCTGGACGGGAGCGTCCAGGGGAAGCAGGGCCTGCATGGTGGCGGTCGGGTGCAGGACCGCCACGTCGGCGCTGTAGGTGCCCCAGGACAGGATCGAGCACATCCGCGCGACCGCCCGGGAGAAGGCGGGGTACTGCCGCCAGTAGGGCTGGCGCCAGTCGGTGGACGGCGGCGCCCACTCGAACCAGCCGCCCGCGGTGCCGAAGTAACTGGCGTGCGGGTTGTAGAGGTTGGCGCCGCTGCGCAGGAAGGGCAGCAGCCAGTCGTAGGTCTCCTCCAGGGTGCCGCCCCAGCCCGAGGAGTGGAACGACTCGATCCAGACGCGCTCGTGGCCGTAGAGGTGGGCCATCGAGGAGTGCACCTTGGCGTCGCCGTGGTGGTCGCTGCCCGCCGCGCTGTACCAGCGGTGGGTGCGGAAGTAGTCCGTGTAGAGCTGCGTCGACTGGGCCGGGAAGCCGGAGCGGGCGGGGTGGCTCTGGTCGCAGCCCAGGAGCAGGCCGCGTTCCTCGTGCCAGGCGGCGAGGGGGCGGAAGAGGGCCTCTTCGGTGAGTTCGGCACGGACGGCGTAGTAGTCGGCGCGAATCCTCCTGGCCCGGTCGGAGTCGTCCCCGGCGAAAAGGGCGGGGAGGTGGTCGAGGAGGTCGTAGCCGCGCCGGGTCCGGAACTCCTCGGGGAAGCGGCCGGTCCAGGAGTTGGTGGCGGGCAGTTCGTCCTGGAAGCTGCCGGCGATGACGTTGCCCAGGTACTCCGGTACGCGGCGGTCGTACTCGTGATGAATGGCATCGAACAGGAGTCCGACGGACTGCGGGTTCAGATAGTCGAAGGCCGTGGGTACGGCGAGGACCAGGCGTACCTCGGTGCCGTCGGGGGCCTCGACGTGCGCCGGGCCGGTGACCGGCAGGCGGGCGCCCGTGCCGTCGTACGCGCCGAGCAGGGTCTCCGTGCCCTTCAGCGTGACCGTGCCGGCCCTGACCACCGCCGGGCGTGAGCGCAGGGCGCGGCCCGCCGCCTCGGGGTGCCGGCGGGTGATGCCGCCCTGGACGTTGGCGCCGGAGAAGCCGATCTGGTCGTAGAACCACAGGCGGGTGCCCAGGTCACCGGCGATCTCGCAGGCGTCCTGGAAGCGGGCCCACCACTCCTCGCCGAACCACACCGGGTCGTCGGTCCGGGCGCCGAAGGTCGGGCCGGCCGGGGCCAGGTTGATCACCACGAGGTTGTGGACGCCGCCGTCCGCGAACCGGCGCAGTTGCCAGGCCAGACGGTCACGGGTGACCTTTGCGCCGGACCACCACCACAGCGGGGTGGGACCGAAGTCCCGGGGCGGGTTGTCGAACAGCTGTCGCAGGGCTGGAGAGATCACGGATGGGTCCTTCCGAGTACGGCCCGGACACTCTCACGGATCAAAAACGTTTTATGTCAGCCTCACCGTAGGACACCCCCATGGCGCTCACCAGATCTGCGGAGCCGTCAGGTCGTTTCCACGGATGGCCGCATGACGTCTTGTTGGAACGTTTTTACGCTCCTATAGTCGCTGGACATCGGCCGAGAACAGCGACGTCCCCCTCCGCTCGGACCCCCTCTCCCCAGACGGAGCCGCATCATGGCCCGAACCTCGCCTGCCCCCAGCCAGCCGGAACCGCCCATCGAGAAGCGCCTGTGGAAGGTCGCGACCCTCTCCGGCATGGCGTCCTACCTCGACGCCGCCCTCATCGTGAGCATCGGCGTCAACCTGGCCATCTACCGCGACGCCTATGACATGGGCGTCTGGATGGCCGGCGCGATCAGCGCGATCGTCACCATCTGCATCGCCGTCGGCTCCCTCGTCGGCGGCCGGCTCGCCGACGTGTTCGGCCGGCGTCGCCTCTACAACCTCGACATCCTCTGTTACGCCGTCGGGGCGGTCGTCATCACGCTCGCGCCCGACGACATCACCCTTCTGGTGGGTGTGCTGCTCGCCGGTCTCGCGGCCGGCGCCGACCTGCCGACTTCCCTGGCCGTGGTCTCGGACGCGTCCCCCGACCACGCCCGGGGACGGCTCATCGCGTTCACGCAGGTCATGTGGATGCTGGGCATCATCGTCGTGGTCTTCGCGGGGTTCGCCCTGTCGGACACCGGCATGCTGGGGGCCCGGCTGATCACCGGCCATCTGGCGGTGGCCGCCCTGCTCACCTGGCATCTGCGCTCGCGGCTGGAACTGGCCACCGGGCAGGACCCGGAGCAGGACCGGGTCTCGGTGGAGGCGGCAGAAGAGCAGGGCGTCGCGCTGAAGAACGTCTGGACCCGCGCCGCTCTGGTCCCCATGCTCGCGACCTTCGCCTTCTACGTCACCTGGGGCCTGGGCGCCAACACCATGGGCCAGTTCACGACGTACCTGCTGGTCACCGTCAGCGGTGCCTCGCAGAGCGTGGCGACCGGCATCAACCTGGCCTGTCTGCCCATCGGCCTGCTGCTGACGCTCGCCTTCGTGCGGATCGCCGACGGACCGCGCCGCGACCGGATGTTCTACATCGCCACGGTCGTGCAGATCGCGGCCTTCGCGATCGGCACCCTCACCCTGGGCGCCATCGTCGGCTTCCTCGTCTTCTACGTCCTCTACCAGCTGTCCTATCCCTTCGCGGGCGAGGCCAACTACAAGGTGTGGTCACAGCTGACGCTGCCCGCCGACACCCGGGGCACCACGCAGGGGATCACCTACGCCGTCTCGCGCGGGGTCTTCGCGGGCGTCGCGTTCGTCACGCCCGCCCTGCTCGACCGGAGCCCCAGCCTGTTGCTCTGGGTGATCACCGGCTGCATGGCCCTGTCCGCGGTCGCCGGCGTCTACATCGTGCGTGTCCTCGTCCCCCGCGCGTCCCCGGCCGCCACCGCTCCGGCGGACCTCAAGGTCGGGCAGACCTGAACCGAATCCCGAAGGAGCGCCGACCATGGCGACGACCGAATCCACCACGACGTACGCCGGTGAACGGGAGGCCGGACTGGGCGAGTTGCTCCCACCCGTGACCCGGCGCCGCCCGCGGGTCGGGCTGGTCTCCGGCGGCCTCGGCACCTACTGGCCGCAGTTCCCCGGTCTGCTGCCGCAGTTGAAGGAGTCCGCGGCCCATGTCGCCGAGCGGCTGGCGCAGTTGGACACGGAGGTGGCCGACGCCGGGTTCGTCTCCGACGCGCAGGAGGGCGCGGCGGCCGCCGAGCGGCTGCGGCGGGCGGACTGCGATCTGATCGTGCTGTTCCTGACGACCTATCTGACCTCGTCGATGGTGCTGCCGATCGCGCAGCGCACGAACACCCCGGTGCTGGTCGTCGACCTCCAGCCGTCCGAGCGGATGGACCACGCCTCCTTCGACACGGGCGACTGGCTGGCGTACTGCTCGCAGTGCTCCGTGCCGGAGGTCGGCAACGTCTTCCGCCGGGCCGGCATCCCCTTCCGGTCCGTGTCGGGTTGGCTGCGGCAGGAGTCGGCGTGGCGGCGCATCGAGCGGTGGGTGCGCGCGGCGCACGTCCGGGCCGCGCTCCGGCACGCCCGGCACGGGCTCATGGGGCACGTGTATCCCGGGATGCTCGACGTGCAGACCGATCCGACGCTGCTGTCGGCGACGTTCGGCTCGCACGTCGAGGTGCTGGAGTTCGACGATCTACGGCACCGGGTGGAGAAGGTGACCGAGGCGGAGACCCGGGAGCGGGTGGAGCTCGCCCGGCGGATCTTCGTCGTCGACGAGAGCGTGGTCGACGAGGACTTCGCCTGGGGCGCGACCGTGTCGGTGGCTCTCGACCGGCTGGTGGAGGACTTCGGGCTCGACACTCTCGCGTACTACCATCGCGGGCTCGACGGTGAGCAGCACGAGCGGCTCGGCGCCGGCATGATCCTGGGCGCCTCGCTGCTGACAGCCCGGGGTGTACCGGCGGCCGGTGAGTTCGAACTGCGCACCAGTCTGGCTCAGTTGGCCTCGCAGAGTGTCGGGGCCGGGGGCTCCTTCACGGAGATCCAGGCGCTGAACTTCGAGGACGGCGTGGTGGAGATGGGCCACGACGGGCCGGCCCATCTCGCGCTCAGTGCCCGCGACCCGCTGTTGCGCGGCCTCGGTGTCTACCACGGCAAGCGCGGCTGGGGGGTCAGCGTCGAGTTCGACGTGCGGCACGGCCCCGTGACCCTGCTCGGGCTGGGTCAGGACGCCGACGGCAGTCTGTCGTTCATCACGTCGGAGGGCACGGTCGTGCCGGGTCCGCTGCTGGCGATCGGCAACACGACCAGCAGGGTCGACTTCGGCCGGGATCCCGGCGAGTGGGTGGACGCGTGGAGCGCGACGGGGGTCGGGCACCACTGGTCGCTGGCGGTGGGGCATCACGGCGCCGACTTCGGGGCCGCGGCGAGTCTGCTGGGGATCGAGCACCGGCAGGTGTGACCGGCCCGCATCGGCGACGCCGACGCACTCCGGCCGAGTGACCGAGGTCGGGCCCGGGGTCTGCAGCCCCCGGTCCGGCCACCCGGTCCGGCCGGCTCAGCCGAACTGACCGACCACGTAGTCCCCGGCCGGCTGCTGGGTCATGACGTTCAGCCGGTTCAAGGCGTTGATGACGGCGATCAGGGAGACCAGGGCGAGGAGCTGCTCCTCGTCGTAGTGCTTGGCCGCGTTCTCCCAGACGTCGTCCGGCACGCCAGTACCGTCCGCGAGGCGGGTGCCCTGCTCCGCCAGCTCCAGCGCGGCACGCTCGGCCTCGGTGAAGACCTTGGCCTCACGCCAGGCGGCGACCATGTGGAGGCGCTGCGCGGTCTCGCCCGCGGCGGCGGCCTCCTTGGTGTGCATGTCGAGGCAGAACCCGCAGCCGTTGATCTGGCTCGCGCGGATCTTGACCAGTTCCTGGGTGGTCATCGGCAGTCCCGAGTCCGTGACCACCTTGCCCGCGGCGGCGAAGTGCTTCAGCAGCTTGCCGGCCAGCGGGCTGGTGAAGACGTTGAGTCGGGCTTCCATGGTGTGCTCCTTCGGCCGTTGTCGTTTGCTTCACCCCTATGACTGTCCGGCCCGGCGGAGTGTGACAGGTCTGCGTGTGACGTGCGTCTCCCTCAACCGGTGCGCCCGGCGGGGCACATGGGGGCCTCAGCCGCCGTACGCCTGCTTCCAGCGGGTCCGGTGCCGGGCGTCGCCCTGTCCGCGGCCGTTCACCCCGGCCAGGGACACGAGGGACGCTCCGTTGTTCCACAGGCCGAGGAGGTCGCGGTGCACGGCGAGGATGTCGTGCTCCCTCGCGAAGCTCTCGGAGGGGCCGCTGAAGCGCGTTGTCGTCACGAAGACGGCCACGTCGGCGCAGAAGTGCACCCGGGCGCCCAGCAGATCACGCAGTTCGCGGTTCGGGATCGCCCGGCTCGGCGCGTACCGCTTGCACTGGACGACCATGGTCCGGCCGTCCGGCAGCCGCCCGAGGACGTCGGCGCCGTTGTCGCCCGCGCCGCCCACCCGGCGGACCTCGGTGCACCCGTCACGCCGGCACAGGCCCGCGACCAGCTCCTCGAACTCGGTCCCCGTCATGACGTCCACCTGGGCGAGGGTGCGCCGGCCTGCCAGCACCGCGTCCTCCTGGCGCCTATGACGGTCCCGGCGGCGCAGGAGCCGGTCCGTCCGCCACAGCCACCAGCCGGCCGCCCCGGTGGCACCGACCAGCAGGAAACCCAACAGATACGGCCACACGCTCGTCCAGAAAACCAGGAGAAGGGTCAGCGCCACCGCGCCGCATCCCGCACCCCACCTGTTCCTCCGCGCCCGCCTTCTGCGAGCGGCCGTACCCCGTCGACGCCTGGCCACGGCGGCCTCCCCCGGTGTCCGTCCCTGTCCAGGAGTCTGGGCAGCTCGGGCAGGCGTGGGTAGGGCGCGCGTCGGCCACGTCCGAACCGTTGCCGTGGACACCGGTCGGCCGCGGCACCGAGGGGCACCGCGGCCGGCCGGGGTGGGAGGGGTCAGCCCTGGACGGGCTTGCCGCGTCCCCAGGCCCAGGCGAGGCGGTCGGCGCCGGTCTGGTTGGTGGTCTCCAGCCACGGGCGCGCCGACGGACCGACGAGCTTCTGCACCGAGTAGATGTCGTCGGTGCGCAGACCCGGCCAGTACACCGAGCCCATCTTCAGCTCGCGGAAGGTGTCGGTGACGGCCTGGATGAAGTTGACGTAGTTGTCGTCCGGGGTCTTCACGTTGTAGTTCAGACCGGTCGTCATCGGCGCGCCGAACTCGTCCGCCACGGTCCGGTTCGCGCAGTCGCCGATGCGGACCTTCAGGTCGGCCACCCACTCGTCGTAGGTGGCGTACGACTTCCAGAAGCCGTAGTGGTGCAGCGACAGGTAGGTGCCCTTCAGGCGCGGGTCGGCGCACACCGTCGTGACGTGGTCGTTGTACCCGGCGCCGCTCACGAAGACGCGGTTGCGCGGCACGGACTTGTAGGTGTGCAGCCACTTCGCGGCGATGTCGGCCCACTGGGTGTCGGTGTAGCCGTGCGGCTCGTTCATCGGCTCGAAGTAGACCCGGGAGTTGTTCTTGTAGGCCTTGACGACGGTGTTCCACATCGGCCAGTAGGTGGCCTCGTCGTCGATGTAGCCGTCCCTGCGGTCACCGGTGCCCTCCCAGTAGGACACGATGACCTTGAAGCCGTGTGCCGTCGCCGCGTCTATGACGCCCTTGTACGACTTCCAGTAGGAGCCGTTGACGGTGTAGGGGTTGATCGGCAGCCGGACGGTGTTGGCACCGAGGTTGGCGCGGAACGCCGAGATGATGCGGCTCGCCTTGGTGTACGTCTGGGCGTAGGTGTCGGAGGTCGACAGGCCCGACAGCTGGAGCTCGTCGTCGGCGAAGTTGTCGCGCGGGTCGGCCCAGTTGACGCCCTTGAACTGGGTCGTGTCGGTGGCGGGCGCGGCGGCGGAGGCGGGGCTGCCGGTGAGGGTGGCGCCGCTGATCGCGGCGATCGCGACGGCGACGAGCGAGGCACGCAGCCTCGCGGCGCGACGGGTGCTGACGGGGGTCTTGCGCATCGACCAAACCCTTTCGGAATGACAGCATGTTTACGTAAACATGACGGCGCCGGAATCGTGGCATCCGCCTCGGCGACCGTCAAGGTTTCCCACACGTAACATCCGGTGCGGCACGCAATACTTCGTGGGCGGTCGGAGGAGGCAGCAGTGGTGGAGCGGGGAGGATCCGGTGTCCCCGGAGGCAGACGCAAGCAGCGTGTGTCCATGGCCGACGTGGCCAAGCGGGCGGGCGTCTCCTCGCAGACCGTCTCGCGGGTCTCCAACGGCCACCCCGGGGTGATCAGTTCGACGCGCGAGCAGGTCCTGGCGGCGATGCGGGAGCTGGGTTACCGGCCCAACAGTGCGGCTCGGGCCCTGCGGTACGGCCAGTTCAACACCATCGGCGTGATCCTGTTCAGCCTGTCCTCCACCGGCAACAGCCGGACGGTGGAGGCGATCGCCACGCACGCGGCGGCGGAGGGGTACGCGATCACCCTGATCCCCATCGACGTGCCCACACAGGACAACGTCCTGGGCGCCTTCACCCGTATGGGTGAGCTGGCCGTCGACGCGGTCATCGTCATCATGGAGATCCACCTCCTCGACACCGGGACGGTGCAGCTGCCGCCCGGGGTGCATGTCGTCGTGGTGGACTCCGACGCCGGCGACCGCTACAGCGTGGTCGACACCGATCAGGCGGACGGCGCCCGGCAGGCCGTACAGCATCTGCTCGACCTGGGCCACCGGACCGTGTGGCACGTCACCGGGCCGCAGGCGTCCTTCGCGGGCCAGCGGCGCACGCAGGCGTGGCGCGCGGTGCTCCGGGAGGCCGGGCGCCCGGTGCCGCCCGCGCTGTACGGGGACTGGTCGGCGGAGTCCGGTTACGCGGCCGGGCTCGTGCTCGCCGAACCGCCGGACTGCACGGCCGTGTTCGCCGCCAACGACCAGATGGCGCTGGGGCTGCTGCGGGCGTTCCACGAGCGAGGGCTGTCCGTGCCCCATGACGTCAGCGTGGTCGGTTTCGACGACATCCCCGACGCGGCGTACTTCGTGCCGCCGCTCACCACCGTGCACCAGGACTTCGCTGAGGTGGGGCACCGCTGCGTCCAGAAGGTGCTCCAGCAGATCCGCGCGGGAGAGGGCGGACAGCCGGGCACCGACCTGGTCCCGACCAGCCTGGTGGTACGAAGCAGCACGGCCCCACCCGCGCACGCCGCGCACGCGCGACGAGGAGGACGGCTGTGATCGTCTGGAGCAACGGGGCTTTCGGCAGCGGCAGGACGACGCTGCCGGAGGAGTTGCGTACGCCGCCGTGGCTGCGGCCGCGGGAACCGGCCGGGCAGGTGCTCGCCCGGGTCGGTTGACCTTGTCCCAAGGGGAACCCTCAGCATCGCCGCATGGTGCGAGGGAAACGGGTGTTGCTCGATGCGGGGCCGCTGCGCGTGTGTGCGTTCCGGCGGTTGTGGACGGCGGGGATCGTGACCGGGCTCGGGGCTCAACTGACCGCGGTCGCCGTGCCGTTGCAGATCTACGAGTTTTCCGGATCGTCGGCGTGGGTGGGCCTGGCCGGTCTCGTGGGCCTCGTCCCGATGGCCGCGGCGGCGCTGTGGGGAGGAGCACTCGCCGACGTACGGGACCGGCGGCGGGTGCTGCTGACGACCACCGTCGGCATCGGGGTGACGTCCTTGCTGCTGTGGGCGCAGGCGTGGGCGGATCTGCGGTCGGTCGGTGTGCTGCTCGTGCTGGTGGGTGTCCAGCAGGCCCTGTTCGGCGCCAACTCCACGGTGAGCCGGGCCGTGACGCCGCGCCTGGTACGGCCCGAACTGCTGTCCGCCGCCAACGCGTTGCAGTCGGTGGTCCTGCTGTCGGCCGGGATCGCCGGACCGTTGCTGGCCGGAGCGCTGCTCCCGGTGGTGGGGAGCCGGACGCTGTATCTGGCGGACGCGATCGCGGTCTGCGCGACGGTGTGGGCGGTATGGCGGCTGCCGGCCCTGCCCCCGGTCGCCGACGGAGGAGGTCCGCGAGAGCCGGTTCTGCGGCAGATCGCGGACGGCCTGAGGTTGGTGAGGCGACGTCAGGTGCTGCTGACGGTCTATCTCTGCGACTTCGCCGCCCTGTCCCTCGGTCTGCCCACGGCACTCTTCCCGCAACTGGCGGCCGAGACCTTCCACCCGTCGGACATCGGGGTGCTGTACGCCGCTGTCTCGGCCGGTGGTGTGTTGGCGGGATTGTTCTCCGGGGGCTTCACCCGTGTCCGCCGCCACGGTGTCGCGGTGGCGGTCTCGGCCGGGGTGTGGG
>NZ_RSAJ01001250.1 GCF_003933965.1 Streptomyces sp. RP5T
GTGTATAAGAGACAGGGTGGCGGAAAGGGGGACGGCGAGGCGGTCGGCCGTGACGGTGGAGGCGCGGACGGTGGGGATCTGTGGGTGGCGCGAGACTGGGGGCATGAATCCCACACAGGTTGACGCGTATCTCCGCCGCCTCGGAGTCCGGCCCCCGGACCGGCCGACGGCGGAGGTCCTGCGCGAGCTGCATCTGCGTCATCTGCAGACCGTGCCCTTCGAGAACCTGTCGGTCCACCTCGGCGAGGAGATCGTGCTGGAGGAGGAGCGGCTGGTGGAGAAGGTGGTGGGAGCCCGCAGGGGAGGGTTCTGTTACGAACTGAACGGGTCTTTCGGGGCGTTGCTGACCGCGCTCGGCTTCGGCGTCACCCTGCTCGCGGGCCGGGTGTACGGGGACGAGGGGCGGCTCGGGATCCCGTACGACCATCTCGCGCTGCGGGTGCGGACGGTGGACGGGGGCGAGTGGCTGGCCGATGTCGGGTTCGGGGCGCACAGCCACTACCCGCTGGCGTTCGGGGTGCGGGGTGAGCAGGAGGATCCCGGGGGCACCTTCCGGATCGTCGAGGCGGGGTCGGAGGC
>NZ_RSAJ01001251.1 GCF_003933965.1 Streptomyces sp. RP5T
GCATATGCCGGTACGCCCCCTCTGCGTGACCAGCGGCGCGTACACGCGTTGGTCAAGAAAGAGTTGACCACTACGGGCCGCGATCGCGGCCCCGTCCTTTTCAACGCCGGTTCGAGAGGCTTGTTCATGGCCGACCACGCAACCCACGACGCCCAGGCTCGGGCCAGCCTGCACTTGCTGGTGCGGGACATCGAGCGGGTCCGCCGGCAGGTGGACGCACTGCGCACCCTGACCGCCCAGCTGGGCAACGTCTACCGCCCGCGCCGCTCCGGTCCCTCCACGGGCTTCGTCGTCTACGGACGCGCTCCCGCTCCCACGGTCCGTCTCGCCCAGGAACTGCGGGACAGCGTCGAGACCCTGGTGACGGCCGCGGTCGACTTCGACCGCTCGCTCGGCTTCTCGTGGGACGCGGTGGGCTCCGCACTCGGCGTCACCAAGCAGGCGGTCCACCGGCGTTACGGCGCCCGCCGCGCCGCGGCCCAGGCGACGGCCGACGCCGAGCGCGCCACGGAGCCGTCGGGAAGCCGCACGGTCAGCGTCAACACCGGTGTCCCCTCGGTGCCTTCGGTTCCCACGG
>NZ_RSAJ01001252.1 GCF_003933965.1 Streptomyces sp. RP5T
CCCGGAACCCCAAGCAGTCCGCCCCCGACACCACCCGCCGCAGCGAGAGGTCCCGCCGCGCCATCTACGACGCCGCCCTCGGCCTCGTCGCCGAGGTCGGCTACCCGAAGACCACGATCGAGGGCATCGCCGCCCGCGCCGGAGTCGGCAAGCAGACGATCTACCGCTGGTGGTCCTCGAAGGCCGAAGTGCTCATGGAGGCGTTCCTCGACCTGAGCGAGCAGGCGGCACGGGAGGCGGGTCCCGAGGAGCCGTACGCCATCCCGGACACCGGCGACCTCGCCGCCGACCTCAAGGCCGTCCTGCGGCTGACCGTGGACCAGCTCAAAGACCCCCGCTTCGAGGCCCCCTCCCGCGCCCTGGCCGCCGAGGGCGTCGTCAACGAGCAGGTCGGCCGGGCCTTCGTGGCCAAGCTCCTCGAACCCTCGCTCCAGCTCTACGTCGACCGGGTGCGCGCGGCCCAGCGGGCCGGCCAGGTGCGCCCCGAGATCGACCCGCGCATCGCCCTCGAACTCTGGGTCTCCCCCCTCGCCCAGCGTTGGCTCCAGCACACCGCCCCGATCGGCTACGACTACAC
>NZ_RSAJ01001253.1 GCF_003933965.1 Streptomyces sp. RP5T
GACCCGGACCCTTCTCCGGAATCCCCGGACCCGGACATCAGATGGGCGTACTCGGCGTTCGTGCGCAGGAGTTCGTGGTGGGTGCCCACGGCCGTGATGCGGCCCCCCGACAGCAGGGCGACCCGGTCGGCGAGCTGCACGGTGGAGGGGCGGTGGGCGACGATGAGGGCGGTGGTGTCCGCGAGGACGTCCCGCAGCGCGGCTTCCACGGCGGCCTCGGTGTGGACGTCCAGCGCGGACAGCGGGTCGTCCAGGACGAGGAACCTCGGCCTGCCCACGACGGCGCGGGCGAGAGCCAGGCGCTGGCGCTGGCCGCCGGAGAGGCTGAGGCCCTGTTCGCCGACCTGGGTCCCGGTGCCCTGGGGGAGGGCGTGCGCGAAGTCCGCCTGGGCGACGGAGAGGGCGCGGTCCAGTTCCCGCTCGTCCTGGCCCATCAGGACGTTGTCGCCGACGCTGGTGGAGAAGAGGGTGGGGTCCTCGAAGGCCATCGCCACCTTGGCGCGCAGTTCCTCCCGGGGCATGGCGGTGATGTCCTCGCCGTCCAGGGTGATGCGGCCGGAGGTGAGCTCGTGG
>NZ_RSAJ01001254.1 GCF_003933965.1 Streptomyces sp. RP5T
GTGCGGGTTGGTCAGCGGCCCTGCGCCCGGTGGAAGCGGCAGGGCGGTCACAGAGTCGGGCGGCGGTGGCCCTGCTGGTCCAGGCGGCGCACTTCTCGCGTCAGTTCGCGGAAGTGGCACCAAGTGCGCCCCATGAAGGCGCCTGCGGTGTAGAAGTGCACCGTGCGCGCCCGGTTGCTGCCTCCTGGCGCGGTGTACGCGGCGGCGTACCAGTAGCCGTTGATATTGAACTCGACAGCGTCCTCGGGCCGGTGCCAGGGCAGAACCTTCAGCTCCTCTCGTGCGACGTGCTTGACGGCGGTGCCCGTCGCCTCGTCGAGGATGAGGAAGTGTTGGCGGTCCGCTTCGGGGTCGTCGGTGGTCAGGGCCCATTCGTTACAAGAACCGCAACGGCCGTCCCATGTGCAGGGCAGGACGAGTAGGACTCGGTCGTGCATGTCGGCGTACCGGCCGGTGTAGGTGACGTGGGCGCCGATGAAGAGCGGGGCGGGTGTCTCAGGCATGGGCGGCCTTCCGTTGCGCGCCGGCGTGTGGGCGCGGCGGTGTGACGTTTGGCGTGACG
>NZ_RSAJ01001255.1 GCF_003933965.1 Streptomyces sp. RP5T
AGAGACAGAGCCCGAACACAGCCTTCTCGACGGTGAGCGTGCTCTTCGCCGGACCCGCAGTCGACTCCCCGCAGGGCGCCTCCAGCCGGTCCTTCAGCGGTACGGGGCTGGCGCAGCCGCCGATGCCCATGCGGTGGTCGGCCACGGGCACCTTGTTCAGCAGGCCCAGCGTCTTCTCGGCACTCAGCACCGGGTAAGTGTCGCCCTTCACCGGCGCCTTCAACTGGCCGGTGCCGCCGACCACTTCGCCCTGTCCGTTCACGGTGACGCCGGTCGCCCAGCCGTACGTGGGCAGCCCGCCCACCAGCGGATCGGCGTTCACGATCCGCTGGGCGCCCATGACCTGGCTCGCGTCCAGCTTCGCGGTGCCCTGGCCCAGCGCCTTCAGCACCGGCGCGGCGGCCTTCTCCGCGGCCGCCACGCTCACCGGGGGGTCGGTGGGGGTCTCGGGCTGGGCTCCGCACACGGCGCCGCTGCTGCAGTTGTCGACGACGGGGGAGTAGCGCTGGAAGGTCCACGCGCCCGGCGCCTGCCGGTTCACCTGGAGACTGGGCCCCGAA
>NZ_RSAJ01001256.1 GCF_003933965.1 Streptomyces sp. RP5T
GGGTGCATAGATCGGTGATGCGGTTGGGCCAGGTTGCCGGGTCTTCCAGGGTGAGGGCGCGCAGGCTGGGCAGGAGGGCGGTGAGGGCGGCGCGGTCGAACGGCTGGCAGGGCAGGGCGCGGGCCTTGAGTTCTGCCTGGCGCAGCCATACCGCGGTGGCGTAGTCGTCGGTCTTCAAGACGGTGGAGCGGCGGAAGGCAGTGCGGTAGCTCCGCCAGAGGTCTTCGGCGATGTCCGGGTCGGCGACGCCGAAGAACGCCAGCAGGCGCTGGAGGTTGTCCGTGCTCCTGTTCTTGTTCGGCAGGATGCTGCGCTTGACGAGCTCGGTCAGTGAGAAGTTGTCGAGCCAGTCGATGCGCTTGCTGAGCTGCTGGAGTTCCTGCTGGCGGGTGACGTGAGTGCGCCAGGCGGCTTCCAGCTGGTTCCACATGGAGGCCGGGATGCCGGTGGCGCGCTCGAGGAGGAGCGCGGTCTCGGGGGTCAGGACCGCGGTGCCCTGGACGATCTGGTTGATGTGCTTGGTGGACAGGCCGGTACGCCGGGCGAGGTCGGCCTGCGG
>NZ_RSAJ01001257.1 GCF_003933965.1 Streptomyces sp. RP5T
CACCGGCAGCGTCAGCGCAGAAGAAGCGGGCGGATGATCCGAACGATGACGGCGGTCGCCTTCACACCGAGGGGAGGGTGTGCTCAGACTCGGGTCGCGCTGACCATGCCGGGGACATGCAATTGCGCGATCACATGAAAGTGCACGCCAGCTGACCGCTGGTGCCCCCACAGTGCGCGTCTGCCCTGCGTTGTCTGCGACCGGCCTGGCGGCAAACGCGCGATCGCACCGCCCGCGTCCTCGCGCGCCGGCGCGCGCACCTGCCCCGGGACGGCGGTCTCCTGCCGATACGGTCGTGATCTTCCTTCTGCGGGAACAACCCTCGTACGAAGGATCAGGGCGAGGGGACGCGGATGATCGGTACGGTTGTCGCTGGACTCGCCGGCTTGGCCGGTGTGATTCTGGGCGGCTGGCTTTCCATGAGGAACCAGGACCGTATGGCGCAGCGCGAACACGAACGGCAGTGGCGGGATGTCCGGCTGCGCTTCTACAACGACTTCCTGGCGGCTCACCGGAAGTACGTGGCGTTCATCTTGGAGCCGACTGCTCAGA
>NZ_RSAJ01001258.1 GCF_003933965.1 Streptomyces sp. RP5T
GGCCCGGGTCGGCGAGGCCGAGGTGATCCGCACCCGCCCGCCGGGATACGTCGCCGACCTCGACGCCTCCCAGGTCGACGCCCGCCGCTTCGAGGAACTGCTCGCCTCGGGCCGGGCCCGGGCCGCCGCGGGCCGCGCGGACGAGGCCGCCGAGCTGCTGGCCGAGGCGCTGGGGCTGTGGCGCGGCCAGGAGGCCCTGGAAGGGCTGGGCCAGTCCTTCGCCCGTATCGAGGCGGCCCGGCTGGCCGAACTGCGGCTGGTCGCCCAGGAGGAGTCCTTCGGCCTCCAGCTGGAGCTGGGGCGCGCGGACCGCACGATCGCGCCCCTGCTCGCCCACGTCGCCGCCCACCCGCTGCGGGAACGGCCACGCGGCCAGCTCATGACCGCCCTGTTCCGCACCGGACGGGTCTCCGACGCCTTGCGCGCCTACCAGGAGGGCCGCGAGGCGCTGCGCGAGGAACTCGGCATCGACGCCGGCCCGGAACTGCGGGCCCTGCACACGGCCGTCCTCACCAACGACCCCGCCCTGATGCTGTCTCTTAT
>NZ_RSAJ01001259.1 GCF_003933965.1 Streptomyces sp. RP5T
GGCCCAGTCCCAGTCCTCGGCCGCGGGGCCGCCCTGGGCCTGGTCCGGGGCCCAGGGGGCGGGAGCGCCGGATTCCGGCAGGGGCTCGCCGCGGTCGCGGGCGTTGGACACCGCGCGCAGGCGGTCGACCGCGCCGTCCATGGCGAACTGGGCGGCGCCGAGGCCCTCCACGACGTAGCCGCGGCGGGCCTGGCCGCTGTCCTCGAAGGCGGAGAGGATGCGGTACGTCGCTGAGAAGCCGCCCTCCACACCCTCCGCCGACACGGCTCCCCGGGTGACCACTCCGTGCCGGTCGAGGAGGGTGCGGGCCAGGGCGTGGGCGCGCACGGTCGGGTCGGCCTCCTGCGGCGGGAGCAGGGACCAGCGGCCGGCGACGGTCGGCGGGCCGGTGCGGGAGGCGCTGCGGGCGGCCGCGGTCAGGGAGCCGTAGCGGCCGCGGGGCATCGTGCGCTTGGCGCGGTGGGCGGTGGAACCGGCGGTGCGGCCGGAGCCCAGCAGGGAGCGCATGGGGGTGAGGGTGTCGTTGGTGAGCCGCCCGGACC
>NZ_RSAJ01000125.1 GCF_003933965.1 Streptomyces sp. RP5T
GGGCTCGGCCGTGCTGGTGGTGGGCTCCTGGTGGATCGCCCGGCAGCGGCTGGACAGGCGCCGCGGGATGCAGTGGGACCGCGCCTGGGCCGAGTTCGACGCCCGCCGTGGCCAGCCGCACACGTGACTCCCGGACGGCGACACTGCGCGCAGGGGGTCGAACGGACCTGGAGGGCGGGCCCGTTCGGCCCTCCTGGCGCCCCTGCCGGCGGTGGTTGTATGAAAACGGCGGAAAGGACCGCACACGGACGCGGAGCAGCGGCGCTGGACACCGCTCACCGCGCAATCGGGATCCGCGAGAAGCGGATGGTCCTC
This sequence comes from Streptomyces sp. RP5T, assembly GCF_003933965.1. Lineage (GTDB taxonomy): Bacteria > Actinomycetota > Actinomycetes > Streptomycetales > Streptomycetaceae > Streptomyces. The sequence continues at coordinate 316 of NZ_RSAJ01000125.1, forward strand.
TCCGCCGTCCTCATGCCCGGATGTCTTCGTGCCCGGGCACACGGCGCCGAGACGGGCGGGTCGGGCGTCAGTTCCCTTCCTGCTTGCGCCGGTCCTGGGCCTGGGTGGCGATGACGGCGGCCTGGATGCGCCGCTCCACACCGAGCTTGGCCAGCAGCCGCGAGATGTGGTTCTTGACCGTCTTCTCGGCGAGGTAGAGCCGCTGGCCGATCTGGCGGTTGGTCAGCCCCTCCCCGATCAGGGCCAGGATCTCCCGCTCCCGGGCGGTCAGGCCAGGAAGCGCGTCCGGCTCCTCTTCCTTCTGCTGTCCGCCGCGCAGCCGGGCCATCAGCCGGGTGGTGGCGCTGGGGTCGAGCAGCGACTGGCCCGCGGCGACCGTCCGGACCGCGGTCACCAGGTCGGAGCCCTGGATCTGCTTCAGCACGTACCCCGACGCCCCGGCCATGATCGAGTCCAGCAGGGCCTCCTCGTCGTCGAACGAGGTCAGCATCAGACAGGCCAGGTCGGGCATCTGCGAGCGCAGCTCCCGGCACACGGTCACGCCGTCGCCGTCCGGCAGGCGGACGTCGAGCACCGCCACCTGCGGGCGCAGCGCGGGGACGCGGACGAGGGCCTGCTCGACCGTGGCGGCCTCGCCCACCACGGTGATGTCCGGCTCGTCGTTCAGCAGGTCGTGCACCCCGCGCCGTACCACCTCGTGGTCGTCCAGCAGGAAGACCCGGATCGGTTCGCCGGTACCGGGCCGCTGACTGTCCGCCATCAAATGCTCCTCTGTCGCATGGCCGTTCGATGCGCCCTCGTGGACGCGATCGGCTTCCCTGCGAGATCCTCGCTGTTTCCGGGCCCCAGGGCCAGGGCCTCTCGACCCCGATCACCACGGTCCCCCGCGGGACGGGGCGGGGACGACGGCGGTGAACCCACCATCACGTACGCGGATGAAGTCACGGACGCCGTTGCCGCATAAGCTCGTGTCCGGCAACGCCCCGAGCCGTTGCCCCGTCGTTGCCTGGCAGACTTGGAGAAGAGAGTGAACAGGGTGTTTTCGCAGGTCAACGGGACGACCAGGACTGCGGGGTAGAGCTCAAGTGCACATCGTCATCATGGGCTGCGGGAGAGTGGGCTCCGCTCTCGCCCAGACCCTGGAGCAACAGGGGCACACGGTCGCAGTCATCGACCACGACCCCACGGCGTTCCGGCGGCTCGGCTCCGGTTTCGGCGGTCGTCGTGTCACCGGAGTCGGCTTCGACCAGGACACCCTGCGCGAGGCGGGCATCGAGGAGGCGGGCGCCTTCGCCGCGGTCTCCAGCGGCGACAACTCCAACATCATCGCCGCGCGCGTGGCCCGCGAGATGTTCGGCATCGAGAACGTCGCGGCCCGGATCTACGACCCCCGGCGCGCCGAGGTCTACCAGCGCCTGGGCATCCCGACGGTGGCCACGGTCCGCTGGACGGCGGACCAGATGCTGCGCCGCCTGCTGCCCTCCGGCGCGGAGCCGCTGTGGCGCGATCCCACCGGTGGTGTCCAGCTGGCCGAGGTGCACGCCTCGACCGCCTGGGTCGGCCACAAGATCAGCAAGATGCAGGAGGAGACGGGCGTCCGGGTGGCGTTCCTGACCCGCCTCGGCGAGGCGATCCTGCCCACCTCGCAGACCGTCCTCCAGGAGGGCGATCTGGTCCACGTGATGATGCGTACGGACGACATCGAGAAGGTCGAGGCGTCCTTCGCCGAGGGCCCCGAAGAGGAGGGCGGTCACTGATGAGGGTCGCCATTGCCGGTGCCGGCGCGGTCGGTCGCTCGATCGCGGGCGAACTGCTGGAGAACGGCCACGAGGTCCTTCTCGTCGACAAGGCGCCGACCGCCATCTCGGTCGAGCGCGTCCCGCAGGCGGAGTGGCTGCTCGCCGACGCCTGCGAGATCACCTCCCTGGACGAGGCCGCGCTCCAGCGCTGCAACGTCGTGATCGCCGCGACCGGCGACGACAAGGTCAACCTGGTCGTCTCCCTGCTGGCGAAGACGGAGTACGGCGTCCCGCGGGTCGTCGCCCGGGTGAACAACCCGAAGAACGAGTGGCTGTTCAACGAGTCCTGGGGCGTGGACGTCGCCGTCTCCACCCCGCGTCTGATGTCCGCCCTGGTCGAGGAGGCGGTGAGCGTCGGCGACCTGGTCCGCCTGCTCCGCTTCAGCCACGGCGACGCGAACCTGGTCGAGCTGACCCTGCCGGAGGAGTCGGCGCTGGCCGGCACGACGGTCGGCGACGTGGAGTGGCCCGAGGACACCTCCCTGGTCACCATCATCCGCGGCACCCGCGTCCTCACCCCGTCCCGGGACGACTCCCTGGAGGCGGGCGACGAGCTGCTGTTCGTGGCCGCCCAGGCCCGCGAGGAACAGCTGGAGGACCTGCTGTCGGTCCGCAAGGAGGAAGCCTCCTAAGCCGTACGACGACGGAGGGCGCCCTGCACACGCAGGGCGCCCTCCGTCGTCGTGGAGCGATCTATGCCTCGCGCCGGTGCCGCCCGCCCGCGGCCTCGGTGTCCCCGCGCTCCGCGGCCTCCGCGGCCTGCGCGGCCTTGCGCTCCTCCTCGGCCTCCATCTCCGCGAACACGTCGATGGGAGCCGGTGCCTTCGCGAGGAAGACCCAGGTGAGCCAGACGGCGAGCAGGAAGGGCGGGATCTTCAGGGCGACCAGGACCCAGCCGAGCTGCGCGGTGTCGGCCCACCAGTACAGCGGGAAGAGGATCGCGCACTTGGCGAGGAGGATGCCGCCCCAGGCGTAACTGGCCTTGGCATACGCCTTCTTGCGGCCCGGGTTGCGGGTCCGCCAGGAGAGGTTCTCCTTGAACACCGGGCCGAGGATGAGCCCCATCAGCGGCACACCCGCGAGCGTGGTGATGACGTACGCGAGGCCCAGGCCCAGGGTGTACAGCATGCCGGGCAGGTAGAAGTTCTTGGCGTTGCCCGTCATCATCGCGAAGACGACACCGAAGGCGACGCCGAAGACACCGCTGAAGGCGTGCTTGACGGTGTCCCGCATGACCAGGCGGACCACGACCAGCAGCAGGGACACCGCGAGCGCGGCGATCGCCGACAGGTGCAGGTCCTTGTTGATCGTGAAGATCGTGACGAAGAGCAGCCCTGGCAGGACCGTCTCGACCATGCCCCGGACGCCGCCGAACGCCTCGAACAGGGCGGCCTCGGTCACCGCCCGTGCGTCGTCGGCCTGAGTGTCTTCGGTCGGCTTGTCGAGGGACGTCACCGGCTACTCCCGTCCGAGGGGTCGGAGTTCGTATTTCGGATTGAACAGCACCCGGCGGCCCCGGCTCATCGAGATCCGCCCGGAGGCGATCAGCTTGCGCCCGGGCTCTATCCCGACGATGGAACGCCGGCCGAGCCACACCACGTCCAGGGCGGCGGAGCCGTCGAACAGCTCGGCCTCCAGGGCCGGGACGCCCGCGCGCGGACGCAGGGTGACCGTGCGCAAGGTACCAGTAACGGTCACGATCTGGCGGTCGTGGCAGTCGCCGATCCGGGTGCACCCGGTGGTCGCGGTGTCCTCCCGCAGCTCCTCGGACTCCAGGTCCTCCTGCGACGAGGAGAGCCGGTCGAGCATGCGCCGGAACCGGCCCACCGGCTTCTCGGGACGAGGAACAGCACTCATATCCGAAAGCGTACCGGGGTGCGCCGACAGCGTTGTACCCGCAGCACTAGCGTTCGAACCGGTATCCCATGCCCGGTTCCGTGACGAAGTGCTTGGGGTGCGAGGGATCCGCCTCCAGCTTCCGCCGCAGCTGGGCCATGTAGACCCGCAGGTAGTTCGTCTCCGTCCCGTACGAGGGCCCCCAGACCTCCTGCAGGAGCTGCCGCTGGCTGACGAGCCGGCCCGTGTTGCGCACGAGCACCTCCAGCAGGTGCCACTCGGTCGGGGTGAGACGCACGTCCCTGCCGTGCTTCCGGACCTTCTTGGCGGCCAGGTCGACGGTGAACTCGTCGGTCTCCACCAGGACGTCGTCGTCCTCGCCGCCCCCGGTGGGCTCGGCACGGCGCACGGCGGCCCGCAGCCGGGCGAGCAGCTCGTCCATCCCGAAGGGCTTGGTGACGTAGTCGTCGGCGCCCGCGTCCAGGGCCTCGACCTTCTCGTCGGAGGAGTGCCGGGCGGACAGCACGAGGATCGGCACCCGGGTCCAGCCGCGCAGCCCCCTGATCACCTCGACGCCGTCCATGTCGGGCAGGCCCAGGTCGAGGACGACCACGTCGGGGTGGCGGGCGGCGGCCAGCCGGAGGGCGGTGGCGCCGTCGTGCGCCGCGTCCACCTCGTACTTGCGCGCCTTGAGGTTGATCACGAGGGCGCGCACGATCTGCGGCTCGTCGTCGACGACCAACACCCTGGTCATGTGGCCTGCCTTTCGGGTTCTGCCGGTGCGAGGGGGTCCACGAGGAGCTCCGTGTGCGAGTCCGCCGCGCGGAGCGTCAGCACCATGGTGAGACCGCCGCCGGGCGTGTCCTCGGCGTTGAGGGTGCCGTTCATGGCCTCCGCGAAGCCCCGGGCCACCGCGAGCCCGAGCCCCACGCCGGCACCGCGCGGGGCGTCGCCGTAGCGCTGGAAGGGCGCGAAGATGCGCTCCTTGGCCTCGTCCGGGACGCCGGGGCCCCGGTCCACGACCCGCACCTCGACCCGGTCGGCGATGGCGCTGGCGGAGACCCGGACGGGACGGCCGGGCGGGCTGTACTTGACGGCGTTCTCGACCAGGTTGGCCACCGACCGCTCCAGCAGTCCCGGGTCGACGGCGACCATGGGCAGGGTCTCCGGCACGTCCAGCTCCACGCTGCCGTCGGGCACCCCGCCGAGCGCCATCGGCACGACCTCGTCGAGGTCGATCTCCCGGATGATCGCGGTGACCGTGCCGGTCTGCAGGCGGGACATGTCCAGCAGGTTGCCCACGAGGTGGTCCAGCCGGTCGGCGCCCTCCTCGATGCCCTCCAGGAGCTCGGCCTGGTCCTCCTCGGACCACGCCACGTCGTCGGACCTGAGCGACGAGACGGCCGCCTTGATCCCGGCGAGCGGGGTCCGCAGATCGTGCGAGACGGCCGCGAGGAGGGCCGTGCGGATGCGGTTGCCCTCGGCCATCGCGCGGGCCCGGTCGGCCTCCTCCTGGAGCCTGCGGCGGTCCAGGACGACGGCGGCCTGCGCGGCGAAGGCGGCGAGCACCCGGCGGTCCTCGGCGGGCAGCACCCGGCCGGTGAGCGCGAGCGCCATGTGGTCCCCCACCGGCATGTCGACGTCGGCGTCCTCGGGCCGCTCCACGGGCCGTCCCAGCCCCGCCCGGCCCGCGCAGGTCCATGGCTCGACGTCGCTCTCCCGCTCCAGCAGGGCCGCCGACTCCATGCCGAAGGTCTCCCGGACGCGTTCCAGGAGCTCCTCCAGGCGGGTCTCGCCTCGCAGCACGTTCCCGGCGAGGAAGGAAAGGATCTCCGACTCGGCGCGCAACCGGGCCGCCTGGTGGGTCCTCCTGGCCGCGAGGTCGACGACCGAGGCCACCGAGATGCCGACCCCCACGAAGATCACGATGGCGACGATGTTCTTGGGGTCGGAGATGGTCCAGCGGTGCAGGGGCGGTGTGTAGAAGTAGTTCAGCAGCAGCGAGCCGACCGCGGCCGACGCCAGCGCGGGGAAGAGTCCGCCGAGCAGGGCCGCAGCGACCACGACCGCCAGGAACAGCAGCATGTCGTTGGCGAGGCCGAGGTCGACGGTGGTCAGGAGGAGTGTCAGGACCGCGGGGCCGGCGATGCCGACCAGCCAGCCCCACAGGATCCGGGCCCGCCCCAGCCGCGCGCTGCGCGCGACGGGCAGTCCGCGCCCCTTGGCGGCCTCCTCGTGGGTGACGATGTGCACGTCGAGGTCGGGCCCGGACTCGCGGGCCACGGTCGCGCCGACGCCGGGTCCGAAGACGTACTGCCAGGTCTTGCGGCGGGAGGAGCCGAGGACGATCTGGGTGGCGTTGACCCCGCGCGCGAAGTCGAGCAGCGCGGCGGGTATGTCGTCGCCGACGACGTGGTGAAAGGTTCCGCCGAGGTCCTCGACGAGGGTCCGCTGGACGGCGAGTTCCTTGGGCGAGGCCGAGGTCAGACCGTCGCTGCGGGCTATGTAGACGGCGAGCACCTCACCGCCGGCGCCCTTCTCGGCCAGCCGCGCCGCGCGCCGGATGAGGGTCCGCCCCTCCGGTCCCCCGGTCAGCCCGACGACGATCCGCTCCCGGGATCCCCAGATCTTCGAGACCCGGTGCTCGCTGCGGTACTGCTTGAGGTACTCGTCGACCCGGTCGGCCACCCACAGCAGCGCCAGCTCCCGCAGGGCGGTGAGGTTGCCGGGCCGGAAGTAGTTGGACAGGGCCGCGTCGACCTTGTCGGGCTGGTAGATGTTGCCGTGCGCCATCCGCCGCCGCAGCGCCTGGGGCGACATGTCGACGAGCTCGATCTGATCGGCCCGCCGTACGACCTCGTCGGGCACGGTCTCGCGCTGCCGCACCCCGGTGATCGACTCGACGACGTCACCGAGCGACTCCAGATGCTGGATGTTGACGGTGGAGACCACGTCGATCCCGGCCGCGAGCAGTTCCTCCACGTCCTGCCAGCGCTTGGCGTTGCGCGAGCCCGGAACATTGGTGTGCGCGAGTTCGTCCACCAGGGCGACGGCGGGGGCCCTGCGCAGCACGGCGTCGACGTCCATCTCGGTGAAGACGGAGCCCCGGTACTCGATCTCGCGGCGCGGGATCTCCTCCAGCCCGTGCAGCATCACCTCGGTACGCGGCCGCCCGTGATGCTCGACGAACCCCACGGCACAGTCGGTCCCCCGCTCGATCCTGCGGTGCGCCTCGGACAGCATCGCGTACGTCTTCCCGACGCCCGGTGCCGCACCGAGATAGATCCGAAGCTTGCCGCGTCCCATGGGTCCATTGTCTTCCGCTCACCACTGCCCAGCAGCGACGACCTTACGTCCGCCACCCCCTCCGGCAAGGACCGGAAGCCCCGTAGGGACGCTCTTTGACGCAACCCTGACGCGAGGAGTGACGGGGGTCTCGTGGACTGCCGCAACCCCGTTCCCCACGCCGACACAAGCCCCGGCGCCCCGGAACGCGTGCAGAACAGAACCCAGAGGCCAGGATCCGGTGTCCCCAGCGACAACCGCCCAAGGGCACCTCACCCCGTCACGATCTCCCCGTCCCCCAGCTCCAGCACCCGGTCCGCCAAGTCCAGCAGTGTCGCGTCGTGGGTCGCCACCAGCGCGGTGACGTTCTCACTGTGGACGACGGCCCGCAGCAGCTCCATCACGGCGTGACCGGTCTCCGCGTCCAGCTGGCCCGTCGGCTCGTCGGCGACGAGGAGCGCGGGGTTGTTGGCCAGCGCGCGGGCGATGGCGACACGTTGCTGCTGCCCGCCGGAGAGCTCGCCGGGCCGCTGCTTCGCGTGGTCCGCGAGGCCGACCAGGGCCAGCAGCAGCTCGACACGCTCCTCACGCGCGCGTGCGTCCATCCGCCGCAACCGCATCGGCACGCCCACGTTCTCGGCGGCCGTGAGGATCGGGATGAGCCCGAAGGACTGGAAGACGAAGCCGATGCGGTCCCGGCGCAGCGCCAGCAGCCCGTCCTCGTCCAGCCCCGCCAGGTCCACCCCGTCGAGTTCGACCCGCCCCCGGTCGGGCCGGTCGAGCCCGCCGACGATGTTGAGGAGCGTGGTCTTCCCGGAGCCCGAACGCCCCTTGAGCGCGACGAGTTCACCGCGCGGCACCTCGAAGGAGACCCCGCGCAGTGCGTGCACCGCAGCGGCCCCCTCCCCGAACGACCTGTGGATGTCCTCGACCCTCACCATGGTCTCGGTGACCACCTGAGTCATGCGTCCTCCCCCGTGAACCCCTGAACCCGTGAACCCCTGAACCCGCGCAACGCGTGGAACCGGGCGCCAGTATCACCGTCCGGCGCCCGGCCCTTCAACGGTTTCAGCCCGGGTTGTCCCCGTGTGTGAGGGTCTCCCACGCCACGAAGAGGTTGTTGCTCCCCGCCGGACGGTTCCGCTCGGTCAGCGCCTGCGTGTTAGTCATGGCCATGCCAAGCCTGTTGTGCAACGCGTTGTACCCGACCTCCGTCACCGGCCCGAGCCCGAGCTTCAGCGACCCCCCGCACAGCCAGCTCGGCACGGCCGTCCCCAGCTCGTACCTGGCCTGGAAGCCCAGCGCCTGCCGCAGCCGCTCCCCCACGTCCGTGCCGTACAGGTCCTGCCCCTGGATCCGGCTCGTCTCGGCGACGTGCGAGATCGCGGAGATGCCGTACCCCGTGTGCGTGAAGTCCCGGCAGGTCTCCTGGGTGAGCCCGGTGACGAAGGTGGACTGTCCCTGCCAGTAACCGACGATCTTGTCCCGGGTGTTCAGGTTCTGGCTGGGCACGGTCTTCGGCAGATCACCGTCGGAGTCCAGGTAGACGTAGGCGGCGGTCCGGGTGCGGAACTTCGCCATGGCCTTGTCGTACGACGTCCTGTCCTCCAGGAAGACGGAGATGCCGACGGCCGCCTCCATCATCGACAGCTCCCAGTTCCCGTTGGAGTTGGAGCCGTTGATGACCTCCGGCAGATAGACGTCGCGGAGCATGGTCGCGAAGCGCCCGGAGTTCGCCCAGCTCCCGCCGTACGTGTACTTGATGATCTCGGCGGCCCGGGGCCACGAGGAGCCGGCCCAGCCGGTCTGGAGGGGCGCGTTGCTGTTGGTGTGGTCCGTGATCACCGCCGACCAGGCGTCCATGAGCTGGATGGCCTTCCGGGCGTAGCGCTCGTCCCGGGTGACGTACCACGCGAGGGCGTCGGTGTAGGCGGCGATCGCGTCCTCGCGCTCGTCGGTGCAGCCGTAGTTGGGGTTCGAGTACGACCCGCACTCGACGACCGCCCGCGGCCTGGGCGTGCGGTTCAGGTCGGCGTACTTGCTCGCCAGCATCGCGTCGAAGGCACCCTTCCAGGGCTGGGCACCCGCGTTGACCTTGCTGCGGGCGAAGTCCAACTGCCCCTGGGAGACGGTGACTCCGGGATGGACGAAGGTGGCGGGAGCGGCGGGCGCCGCGTCGGCGGGCACGGCGAGCGCGCCGGCGGCGAGGGCCGCGACGGCGGCCAGGAGAGCGGTTCTGCGCATGCGTGGGGGGCCTTCCGTTCTCGTATGTGAACACGAAGCGCCTCTATGAACAGACGCGTTGAGCCGAGAAGGTAGGTACAGACCAATCCGCCGTCAAGGTCCCGCGCACGAAAAAGCCCCCGCGAACACGCGGGGGCACGGAAAAGGGCCGCACCCCGACGGGATACGGCCCTGAACGTCGTACGGCTACCGGACCTCGGTGATCTCCGGTCCGCGCTGGAGCTGACCCATGCCGCCGGAGAAGCGGGAGCCCTCGTCCTGCTGCTGGACGCCCTCGGGAACCATCTGGGCGTCGTTCGGCAGCTTGAGGACGATCGGGTCGCGGGGCGCCATCGGGCCCTCGCCGCGGACCACGACCGTGTCCCGGAAGATCTGCTCCAGGAGCCCGGCCGCCTGCGGCTGCACCGCGCCCTGGCCCGAGATCACACCGCGCAGGAACCAGCGCGGGCCGTCCACACCCACGAACCGCACGACCTGGAAGCCGCCCGTGCCGTCCGGCAGCTGCACCGGCACCTGGGCGCGCAGCTCCCAGCCCAGCGGGCCCTCGACCTCGTCGATGATGCCGCCCTGCTGGGTGATGCCGGAGCCGATCTCCTCGCGCACCTCGCCCCAGATGCCCTCACGCTTGGGAGCGGCGAAGGCCTGGAGCTGGATGGCGCTGTCGCGCAGCACGACGGTGGCCGCGACGATGGCGTCGCCCGCGACCTCGACCCGCAGCTCCATGCCGTCGACGCCCGGCACGAAGAGTCCGCCCAGGTCGACCCGGCCCTCGGCGGGGTCGCGCACCTCGGTGCTGTCCCAGGGCCCGTCGGGCCGCGGCTCCGGCTCCAGCCGTACGCGCTCGCGCTCCACGTCGTCCGCCTCAGTGTCGACGCTGTCGACGACCTGCTCGGCCTCGCCGGCCGCGTCCTCGGCGGCACCCTTCTTGTTGCGACGTCCGAACACGTCACTGTCCTTCCCGGTCGGATACGACCGATGCGTATCGATTCCCACCCGTTGTGCCGCCCACGGCGGCCTCAGCGTCTGTATCGCCCCCGTCGCCCACGGCGGCGTGACCGCCGGTGGACCCGAAGCCCCCCTCGGCCCGCGCCGACTCGGGAAGCTCCGCGACCTCCTGGAAGCGGACCCTCTCGACCTGCTGGACGACGAGTTGGGCAATCCGGTCGAAACGCTCGAACCGCACCGACTCGTGCGGGTCGAGATTCACCACGATCACCTTGATCTCCCCACGGTACCCGGCATCAACCGTCCCCGGGGCATTCACGAGAGCGACACCGCAGCGTGCGGCGAGACCGGATCGCGGGTGCACGAAGGCCGCGTACCCCTCAGGGAGCGCCACGGACACCCCCGTGGGCAGCACGGCCCGCTCCCCGGGCTTCAGTTCACGGCTCTCGGTGGTCCGCAGATCGGCCCCCGCGTCACCGGGGTGCGCGTACGACGGAAGCGGTACGTCGGGGTCGACGCGCCGGATCAGCACGTTCAGGGGGTCACGGCTCACGGGTTCACCTCGAAGGCACGGGCACGCCGGACCTGGTCCGGGTCGTCCATGGCGGCCCGGATCTCCTCCGGGCGGCCGTTGTCGATGAAGTGGTCGACCTTCACCTCGACGAACAGGGCGTCCGCGCGCACCGCGACAGGTCCCTCGGGGCCGCCGATGCGGCCGGTGGCGGTCGAGTAGATCTTCCGGCCGGCCACCGCCGTCACCTCGGCCTCCAGGTACAGCACCGTGCCGACGGGCACCGGCCGTACGAAGTCGGTCTCCAGGCGTCCGGTCACCGCGATCGTGCGCAGCAGCCAGTTGAGCGAGCCCAGGGTCTCGTCGAGTGCGGTCGCGAGCACACCGCCGTGCGCGAGGCCGGGGGCGCCCTGATGGGCGGGCCGCACGGTGAACTCGGCGGTGACCGAGACCCCCTCGCCGGCCCGCGCCTCCAGGTGCAGACCGTGGGGCTGTTCGCCGCCGCAGCCGAAGCACTGGCCGTAGTGCGCGCCGAGCAGCTCACCGGGCGCGGGGGCGTCCGGGTGTCGCACGGGCTGCGACGCGTCGGCGGGGGGCTGAAGAGCCGGGGAAGTACCACTCACAGGCGCAGACCTTACCCGCGCGTCGGCCCGGTCAGGACACCGTGCCAAGCTTGGTTTCATGCAGCCCTCCGCCGTCCCGTACGACGAACGCCTCACCGCCCCCCGCTCCTGGTGGCTGATCTCCTTCCTGGTCGGGGTCTCCTTCGCGCTGATCCTGCTGCCCTTCGGCACGCTTCCGCTGCTCGGCGGCCTGGTCGGCGGCACCGCCGCGGCCGCGGTGGTGGCGAGTTCCTACGGCTCGATGCGCATCCGGATCGTGGGTGACTCGCTGATCGCGGGCGAGGCCAAGATCCCGGTGTCGGCCCTGGGCGAGGCGGAGATCCTGGACCCGGAGGAGGCCCGGGCCTGGCGGACGTACAAGGCCGACACCCGCGCGTTCCTGCTGCTGCGCGCCTACATCCCGAGGGCGCTGAAGGTGGAGGTCGTCGATCCGGACGACCCGACGCCCTACCTGTACCTGTCGACGCGCGAGCCGGAGCGGCTGGCCGAGGCGCTGAAGACGGCCCGCGCGACCGCCGCCTAGAACGTTCGTGCACGGCTTCACCCGACCGAACGGGCGGTGGGGCCCGGACTTCTCACACGGAAGTCTTACTTCTCCAGTTCCAGCGCGTTCGCCGGGACCTCCAGGGCCGGCAGCGCGGGGAGCCGGTCCCAGGGCACCTGGGACCTGCGCAGGTCCTTGCGGATCCGGTCGGCGAGTCTTCTGGTGTCCCTGCGGTTCATGACCGCCCCGACGGCGGCGCCGACCAGGAACGGCAGGAGGTTCGGCAGGTCGCGGATCATCCGCTTCATGATCTGCTGACGCAGCTGCTGCTTCATCGGACTGTTGAGCGCGGTGCTCACCGTCGACGGCTTCTTCACGTCGATCCCGCGCTCTCCCGACCAGGAGTTCAGATACGCGGTGCTGCGTTCCTTGATGGTGCCGGGCGGCCGTACGCCGTAGACCTCGTGGAGTTCCGCGATCAGCTTCAGCTCGATCGCGGCCACGCCGGTGATCTCGGCGGCGAGCTCGGTCGGCATGGCGGGCGGCACGGGAAGCATCGCCGCGGCACCGATCCCCGCTCCGACGGTCGCCGTGGCGCTCGCGGCGCCCATGACGAGCTTGTCCGCGATCTCCTCGGGTCCGAGACCGGGAAACTGGCGGCGGAGGGTCGCGAGGTCGCGTACGGGGATACGCGGGGCTATCTCGATGATCCGGTCGGCGAGGTACGCCAGGCCCGCCCTGGCCCGGCTGCCGCCCTTGCGGGCCCCTTCCCGGGCCCTGTCCCGGATCGCCGCCACCCGTCTGGCGACGGGAGCGGGCGTCCTGGTCGAACCGGCCTGGGCCGGGAGGTGGTCCCGGTCGGCCACCGGTTCGAGCGAGGCTCCCGGTCCGGAAGAGCCCCGCTCGTCGTCACGCGCGCCGTGGGGGCCGTCGGACGGCCCCTGGTCCGCTCCCCGCCAGGGAGAGCGGCGCTTCCAAGGAGGGGTCGAGCCAGTCATGCCCGACCCGCCCTCAGTCGCAGTCGCGGCAGATCGGCTGGCCGTTCTTCTCCCGGGCCAGCTGGCTGCGGTGGTGCACCAGGAAGCAGCTCATGCAGGTGAACTCGTCCTGCTGCTTGGGCAGCACCCGGACGGCCAGCTCCTCGTTCGAGAGGTCCGCTCCGGGCAGTTCCAGGCCTTCAGCGGCCTCGAACTCGTCGACGTCCACTGCGGAGGTCGACTTGTCGTTCCTACGCGCCTTGAGCTCTTCAAGGCTGTCCGAGTCGACGTCGTCGTCGGTCTTGCGTGGGGTGTCGTAATCCGTTGCCATGTCGCTCTCCCCCTCTGGGTGTCTGCGGTGTCTCCAGCGCACGTAACGCGTGAGAGGCCGGACTTGTGCCCGACCTGAGGCGGAGATTTTGCCTCACATCAAGGTCTGTTACTCAATCGACACCCAACCGGACTCCTCTTGAGTGATCGGGTTGGATGGCGATCGGGACCGTACACGGTCCGAATCCCGCACTTCAAAGGCGTCTCACCGTGTACTTCCCGTGATCAGGACCTGTGAAAACCCGGATTTTCCCGGCTTTCCGACAACGCACATGATCACGGAGAGTGGATGTCCGGAAATTCTCCCTTGTGATCGATCACACAGAGGGCAGTCTTCGAAGTGCCCAGAAAATTCCGCGCAAAGCGAACATCCCTGTGTATCGGTCTCGGTGCGGGGGTCATGATCTCAGACCGGAAGGGTGACTCGCATCACCAGCCCACCCCCTTCGCGCGGCTGAGCGACGATGTGCCCGCCGTGCGCCCGCGCCACGGACCGCACGATCGACAGCCCGAGACCGACGCCCTTGTCGCTGCCGGTGCGGTCGGCGCCACGCAGCCGCTTGAAGGGCTCGAAGAGATTGTCGACCTCGTACGCCGGCACGACGGGGCCGGTGTTGGTCACCGTGAGCACGGCCTGGCCGTGCTGGACCTCGGTGGTCACCTCGACCCAGCCGCCCTCGGGCACGTTGTAGCGCACGGCGTTCTGCACCAGGTTCAGGGCGATCCGCTCCAGCAGGACGCCGTTGCCCTGGACGACCGCCGACTTCTGTTCGCCGCGGATGGCCACGCCCTTGGCCTCGGCCTCGCCGTGCACCTGGTCGATCGCCTGTCCGGCGACCTCGGCGAGGTCCACGGGCTTGCGCTCGACGATCTGGTTGTCGCTGCGGGCGAGCAGCAGCAGCCCCTCCACGAGCTGCTCACTGCGCTCGTTGGTGGCCAGCAGGGTCTTGCCGAGCTGCCGGAGCTCCACCGGCGCTCCCGGATCGGACAGGTGCACCTCCAGGAGCGTGCGGTTGATCGCCAGGGGCGTCCGCAGCTCGTGCGAGGCGTTGCCGACGAAACGCTGCTGGGCCGTGAAGGCCCGCTCCAGGCGCTCCAGCATGTCGTCGAAGGTGTCGGCCAGCTCCTTGAGCTCGTCGTCCGGTCCGTCCAGCTCGATCCGGCGGGACAGGTCCGAGCCCGCCACCGCGCGCGCGGTGCGCAGGATCCGGCCCAGCGGGGACAGGACACGTCCCGCCATCGCGTAGCCGAAGGCGAAGGCGATGATCGCGAGGCCCAGCAGGGCCAGCAGCGAGCGGCTGAGGAGGCTGTCCAGGGCGTGCTGGCGCTGGTCGTTGACACAGCTGTCCATCGCCTTGTTCATGACGTCGGGCGAGACACCCGAGGGCAGGTTGCAGATGTCGCTGGCGACGCTGCCCTGGGTGATCTTGAAGGGCAGCTCACTGCCGACGTTCAGGGCCTGGGCGGCGATCAGGTAGATGATCGACAACAGCAGGATGCCCGCGATCAGGAACATTCCGCCGTACAGCAGCGTGAGCCTTATGCGGATGGTCGGTCGCAGCCACGGCAGCGGCGGTGCCGGCCGCCTGGGGTCCCAGGTGGGCTTCGGGGGCGCCTGGGGAGGCGCGGGAGACGAGGCCACGGCCATCAGATCCGGTAGCCCGAGCCGGGAACGGTGACGATCACCGGGGGTTCGCCCAGCTTGCGGCGCAGGGTCATGACGGTCACCCGCACGACGTTGGTGAAGGGGTCGGTGTTCTCGTCCCACGCCTTCTCCAGGAGCTGCTCCGCGGAGACGACGGCTCCCTCTGAGCGCATCAGCACCTCCAGGACGGCGAACTCCTTGGGAGCGAGCTGGACTTCCTTGCCGTCGCGGAACACCTCGCGGCGGTTGGGGTCGAGCTTGATCCCGGCGCGCTCCAGGACCGGCGGCAGCGGCACGCTGGTGCGCCGGCCGAGGGCACGCACGCGTGCCGTCAGCTCGCTGAACGCGAAGGGCTTGGGCAGGTAGTCGTCGGCGCCGATCTCCAGGCCCTCGACGCGGTCGCTGACGTCCCCGGAGGCCGTCAGCATCAGCACGCGGGTGGGCATGCCGAGTTCGACGATCTTGCGGCAGACGTCGTCGCCGTGGACCAGGGGGAGGTCGCGGTCGAGGACGACCACGTCGTAGTCGTTGACGCCGATGCGTTCCAGAGCGGCCGCACCGTCGTACACGACGTCGACGGCCATGGCCTCCCGGCGCAGTCCGGTGGCCACCGCATCGGCGAGCAGCTGCTCGTCCTCGACGACGAGTACGCGCACGTCGCTTGTCCTTCCTGTGTCCACCCGCGTAGCGCGCTTCGGGCACACGCGGGCAGGGATCCGGGTGGGTGTTGGTCTCCATCCTGCCCTTTTCGGCCATAAGTCGGCTGTAAGGCGGGTGAGGGGCATCTGAAAGACGGGTGGGAGAGCGGGAATGCGGGATTTTCTCGCGCGGTTGAGGTTTCCGTCGGAACGAGCGGGGGGAGGACGGCTTTACACCCCGCGATCACGCTCTGCATGTGCCGTACCACCATGCGGCACGGCACTGTCCGCGCTTCCGCAGAGCGGGCGTGGGTGTCCGGCACCGTCGCCGCCCGGCCTGGGCAGCGCTGGGCACCCGCAAGAGACGTGATCGCCCCTTCCGATAGGCACACCCCCGTGCCACCGACCCACGACCCAGGACGAGGGGGCGCAGCATGGACGCATTCACCGCAGGACTTCTGCAGCGCATAAGGGCGACCGAGACCGACCTGACGCGGGCCCTCGACGAGGGCGACGACTTCCTCGTCGAGGTGGAGCAGGGCGAGCTCGACGACCTGCGCCGCCTCGCGGCCGAACACGGTGTGGAGGTCAGCGCCTAGCGTCTGATCGGCTTCGCGGCACGACAGCGGGCCCCCGGCGAATCCAGCGCCGGGGGCCCGCTGCGTCGGTGTCCGGGCCCGTTCACCTGGTGTTCGCCCGGAGTCGGCCCGTCAGTCGTGCCAGGCGCCGAAGTCCTCCAGGAGCTGCTGGAGGGGCTCGAAGACCCCCGGGGTGCCCGCGACCGTGAGGGCCGGGTTGGGGCGCTCTCCGGGGCGCCCACCGGTCAGGGCGCCCGCTTCCCGGGCGACGAGGTCGCCCGCCCCGTAGTCCCAGGCGTTCAGACCCCGCTCGTAGTAGCCGTCCAGGCGGCCCGCCGCCAGGTCGCACAGGTCGATGGCCGCCGAGCCGCCGCGGCGGATGTCGCGCAGGAGGGGGATCAGCTTCGCGGCCACCTCGGCCTGGTGGGTGCGGACCTCGGTGACGTAGTTGAAGCCGGTCGACACCAGGGCCTGCGCCAGCGGCGGTGCCGGGCGGCAGGCCAGCCTGCGCTCGCCCTCCCACGCGCCCGTGGCCCAGGCGCCCGCACCGCGGACCGCGTGGTACGTCTCGCCGCGCATCGGCGCCGCGACGACCCCGACGACGGTCTCGCCGTCCTGCTCGGCGGCGATGGACACGGACCAGGTCGGCAGCCCGTAGAGGTAGTTGACCGTGCCGTCCAGGGGGTCGACGACCCAGCGGACGCCGCTGGTGCCCTCGGTGGAGGCGCCCTCCTCGCCGAGGAAGCCGTCGTCGGGGCGTTGCTCGGAGATCAGGTCCGTGATCAGCTTCTCCGCCGCGATGTCCATCTCGGTCACCACGTCGATGGGGCTGGACTTGGTCCTGGCTACCTCGAGGTCGGCCGGGCGGCCGTCGCGCAGCAGGCTGCCGGCGCGACGGGCGGCCTCCTGGGCCAGCCGCAGCAGTTCCGCGTGCAGGGGGTCGGTCACGGGGCTCCTCACTCGTACGGGCTGTCGACGCCCGCGGCGGCGGGCTTGGGGGCGCGGGCCGGGCAGCAGCCGACCGGGCAGACGTCGTGGCCGGCCCCGAGTGCGCCGAGGACGCAGGGCGTGACCTCCTGTCCGCGCTCGACGGCGGCCCGCTCCAGGACCAGGTCGCGGACGGCCGCGGCGAAACGGGGGTCGTCGCCGACGGTCGCCGAGCGGCGCATCGGCAGGCCGAGCTCCTCCGCCTTGGCCTTGGCCTCCGTGTCGAGGTCGTAGAGGACCTCCATGTGGTCGGAGACGAACCCGATGGGCGCGATCACCACGGCGGGGACGCCAGCGGCATGGCGCTCCTCCAGGTGGTCGCAGATGTCGGGCTCCAGCCACGGGATGTGCGGGGCCCCGGACCGGGACTGGTAGACGAGCTGCCAGGGATGGTCGACGCCGGTGCGCTCGCGGACCGCGTCGGCGATCAACCGCGCGACCTCCAGATGCTGCGCCACGTACGCGCCGCCCTCGCCGTGGCCCTCGACCGGTCCCGAGGTGTCCGCCGAGGCGGTCGGGATCGAGTGGGTCGAGAAGGCGATGTGGGCCCCGTCGCGCACCTCCTCGGGGAGCTCGGCGAGGGAGGCGAGCACCCCGTCGACCATGGGCTCCACGAAGCCGGGGTGGTTGAAGTAGTGCCGCAGCTTGTCGATCCTCGGCAGCTCCAGGCCCTCGGCCTCCAGGGCGGCCAGTGACTCGGCGAGGTTCTCGCGGTACTGGCGGCAGCCCGAGTAGGAGGCGTAGGCGCTGGTGGCGAGGACCAGGATGCGGCGGTGTCCGTCGGCGACCATCTCGCGCAGGGTGTCGGTGAGATAGGGGGCCCAGTTGCGGTTGCCCCAGTGGACCGGCAGGTCCAGGCCGTGGTCCGCGAAGTCCTTGCGCAGGGCCTGCAGCAGGGCGCGGTTCTGGTCGTTGATGGGGCTGACCCCGCCGAACAGGAAGTAGTGCTGGCCGACTTCCTTCAGGCGTTCCTTGGGGATGCCGCGCCCGCGCGTCACGTTCTCCAGGAACGGGACCACGTCGTCCGGGCCCTCGGGGCCTCCGAACGAGAGCAGGAGCAGGGCGTCGTAGGGGGTGGCGTCGAGCGCGTTACGCATGGGTCGATCCTGTCATCCGGTACTGACAGCCGGGAAACGGCGGGGTGGCCGACCGGGTTCCCGGGCCGTCCGGACGGGTGCGTTAGGGTCACCTCACTCGTAAGCTGTACGAGCTGCATTCACGCCTTACCTCGCCGACGGCATCCACCGCCGCCCCCGCCCGACCGG
>NZ_RSAJ01001260.1 GCF_003933965.1 Streptomyces sp. RP5T
CTCGGCGCCCCGGAAATCGGTGGGGTCAGGCCTTCGACCCGGCCCTGGCCTCCGCCTCGGCGGGCTTGGTCCTGATGTTGCGGGTGGTCACCCGGTGCTCTTCCTTGGACTTGTCCAGCACCATCACCAGCCCGGCGATGACCGCGAAGATCACGATCGGGGCCACGACGAACAGACCCAGCGTCTCGATGACGCTCAGGCCCGTGCCGGGGTCGTCGCCGTCGTCGCGGTTCAGCGCGGAGGCGGGGGACGACATGAGCAGCATCATCAGCGTCGTACCGGCCACCAGGGCGCCGGCGCGCAGGGCGTTCTTCTTGTCCACGGAGTCAAAGTATCCAACGGCGGTTCCGGCCGCGCGCCCGGGGTGCCGTATGAGGCGCCCCCGGCCGTGCGGGGCGGCGTCCACCACGGCAACCGAAGCACTCCTACGACACCCGAAGCGCTTCCACGGCGCCCACAGCACCGCCACGGCTCGTAGCACCTTCTACGGCGCCCACAGCACCCCTACGGCGCCACGGCCCCGCCAAGGCCCCCAC
>NZ_RSAJ01001261.1 GCF_003933965.1 Streptomyces sp. RP5T
CGCACCACCCGCCCGGTGAAGGGGGAACCCCCATGCCCGTCACGGTCGTCCGTTTCAACCTCGTCGAGCCCGGCGCGACACCCGCCTCCCTCAGCGCCCGCTACCGCGCCGCCCTGGACATGGCCGCGTACGCCGACGAGCACGGCGTCACCACCGTGCAGACCGAGGAGCACCACGGCGTCGACAACAACTGGCTGCCGTCGCCGTTCGCCTTCGCGGGCGCGGTGTTCGGCGCCACGCGCAGGATCGCGGTCACCGTCTCCGCCGTGATCGGCCCGCTGCACGACCCGTTGCGCCTGGCCGAGGAGATCGCCGTGCTGGACCTGCTGAGCGGCGGCCGCCTGGTGACCGTCGCCGGGATCGGGTACCGCCCCGAGGAGTACGCCCTGTTCGACGTGGAGTGGCGGCGCCGGGGCCGGCTCCAGGACGAGCTCCTGGAGACCCTGCTGAGGGCCTGGACCGGCGAGGAGTTCGAGTACCGGGGGCGTACGGTACGGATCACCCCGCGCCCCCTGACCGACCCGCACCCCCTCCTC
>NZ_RSAJ01001262.1 GCF_003933965.1 Streptomyces sp. RP5T
GGAACGCCCAGCGGCCGGCGGCCTCGGCGATGGCGGGGCCCCGGCGGGCGGCGAGGGCGACGGCGTCCTCGTAGTAGCGGGGCACGTACTGCCGTACTAGGTCGGTCTGTTCGGGCTGCCAGAAGCCCTGGGCGGTGGCCGTGAACAGGTAGTTGGAGAGGGCGTCGCCGGTGAACATGGCCTCCCAGGCCTGTGCCTTGGCCTCTTCCGTGGGCAGGGCGGCACGGCAGCGGGCGGCGCCCTCCTGGCCGGTGGCGGAGGGGTCGAGGGCCAGTTCGGCGGCGATGGCGGCCTCGTCGGTGGCGCCGAGGACGGCGAGGCGGGCGAGGACGCGCCAGCGCAGTTCGGGGTCGAGTTCGGGGCCGCCGGGGACGGTGCCGTCGGCGAGCCAGGCGGCGATGGTGTCGGGGTGGGCGGCGACGTCGATGCAGTGGCGGACGGCGATCAGGCGCAGGCCGGGGTTGTCGCCGTCCTCGGTGCGGCGGATGAGGTCGCGGCAGAGGGAGGAGAGGGTGGTGAGGGCGGCGACAACCC
>NZ_RSAJ01001263.1 GCF_003933965.1 Streptomyces sp. RP5T
GCTCGCGTCACTCGTCCGAGTGACCGGCTTGCAGGGTGGGGATACGGGCGGTTACGTTCGCCGCGACAACAGCACACAGACTTCGGCCCCCGGCCGGGATTGCCGTCCCGATCGAGGGCCTGACCGATCAGGAAGAACCGCTTCCCGATGGCTGACTCGCAGTCTAACGCGCCCTCGCGCGCCTCCGCCGGAGCTCCGACCTCCGGCGTGATCCATGTCCGCACCCGGCTGACGGCCGACTTCACGGTGATCTCCAACGCCCTCGCCCAGCGGCGGGGCAGCGCGGTCACCGTCGGTGTCGCGGCGTACATCTCCTCACTGCCCGACGGCGCCCCCGTGAGCATCACAGCCCTGTGCGAGCACTTCAGCGAGGGTGCGATCCTGATCTCCCGGGCCCTCAGGGAGCTCGAAGACGCCGGATACCTGGAGCGCCGCCGCGAGCGGACGTCCACGGGACAGGTCCGTACCCGTACGTACTTCTACGACGTGCCCGGCGGCGGTCCCGAGCCCGATCCGGAGAGCCCCCCCAAG
>NZ_RSAJ01001264.1 GCF_003933965.1 Streptomyces sp. RP5T
ACCCTGGGCCTCGACGCGGGGGTGGCGGGGGAGTGGCTGTTCGACCTCACCGGAGAACGGCCGAAGTGGCGGCGCGGGACCGGCACGGCCGCCGTGCGCGTACGCGGACCGGTGACGGACCTGCTCCTGTTCCTCTACGCCCGCCCGGCGCCCGGTGTCGAGACGCGAGGGGACTCGGAGCTGCTGGAGCTGTGGCTCAGGCGCACCCGGTTCTGGCTGGAGGCGTAGGCGTGCGGGCGGGGCCGGTGTGGCCGAGGCCACGTGGCGGGTGAGGCCGGAGCCATGTCGTCCTCACGGGGGCGCGGGCTACCGTTTCGCGCAGTCCCCTCTCCCACCAGCATCTCGGACGGCCCGCCCGTGCAAGCAGATCTCTCCCCGGTCATCGCGGCGACCACCTACTGGCTGACCCGCGCCTACCCGCCGGTGGGCGGCGCGCTGGCCGCTGCGCTGTGCGAGGTGCAGGCACGGCAGGCCGTGACGGTCGCCGCGTGGCTGCGCTATCCGACGACGATGGACGCTGCT
>NZ_RSAJ01001265.1 GCF_003933965.1 Streptomyces sp. RP5T
GTCGTGGTCGGCCGGAGGAGGCGGGGGGACGGCGGTCGTGCGCGTCACTTCGAAGGAGCCGACGCCGGACCGGCCGCCGTGGGTGTCCCCTCCCGAAGCACCGGCACCGGTCGCGCCCCGGTGCTCGATCCGGGGCGCGCCGCCCTGGCCCGGTACGACGGCCGACGGCTCGGAAGGGCCGTGGCCCTGCGCCCTCGTGCCCTCGGGGCCGCCCGAGGCGCCCCAGCTCGCGGAGCCGTAGGCGTGATGGGTCCCGTCCGCGGGCGGGCGGGGAGAGGTGCCGCCGCCGTCCCGCGCGCGGGACGGGTCCTCGGCCGCGGCGGACGCGGCCCTCGCCGACACCCGGCCCCGCGCACGTGCGGCGGGCACGGACTGTCCGGGAAGGGTGCCGGACGCACCCTTGTCGTCCTCGTGAGGTCCTGTGGCTGACTCTTATACACATCTCCGAGCCCACGAGACATCTCAGGACCTCGTATGCCGTCTTCTGCTTGAAAAAAAAAAAAAAGAGCAAAACAAGAG
>NZ_RSAJ01001266.1 GCF_003933965.1 Streptomyces sp. RP5T
GACCTGGACGTCGTCCTGGGCGGCAGGAGCCAGTACCGGCTGGAGGTGCGGCCCCGGGTGCTCGGTGACTTCGTGGCCGGGGCCTGGTGGCACAGCACCTCGCCGGCCTCGCACTTCACCCAGTCCCTGGTGTGTTCGAGGGTCACGGAGGACGGCGGGCGGATCACGCTCAGCGGGCGGGTCCTCAAGACCACGGACGCCGCCGGGGAGCGGGAGGAGCGGGAGCTGGAGACGGACGAGGAGGTGCTGGGGGTGTACCGGGAGAGGTTCGGTGTCGAGCTCGACCGGGTGCCGACCGTGCGGAACCGCGAAGGGCACGGTTGAGCCGGTCCTGCCCGTCCCGTCCGGCCTGGAAAATGGTGCCGTGAGCGATGTGAGACATGTACTGGTGCTGCCTGATCGGGATGCCGCGGAGGAGGTCGTCGAGGCGCTCGCGGAGCGGTTCGGGGTGGACGAGGAGCCGCAGGTCGTACGGGACGCGTTGGCGGGGGAGGACGACG
>NZ_RSAJ01001267.1 GCF_003933965.1 Streptomyces sp. RP5T
GTGGCGCCGGCGCCCTGGTAGGCGCGGTCCGCCAGCACGAGGATCTGCCGGGTCAGGCAGGCCTGGACGATGCCGTGAGCTCGGGCCGCGGTCAGGTCATGTGTGCGGCCGGGTGTCGCGCGGGAGAACCACAGCGGGGTGCCGTCAGGGCGGGCGATGACCTGCACGTTCATGCCGTGCTTCTTGTGCTTCTGCGAGTAGTACGGCTGATCGGCGCGGACGCGGTCGGTGGGGATCAGCGTGCCGTCAACGATGACGTGGTCGCCCTCACCGAGGCCGGTGAGGGCTTCATGGAGGCCTGGGGCCCAGGAAGCCAGCACCTCCAGGGCCTCGTCCACGTAGCGCCAGGCGGTGGCCTGGGATATCGCGAACCCGGCGCCGAGCTGGGCGAATGTCCCGTTCTTGCGCAGGTGGACCAGCGTGAGCAGTGCCTGGTCGAAGCAGCGGAGCTTCCGCCAGCGGGTGTTACGTGCGCGGCGGTGCTCGTACAGCAGCCAGGC
>NZ_RSAJ01001268.1 GCF_003933965.1 Streptomyces sp. RP5T
CGTCTGTCCTCGCCGTCTCCGCTCACACGGAGGAACGTAAGTCCGAATTATTACGAGGAACGGCTGCGGGACGCCTTTCTTCGGAAAATCTCAGACTTCTCGCGCCGGTGCGGGGTCATGGTCGGCCGGGGTGGGATCGGTCATTGCGGGGGCCGCCGAAAGTTTCGACGGGGCAACCGATTGACTTCGCGGGGAATGCGGGCGCAGGCACCCCACGTGTCCATGGCAGCGCAGGGGCCTCAGCGGCCCCTCTGGAGCTCCAGCCAGGGGCGCGGGGAACTGCGCAACCGGCCGCACCGGGCCGCCCACGACGATCGCCCCCGACTTACGGGCGTCCAGCGCCCATGGCAAGGGCGTCGGCGCCACGGCACGCCGACCAGCCCCGGCACCCTCCCTGCACACCGACCGCATCAGGGCCCGCCCTGTACGGGCCCCCGCGACCTGGACACCGCGCCGCCGCAGCCCCGCACCCGAGCTCTGCTGCCACACAGCGCCGCAC
>NZ_RSAJ01001269.1 GCF_003933965.1 Streptomyces sp. RP5T
CCCGAAGCCGGTGGCCCAACCCCTTGTGGGAGGGAGCTGTCGAAGGTGGGACTGGCGATTGGGACGAAGTCGTAACAAGGTAGCCGTACCGGAAGGTGCGGCTGGATCACCTCCTTTCTAAGGAGCACTTCTTACCGAGTTCGCTCGGTCAGAGGCCACTACGCAGGCAAACGTTCTGCGGTGGTTGCTCATGGGTGGAACGTTGATTATTCGGCACTTTCAGTCATCTCGGGCTGCCAGTACTGCTCTTCGGAGCGTGGAACGCTGATCACGAGTGGCGAGGGTGTCGGGCACGCTGTTGGGTGTCTGAGGGAATGAACCCCCTCATGATGCCGGTCCCAGTGAACTCGCCTTGTAGGGCGGGGTGGTGGGTGGCTGGTCGTTGTTTGAGAACTGCACAGTGGACGCGAGCATCTGTGGCCAAGTTTTTAAGGGCGCACGGTGGATGCCTTGGCACCAGGAACCGATGAAGGACGTGGGAGGCCACGATAGTCC